>JAIPAH010000039.1 GCA_021740175.1 Bacteroidales bacterium
GGAAGCATCCGGTGGAATGACCCCGACCTGGGCATCGATTGGAAACTGGATAATCCTATCCTTTCCGAAAAGGATAAACAAGCGTCCCTTTTCAAGGATTTTGAGAGTCCGTTTTAGCGGTTGTAATCTGCCGAAACAAATACCACGGACCACCTTCCGAAACGTTTAGCAACCCCATCAAAAACGTTTCGGAGGGTGAATTAAATAAGGACTGTTTATAAAATGTAAATTTTTACCAGTTTGAATAAGCCACTGACCGCTTCTTATCTTTGTACATATTTCCAATAAGTTTGTGATGATTTTGTATATTTATGAAAAATCTTGGTAAATGAAAGCATACAGGCTTAAACTCAAATATTTCAGGGAGAAAATTTCAGAATATATCCCCAACCGGCTTTTCATCGTGGCTATTTTACCGATGTTACTGGCCGGATGCAGCTTTAACAGTATGTTTCTGGTGCCCGATCCGATTCCTGAGCAGGCAAAAAAGGCTATAAAAAGCCGCTTTTGATTATCCATAGTACCGATGACAAAATTATACCTCTTGAAATGGGGAAGAAACTATTTGAGAAAGGGAATGACCCGAAAGCTTTTTTCCGGATTCAAAAATGTCACATGTGTGGCACGCGATATTATGCCGATAATATTGCGTCAAAAATCAATCAAATGATAAAAAGTCCTGCTGCCGGTAGTTTAAAAGACAAACTAAATGAATAGGAACCTCCACTTAACTCTCATTATAAACCTTCAAAACCGTTTCGCGCAATGCTTTACCCGGCTCTGTGAATAAATGTTGGATATTAGCGGCTATGGTTTCGGGCTTCACCCACTTATCAAAATCGGCATCGGGCATGGCTTCGCGGTTGGGTGGTGTGTCTATCAAGCTGGGCATGATAACAGACGAGGTAATGCCCGTATCTTTTGTCTCCTCGTTAATGATATCCGATAAATACTGGACCAGCCGCTTGGAGAAACCATAAGCCACTACTCCCTTAGCAGCTGAAGGATCCAGAGCCGGACGCGCGCCTATCAACACAATCTGCCCGCCCTTTCCTTTGGATTTAAGCTTTTTAAATATCGCACGGGAGGAATTGTAAGCCGTCGTAAAGTTGAGCCGGTACATTTTATCAATTTGATCTAAGGAAGTATTCTCAAAAGAACCCATACCAAATCCGCCTACGGTCAGCACGGCTCCATCTATCTCCGCTACATTTTCGATGGCTTCAAAAGTCTTGTCTTCATCCATCAAGTCGGCCTGATGGACCTCCAGATTGGCCGATTTCATAAATTCAGGATCGGTGCCCGGGGCGGCAATTCCGATGACTTTACAGCCTTCATCCAGGAATTTTTGGGTGACAGCCTGTCCCAGGTTTCCGTTTGCACCCGTAACTAATATTGTTTTATTCATAATGGTTCGCTTTTATTTAAAATACAACTCATGCGCTGATTTTGTTCATAAATGAAAGTATGGGGATAATAATCCTTTATTTTTTATCTTTGTTAAGTAATTGGAAATTAAATATATAATAATTATGGCAAAAAACACAAATATTTGGAAATCAATTAATTTTGATGATACAGAAGAATCAGCGCTCGATTTATTAGAGACTCAAAAAGAGAAATTATTCAAAGATTCAAGGAGTTTATTAAAATTAGAGGTTGAAGCTGTTGATTCCTATCTGAATACTGAACCACCAACGTTAGCATTAATATACAAAGCATTTATAGTGGCCCCTGAATTAAGCAACTATAGAATAAAAATATTTACCGTTGTTGAATATTATGATAAAGGAAGATTCCCTGTTGATATAATGAGTCATTTAGATAATGATAAGATTAATGAGGTTCATAAAGAAAATTTCTTATCTGAAATTTCCAGAATCCTTAGTAAAAGTATAGTTAGAAATAGAATCAAAGAACTATATAAATTAAGTAAGGAAAACAAAAATGTCACCTGATTTCTCATACTTATCCTTCCACTATAACATAAAGACGCGAAATAGGTTACTGGTTTTCCACACCTTACCAAACAAAAGCATCATATTACATTCAACTCGCTCATTAATGCGCTTTGCCTTTAAAGAAATGTCTATGGAATGCAGGTAAAATGTGTTATAACGAATTATATCGGCAAAATACAATATTCAGCAACTTCTGTGATGCCAAAAGCTGCTGAATATGCTTACCCGGCGCTTTTTCCTTTTCAAATCTCTTCTGCCAGCTCAAGGAAACGTTTGTAGGGGATCGCTGCCATACTGGTGGCATGCAACGCCCCATGCTGCTGGCTAATCATGGAGACTTTGGCGGCCGATTCATCTCCTTCGGCCTCGTAAATGTCCATAAAATCATAATCGCCCAAAAGGGCATAATGTTCTTTGAATTTTACATCCGGACATTTTTCTTTGACCTTATCCAACCATTCGCGACCAATTTGTTCACGCTTTTTCATTTGCTGTAAAAGTTCCGGAGAAAGCTTGGTTAATAAAATGTAGGTTTGCATAGTATTAGATTTTAATATTCCTGTTATAAAGATAACGAATTCTGACGAGAAGAAAAATATTTTCTTTTATCGATCAAGACTGCTGGAAAAAAAATTACTGATTTAACTTTTATGTATTTCCTATTGGCTTTTTAACTATTTTTGTCATTATAATAGAAAAGCAAGGAATGAAGCGAATTATAGTTATATTATCCATCATTGCCGGTATTTTTTTAACCGGGTTTTTAGTGGGATACACCCCGGATGAAACTCCAAAAAACAAGAATAAAAAAGACCATTACAATTTTTACCAGATTCATGGGGCAACGCTTCCCGAAAAGATTGACTTTGCAGGGGAGCACGCCCCCCTTAATAATTTCTATGTCGCTGAAGGTCTCGATAAGGAGCTACAGGTCAACACCTACTGGCACTCTTCCACACTGCTTCACCTCAAGCGGGCCAACCGATGGTTTCCCCTTATTGACTCTATCCTGAAAGAACAGGAAGTCCCTACTGATTTTAAATACCTCGCTCTCATTGAAAGCGGACTGGAAAATGTAGACTCCCCCGCCGGTGCTTCAGGATTTTGGCAAATTCTTAAGGGTACGGCCAAAGATCATGGGCTGGAAGTCAACAAAGATGTGGATGAACGCTACAATGTTGAAAAAGCAACCTATGTGGCCTGCGAATACCTGAAGGATGCTTACGAACGATTCGGTAGCTGGACCCTGGCAGCTGTATCATACAATGCCGGGAAAAGAAGAATAGCCCATACTATCAAAAATCAAAATGCTGATAACTTCTACGATCTCTACCTTAATGAGGAAAGTACTCGTTACATTTATCGCCTACTGGCCATTAAAACCATTTATGAAAATCCAAACCGGTTTGGCTTCTCCCTCGAGCATAAAGACTTATACCAACCCATCCCATACAGAGAGATACAACTTACCACGCCCATAGACAATCTTATAGCTTTTGCTATTGAGCAGGGTACTACTTACAAAATGCTTAAAACATTAAACCCGTGGCTCGTAAATAATAAATTGCGAAACAGCACCCATAAATCCTATACCCTTAAGCTTCCGCAAAAAGGAATCTCAACTGATTAACACTATAGCTCAGGCCATTCTTTAATTTACTAAAGTTTCGCATTTCATTTCAAACATTGACAATTAAATTTTAATGAAAAGACTTTTTTTTTGCAAATCAAAGCATCACAATCCTAACTTTCAAACGCGAAACTTTAGTATTTTAAAATTTACAACTGTTCTTTCGAATCTTATCTCATAGATTATCATTATTTTTGCAGATTGTTTTTGAAAGGAGTTTGAATGAAGGAAGAATCGATAGAAGAAAGTGTCATAGACCTTGTGGGGGAAAAAGAATTACAAGTACTGGGAGCCCGTGTCAACAATCTCAGGAATATTGATGTTTCTATTCCGCGCAATGAAATGGTTGTTATAACGGGCCTAAGCGGAAGCGGCAAATCCTCCCTGGCTTTTGATACCATCTATGCCGAAGGGCAGCGTCGTTATATGGAGACATTCTCGGCTTATGCCCGGCAGTTAATCGGCAACCTGGAGCGTCCTGACGTAGATAAAATAACAGGGCTGAGTCCCGTCATATCCATAGAACAAAAAACGACCAACAAAAATCCCCGTTCTACGGTAGGTACCATCACAGAAATATATGATTTCCTGAGACTCCTTTTTGCCCGGGCAAGTGATGCCTACTCGCATGTATCCGGGGAGAAAATGGTCAAATATACCGAAAACCAGATAATCGACCTGATTATAAACCGATTTACCGACACGCAGGTTTTGGTTCTGGCACCCCTTGTCAAAGGCCGAAAGGGCCATTACCGCGAGCTTTTCGAACAAATCAGGAAACAAGGCTTCCTTAAAGTACGGGTGGACGGTAAGATCCGTGACATTGAGTTCGGAATGAAGGTGGACCGCTATAAGATTCATGATATTGAGATTGTAGTAGATAAAATCAAGGTCGAGAGCGAGAAGAAAAACCGCATCTCCGAAGCCGTCAAAACCGCCCTAAAATATGGGAAAGGGTCTTTAATGATTCTGGACCGCCAAAAAGAACAGCCGCATCATTTCAGTAAAGCTCTAATGTGTCCCGTTTCCGGTATATCTTATGAAGAACCCGAACCCAATAGCTTCTCGTTTAATTCGCCTTATGGAGCATGTCCCAAATGTAACGGACTGGGTACTATATCCGAAATTGATTTGGATAAAATCCTGCCGGACAAAACCTTAAGCATCAAGAAGGGGGGAATTGCCCCTCTGGGCACTTACAAATCCAATTGGATATTCCGTCAAATGGAAGCCATCGGCAAACGCTATGGTTTTACTCTCGATACCCCGGTTGGAAAAATATCCGAGGAAGCAATGAATACTATCCTGTATGGTTCGAACGAAGTATTCGAGGTAAAAAATGAATTTGCAGGGGTCACTTCCTCCTACTCTTTGAATTTTGAAGGGGTCGTCAATTTTATCATCAACCAAAAAGAAGCTACCCATTCGCGCAATATCAAAAAATGGGCTTCCGGATTTATGAATAAGGTGTCCTGCCCCGACTGCAAAGGCGGCCGTTTGAAAAAAGAATCCCTGCAATTCTTTATTGATAATCACAATATTGCTGACCTGGCTCAGAAGGACCTTGTTCATTTATATCAATGGGTCTCAGAAGTCGAAGAACGTCTTGACGAAAGAAAAAAGCGTGTGGGTACGGAAATTCTCAGGGAAATAAAAACGCGGCTCTCGTTTTTGCTGGAAGTCGGCTTGGAATATCTTACCCTTAACAGGCCTTCCAAAAGCCTTTCAGGCGGTGAGTCGCAAAGGATACGCCTGGCCACCCAAATCGGTTCTCAATTAGTCGGCGTGCTTTACATCCTGGATGAACCCAGTATTGGGTTGCACCAGCGGGATAATCACCGCCTTATCAATTCACTCAAGAAGCTTCGTGACCTTGGCAACTCAGTCATCGTGGTCGAGCATGACAAAGACATGATTCTCTCGGCAGACCATGTTGTAGACATCGGACCGGGAGCCGGGCGCCAGGGCGGTGAGGTGGTAGCCCAGGGGAGTCCCGCGGAGATGCATCAATGCGAGACGCTAACATGTGAATACCTTAGCGGGCAAAAAGCCATAGAAGTACCCCGCACGCGCCGTGAATCAAACGGAAAAGCCATTGAACTTACGGGGGCCTCGGGACACAACCTAAAAAATGTTGACCTCACCTTACCGCTGGGTCAGCTTATTTGCATGACAGGCGTATCTGGAAGCGGTAAATCGACCCTTATCAACGAGACCTTGTATCCGTTGTTGAGCCAACATTTTTTCCGGTCGGAGAAAAAGCCATTGCCCTATGCGGACTTAAAGGGCCTGAATTATCTCGATAAAGTCATTGACATCGACCAAACACCCATCGGCCGGACACCACGCTCCAATCCGGCTACCTATACCGGCGTGTTTGATGATATCCGCAAACTTTTTGCCTCCCTCCCCGAAGCAAAAATCCGGGGTTACAAACCGGGGCGCTTTTCTTTTAATGTGAAAGGCGGACGTTGTGAAACCTGTAAAGGTGCCGGGGTAAAAGTCATTGAGATGAATTTTCTGCCTGACGTTCACGTGCAATGTGAAGAGTGCTACGGCAAACGTTATAACCGGGAAACTCTTGAAGTGCGCTACAAAGGCAAATCTATCAACGATGTACTTAACATGACCATCAATCAGGCAGTCGAATTTTTTGAAAACATCCCCTCCATAAAACAAAGATTAAAAACGCTCCAGGAAGTGGGTTTGGGTTATGTTACTCTCGGACAACAGTCAACGAACCTTTCGGGGGGAGAAGCCCAACGCGTGAAGCTTTCCACAGAACTTTCAAAGAAAGAATCAGGCAAAACCCTCTACATCCTCGATGAACCAACAACAGGACTTCATTTTGATGATGTCAAGGTCTTACTGGATGTACTCCAGAAGCTAGTCGACCGGGGCAATACCGTGCTTATCATTGAGCATAATATGGAAGTTGTAAAAGTAGCTGACCATATCATTGATCTCGGGCCTGAAGGAGGCGAACAAGGCGGAAAAATCATAGCCCGGGGAACCCCGGAATATATTGCATCACTCGAAAATAATTATACAGGGCAATTCCTGAAAAATGAAATCCAAAATCCCGTGCGAGAAAACCATGCTTAGCTAATGGGTTGGATTGCTTTTGCCATACTCACCGCACTTTTACGCTCTTTTACCGATGTGGCCGGCAAGCTGGGGTTAAAAAATATCGATGAATACCTCGTAGCCTGGTCGATGTTTCTTTTTGCTCTCCCCTTTATTGGCGTGTTACTGCTTTTTACGGAAATCCCTGAAATAGGTCCGAATTTTTGGATAGCCCTTTTGGTGGGAGGAATAATGAATGTCCTGACCAACCTGCTGTACATGAAAGCCATTAAGCTATCGGATTTATCCATCACCATCCCGATGACCACATTTACGCCGCTTTTTATGCTCCTCACCTCCCCTATTATCATCGGTGAGTTCCCCGATATGTTTGGAATTATCGGTATCGTGCTGATTGTCTCAGGCTCATATATTCTCAATTTTAAGGAGAAGAAAAAAGGCTACTTTGCTCCTTTTAAAGCTCTCGTAAAAGAAAAAGGGCCGAGACTCATGCTTCTGGTGGCTTTTATATGGAGCATCACCTCAAATTTTGATAAGATAGGAATCCAAAATTCATCCGTATTTTTTTGGGCCGCCAGCGTAAATGCTTTCATAACGCTAGGGTTTATCCCGGTGGTCATGATATTCTCCAGAGATAAAAAGCACCAAATCAGAAAAAACTTTAAAACCCTTTCGGGGATAGGCCTTCTTCACGGCTTGATGATTGTTTTCCAGATGATTGCCGTAAGTCTTACGCTGGTGGCTTATGTTATCTCCATAAAGAGAACCAGCGCCGCCTTCAGCGTAATTTTCGGCTCCATGTTTTTCAAGGAGAAAGGATTGCGGGAACGCCTGTTAGGTGTTTTCATTATGATTGCAGGCGTTGTATTCATTACTATACTATCCTGAATAAACTTTTTTTTGGAATAAACCGACCCGGAATGTATACCCCTCTAAATCTCCCCTGCTAGCAGGGGAGACTTGAAGAAAGAGGGATTAAAAATCTTCTCAGGGATTCTGGTTAAAAGCTGATCCCACCGACAATCAATTACTCCAGCAAATCCTTGGTAATGTCAACTGATTCCCGAAAAAAAGTTTTTACTGTCTTTTCTTGTTCGCGGGCTTCATCATGGCTTGTAATGGTGCTGAACGGCAAAACACTTCCTTTCCATCCATTGATGACCCATTTCCCCTGGCCGGGTTGGGGGAGCTCGGGATAATTACCCATATCCTGCGACGTCCAGTGATTGACGTAAAAATAAGGTTCGTCTACCAGATCATCCGCAATGGCAAGTCCCAATCCGATAGACTGCGTTATAGTATTGTGGTTATCCAGATAAGGAACAAATGTTCCGGTATCGAAATGATGCGGCCATACCCTTACGTCGGCGGCTGAAGGTTCCCGTTCTTTCCATTGTTTCAGAATTTGATTGGCATTGGTTCGCAGCCTCCCTGTAATCTCTCCTACCTCTTTCGTGGGTTCGGGGAAAGGCTGATCATCATATTTGCTATGTCCGGGAATTTCATAGTGAAGATCGTATTTGAGATTTTGTGATTCAATTTTATGAGACTGTAAAGCTTTTTTAAGCCATTCAAAAATCTCTTTTCCTGTATGACCGGGAATGTCAATAGCATGACGAATATAATAGTTTTCATCATAAACAATCAGCCTTAATTCAGGTATCTTGACGCCGACCAGGGTAAAATGCGGAAGATAATTTCCGGTAAAGCTACTTATCGAAGTTTTCCACTCCATGCTGGTATGGTTGTCATCTTCTTTTTCAGGAATCAGATATTTACCAGCAAGAGCAATATATTGTATAGCATGATGCTGCAATGCGATCTCGCCGTTAAGGGAGTCTTTGTCGGTTTGATTTAGTTTTTTCCACATAGCCTTTATATTTATTTTTTCCAAAGTGAATCGATGAAATAAACCGCATCATCAGCGAAATTCTTATAAACCGAAAATCCGGCTTCTTTTGATAATTGATTGACTGTGGATATATCAAATTTCCTGGAAATTTCCGTGAAGATACATTCCCACTTGTCAAAATGAATAGTCTCGCCTATGGCTTCAAAGAATACATCCTGGTCTTTTTCCGAGAGCAGGAAACTTTTAGCAGCTTTCGAAAGCGGATCATATACCGGGTAATGCCTGAAATTCGAGACATCGAAATCAGCCCCCAATTCCCGGTTAAAACGTTCAAGCAGGTTCAGGTTAAAACTGCTGGTAATTCCTTGCTTGTCGCTGTAGGCCTTAAGGATAATTTCAGGGTCTTTAACCAAATCAAAACCAATCACTAAGACATCATCCTTTTTAAGTTTTTGATTTATCATCCGCAAAAAATCTACGGCGTCCTTTCTTTCAAAGTTCCCTATGGTAGAACCGAGAAAGAGCACTACATTCTGAGATGCCGCGTCATACTGCAAATCCCCTAAACCGGCTTCATAATCTTTGACTTTACCTTCGATTTCCAGCCCGGGGAGTTCTTTCTCAAATTTGGTTTGAAGCTGGGTTATGGCTTCCTCTGAAATATCAATCGGTACGTAAGAAAAGTCTACTTTTTCTTTCATCATGGCCTCGATTAAAAGCCGGGTTTTAAAACCATCCCCGGCTCCCAGCTCAATAAGATTCACAGGCCTGGAATCAACCATAAGAGAATTAACAATTTGCCGGCTGTATTTTTTAAAGATGTTCAGCTCACTGTCGGTAAGATAATACTCCGGTATATGCATAATTTGAGTGAACAGCTCAGAACCCTTATCATCATAAAAATATTTGGATAAAATGTATTTAGGTTGAGCTTTAAGTCCCTCAATAACCTCTTTAGTTATTAAATGGGTTTGTTCAAGCGTTTGCTTATGGGTTTGCATAGGATTTTTTTATTTAACATCCTGTTTGCAAGATTGTTCAGAATTTATAGAACAAAACCATGGGGGTCAGGATGAGGATGAAAAATATACATTTTAGTCAAACCTGTCCGCGATTCATAGCATACTAAAGGCTCTTAAATCATGCTTTACCCCGCTCATGAGATATCATTTTCAGGGTTTCGACTGTATCTTTCTTCCCCATTCGGGGATTTCGGTCAGGCCGGTATCAGTCAACACTTCCCCAAAGAAAAATACTATTACCGTCACCAGTATTATCCCTATAACGTTCAGCAAAAAACCATTTCGGGCCATCGTTTTAATCCGCAACATATTGGTTCCGAAAATAACCGCGTTGGGAGGGGTAGCCACCGGAAGCATAAAGGCCATAGAAGCTGCCAATGTAGCAGGCAGCATAAACAATAGCGGATGAACCTTCATCGAAACAGCCAAAGAAGCCATGATAGGGAGAATAATCTGGGCTGTGGCCGTATTGGAAGTAAGTTCGGTAAGAAACGAGAGCAACAAGGCAATAGTCAGGATAATCCAAAAAGCATGAACGCCCTGCAGAAAGGAGAGTTGCTCGCCAAACCATGCTGAAAAACCGGACTCCGCCAACCCCTCAGCCAGTGCAAACCCCCCACCGAACAGCAGAACTATGCTCCAGGGTAACCGCCGGGCTGTTTTCCAGTCCAGTATCTTCTTCTTTCGATCGGAAGGAGCCGGGATAGCAAACAAAAGGAGGCTCATGAGCATGGCAACCGTTCCATCATTGATATATCCGGGATGCGAAAACAGCTGCGACCAACCGGGAATGACAAACAACCCGGTGTCGATGTTTTTCCTGAAAATCCACAACAAAGCCATCGATACAAAAACGATAAGGACAATACTTTCTTCTTTTCGCATCCTACCCAGCGCATGATGACTCTTTTCAATACTTTGGCGACCGGTCATTTTGCTGTTTTTTCCCGGATGAAATATCAACAGCAGATACACGAAAACCATCACAAACATTACGGCAGCAATGGGAACACCCAGCGTCATCCATTGCGCAAAAGTGATTTCCGGAGCTTCGGGGAACATGATAGTGAATATCCGGCTAAAAGCCAAATTGGGGGGTGTCCCGACCAACGTAGCTATACCTCCCACCGTAGCGCTATAAGCAATTCCCAGTAGAAGCCCCGTGCTATAGTGCCGGGCCTTTTGCTGCTCCATGGTATTTTTGAGCTCTGAGATCACTGAAATGACAATAGGTACCATCATCATGGCCGTGGCGGTATTGGAAATCCACATGGAAAGGAAAGCAGTGGCTAACATAAATCCGAAAAGAATCCGTGCCGGACTGACACCAACCGTAATGAGGATACGTAAGGCAATACGTTTATGGAGGTTCCATTTCTCCATAGCCAGAGCCATCATAAAACCTCCCATAAACAAAAAGACAATATGGTTGAAATAAGCTGAAGAAACCATTTGTCCATCAGCTACTCCCAACAAGGGAAATAAAGCCACCGGTAGCAGGGACGTGGCAGCAATAGGAATGGCCTCACTGATCCACCAGACTGCCATAAGGACTGCCACTGCTAACGCATGGGTAACTTCAGGATGGCCCGGCTTCAAATTCACAAACAGTAGGATGCCCGTAAAAGCAACCAAACCGATTAGCAAACCCATCCATCGGCCTGTAGAAAAGATTTTTGGTATTTTTTGCATGGACATGGCATTGTGCATTTTATGCCATGAATGTCAAAGATTTTTCCTAAAAAAACAAAAAGCCGGAACTGAAATAATTACCGGCTTTTTGTTTGAACTGGATTAAACGGTTTCATGCCGGTGACCCATTTCCTTAAGGCTTTTTTGGATTTTTGTAAATGTATTCTGAATATCCTGGTCAAGGCCCACGGAAAATCGCACAAGCCCCTTCGATAATCCCATTTTCTCCTGGAGATGTTCGGGGATTTCCGAGGAAGTGGATGTTCCTGAATTACTGAAAAGGGTACGGAAATATCCCAGACTTACAGCCAGGTAACCCACGCCATTGTTTTGCATGGCTGACATAAAGCGACTGGCCTTTTCAGCGGTTTCAAGGTCGATTGCAACCATACCGCCAAAACCGTACTGGGTATTCATGGTACGTTTCATCACTTCATAACCCGGATTTTCCGGCAAACCAGGATAAATCACTCTCAGCCCCGCTTCTTTTAACTTCTTCGCTAAGTACATTGCGTTCTCGCTATGCTTTTGCATCCTGATCGGTAGCGTAAACAGATTTTTGTGAATGCCGGAAGCTCTCAGCGGGTCCAGCACCGGGCCGAGAAGCATGGCCGTGCCGGTTTGAACATCAATCAGAGCGTTTATAAACTCTTCCGAGGCACATATCGCACCGGCCGTAGCATCATTTTTCCCGTTAACAAATTTCGTCATCGAATAGACAACCACATCCGCCCCAAGCTGAGCAGGCGAGAAAATCATCGGTGTAAACGTATTATCCACAACCAGTTTCACTCCCTTCTGTCGTGTCAGCGTTGACAGCTCGGGCACATCTGAAATCTGCAATAAAGGATTAGTCATGGTTTCGGTGTAAATCATTTTGGTATTTTGCTTCATGGCGGCTTCCACAGCCTGAAGGTTGGTGATATCCACAAAGTCCACCTCAATGCCGAATTGCGGAAGCCAGTTTTTCATGAAAGCAAAGGTCCCTCCATAGGCTGTCATCGATGTAACAATGTGGTCTCCCGATTTACAAATTTGCAAAATCGTGGAAGTGATAGCGGCCATCCCGGAACCTGTCACCCAAGCCATTTCCGTGCCCTCCATAGCAGCAAGAGCTTTGGATAATTCCAGGTTTGTCGGGTTCCAGTGCCGACTATACAAAAAGGCTTCTTTCTCGCCCTGGAAAGTGGCCGACATATCTTCTCCGCTTTCAAAAGCGTATGTCGCCGAATCGGTAATGGGCGGATTCACCATCTGGCCTTGCGACAAATGGGCCGATTCTTCGAGACTAGTGGCCGGATCAAACTTTTTCATAACCATACCTTTTTAATTGTTATCATATCTACTATAAAATTAATTTATTGAAAGTATTCCTCGAAATCATATTATATTTGTTAAACCAAAAGATATATTTTTTAGAAAATTGTAATTGCAGTATTTAAATTCAGGAAGTTTTTTGATAATTTTTAACAAATTCATGATATGCTATTAGACGGACTGGATAAGAAAATTTTAAATATCTTACGAAAAAACGCGCGCGCTCCATTTGTGGAAGTGGCTAAACAATGCAGGGTATCAGGGGCAGCGGTGCATCAAAGAGTTAGACGCATGATTAGCACGGGAATTATTACCGGTTCGCAGTACACGGTGGACCCGAAAAAACTGGGATATAACACTTGTGCTTTCATAGGCATCCAGGTAAACCTTGTCAGCACCCGGACCCACGACGAAGTATTTAGAAAAATCATGCAGATTCCTGAGATTGTCGAATGCCATCATATTTCGGGAAAATATTCGCTGTTGGCTAAGATCTTCACCAAAGACAATGAACACCTTAAAGATATTATTGTGGAGAATATCCAGATAATTCCGGAAATTATTGCCACCGAAACATTTATTTCACTACAGGAAGGCTTTACACGACAATTGCCTATAAATTAGCGGATTCCTTTTCATTTTCGGACAAAAAATAAACCTGTTATCTACTCATCACGCTGCAGGTCTTCAAGTAACTGCTTTAGCGCTTTGTAATGCCTGCCATATAGCCATTTGATGTATTTCTTATTAAAAAACCAAATCATAAAAGCTACCAAAGGAACACCTATGGCCAGGCCTAAGCCCACCCGTTCTATTATTTCCCGGGTAGCTTCGATATCAGGATTGGAAAGGGCGCCAATCGCCAATCCGGTTATATAGCCAAGAGGCAATACATAATAATTATAGAATTTTACTTTACGCAGGTAATTTTTTGTCAGACGGACGTAAGCGCTTATCGACTCGGTCACTTTGCGTTGGTTTACATCGTAAAGATTGCGGATATAATTCCTATAAAAACGATATGAAAGAATAAATACCGGGATAATAAATACCATGAAAACGGCAAAAACCCAAACGTCCTTTAAGTAAAATGCCACTGCCAGAGCTCCTACGATAACAGTAGAGATTATAGATTCGACGAAGGCAGTTCGACGAATCTTATTAAGAATATTCTCCGATTTCTGTTTAGCCATTTTCTCCACATCACTCAATGATTGGTAATGGCTATTGGCCTTATCCCTATCGCTTTCCCATATGCTATTTAAATCAAGCTCGCTCATAGCCTTTCCTCCTTAATATTGATTGTAATTTATTCTTGATCCGCATGAGTTTTACGCCAGTATTCGATGTACTGATACCCATAATATCGGCAATTTCATCATAGTGTTTCCCCTCCAGGTGCAGCAGGATTATGGCTCTTTCTTCCTTTTTTAGCTCATTTATTGCCGAATACAGCATTTCAATGTTAGCTTCTCTTTCCTGGGCTTCCGTTCCGCTATCTTCTTCTTTATTCAGGTAATTCCAATTGCCGGTGGGAGTTTCATTTTGACTCTTTTTGCTGGAACGATTGAAAGTTAAGGCGGTATTCAGGGCCACCCGGTAAATCCAAGTGGAGAGTTTTGCCTCGGAACGAAAGTTATTTAACGAATGATGGATTTGTATTAGCATTTCCTGGTAAAGATCATCAAAATCTGCCGGGCGGTTGGTGAATGACCGACCGATTTTGTATAGGACAGGGTAATACTCATCGATTATGGATTTAAAATCTTCCATTAATTTTTTGTGTTAGCACCAACAAATCGCAAATATTACAAAGATTGGAAAATTTTAAAAAATCCTTGTAATAAAATGCCTTTACCGGTTACTGATAAAGTGAAATCAAAAATAATTATACTATGAAAAAATTAGCATTAATCATTTTGGCCTTCGTTGTTTCCTTAATCAGCACTTACGGCCAGGAAAAAGAAAATAGCCTGCTATGGAAAGTATCGGGCAATGGACTCGAACAACCCTCTTATTTGTACGGAACATTTCATTTGCTTTGTCCGGCTGATCTGCAGATTAAAGACAAAGTGCAGAATGCCTTCGATGAAAGCGATCAGTTAGTACTTGAACTTGACTTTGATGACCCGAGTGTGATGCCCACCATTCAGCAAAACATGATGTATAAGGATGGCACAACCGCCAAAGATTATCTGGACGAGAAAGAGTACAACATGGTGAAGGGCTTCTTCAGCGACAGCCTGAATATGCCTTTTCAAAGGCTGCAGGCTGTTAAGCCGTTTTTCCTTTCATCAATAACCCTGAGGCATTTTCTGGGGTGTCAACCGGCGTCATTTGAGAAGCGGTTAACATCTATGGCCAAAAAAGACAGCACAGAGGTGAAAGGACTGGAGACGGTTCAGGAGCAACTCAGCTTCATTGAAGATATCCCAATGAAGATGCAGAAAAAGATGCTAATGGAAAATCTGAAAGAATTTGACAAATCCAAAAAGATGTTTGATCAATTGATTGACCATTATCTCAACGAAGACATCAGCGAAATTAACAATTTGGTTGATGAGTATATGAGCGATGAATACGCCGGATTCAAAAAAGACCTTCTCACAGACAGGAATAAAAACTGGATACCTGATATCGAAAAACTGATGAAAAACAATGCCTCTTTCATTGCTTTCGGCGCCGGCCATTTACCCGGCAATAACGGGGTGATTGAACTTTTACGGGAGGCAGGATATACGGTTGAAGCAGTTAAATAAATTCAAATCTGCAAGGAAGCCGTCCAAAAAGGTAAATATTTACTATTAAAGTAACTTGGTATAGTTTAATTAAAAAACGAAACTCGATGATATTCAGCAACTTCCCTTTAGGGAATTTAAGGGTAAAAGTTGCTGAATATCCTATTATAAGGCTTTTTGGACGCACCCCCTTTAAACTTTTAAATATGGAACTATCAACAGAAAAACGTGAATTGACAGTCAGTGCAAAGCGAGCCAATATTGTAGCACTCTTGTTTCTCATTCCGATAATTATCCTGGGCATTGGGTTTCTCCTGGTTTGGGCACCTCATCTGCCAAAAGAAGCCTTTAAGAACCTCTTCCTGGATTGGGGTTTTTGGTTTCTGCCGATTTTGATAGGAGGCATTGTCGTTCATGAACTGATTCACGGCCTCACCTGGGCATTGTTCACAAGCCGCGGATTTCGCTCTATCCGCTTTGGTATCCTCTGGAAGATGTTTACCCCCTACTGCCACAGCAAGGAAGCCCTGAAAGCATGGCAGTACCGCCTGGGGGCCATTATGCCGGCGATTGTGCTGGGATTTATTCCCGTCATTGCGGCTTACTTCACCGGTTCCTTTGGACTGATGGGATTTGGTATGATCTTTACCCTCGCCGCCGGAGGTGATTTTTTGATTCTATGGCTTTTGCGGAAGACTCCGAAAGAGGCCCTGGTGGAAGACCATCCCTCCAAACCGGGATGTTATGTTTATGAGTGAGGTAAGAATACAACGAAGAGCTGTGAACTGGCTTATTTGCCAAGAGAGATAAGAATGGAACGCGGATGACGCGGATTAGAACGGATAAACGCCGATGCGCGAGCCGGCTGTGTTGAAAACGCCTGTTTATAATATCCGGGAGGTCTTTCAGTCGTCGCTTCGCTCCTCCATCGAGACGACGGCAATGGGAGGGAAAACAAAAAAAGCCCCACATAAAACGCTGCCCACTCCAGTGTTTTATGTGGGGCTTTTGCATCCTTCTCCTCTGAAAGCAAGTCGCCTCGAACGAATGAATTCGTTCATTCGGGAGGGGGCCTCCTCATTTACACTAATGGTGCTAAGCAAAGCAACCTCACCCCACACGCTCCTTCCACCAAATTAATTTTCACATCGACAATTCCGGACCAGGGCGAAAAATGAAATATCGATCCGAGATTATCCGCGTTGCGAAGCATCAGCCTGCCCAGCTTGTCCCATTGATTTTATTCCTAATCAACCAATCAACAAATCCCAGATTTTTTCTGTCGCTTATTTTTTCCATTACATTTTTGTATATTTCGCTTCCATAAGCATCTCAATGCAAATTATAAAAGGAAAAAGAATACAAGTTATCGATTTTGTGAACAAGATTTCAGTTATAGGATGAGCATGTTCATATTTTATGAATAGATAAATTAGTTAGGCGCAAATGAAAAACGACATAAAACATGGATGATTTAATAGAAAAGATCATCGAGATTATAGGTAATTATCGAGAAGAGGACAATAGTTTTTACCACAGGCTTGACATAAATAAAGCTCACGTCAACAAATGGATCGAACAGTTTGACGAGGAGGATAGAGAGTTTTTATTAACGGAATTGCTACATCTCCTTCCGCAGAGTTATCTGAGTAAAGAAAATACATTGAGAATTCTGGGCAATGAATTTGAAACGTTGCGAAAAGATTTTAACTACCAAACTGTAGAAGAGTTTTTAGACGAAACTAAATTCTTGGACTGTCAAGAAGTAGGAAAAAGCCAAAAAGTTTTTTTAGAATTTGTTGATGAAATACTTAAGGATAAATATAACTACTCTATTGATGATTGTGGAACAGGTGAAATCAAACAATGGCTTTATATTGACGATGTACTTGCTTCTGGCGGAACATTTAGAGAAGACATAATGGAGGAAATCGAAGAGTTTGGCATCGAAGAGTTCAAGAATTCTAAAATCCAAATCATCGGTTCCTTCGTTATACTTCACACTTGGGCAACAAACAATGTTAGATTCGCTTTAAAGAATAAATTAGGCTTTGAATTAAATAATAGCCTAAAGTTCTACAGAGTAGCTGAAATAGATAATTATCCACACATAAACTATTACAATCCAAATCCAGAATTCAACCATATTTACCCAGTTGAAAGTGATTTAGGTAAAGAAATTCTAGAGTTTATAGAGGGATCATTTGAAAGAGACTATGATATGCGGAATGAAAAACATGCTTTTCGAAACCCCGATTATCCAAAAAAAGAGAAGTTCTTCTCAAGTCCAGAAAATAGGATTCGCTATGAAAATATTTTACTTAAAAAGGGATACGAGATAATGGCATCCATAGAGAATCTATCTGCTAAGAGTTTAAGGCCGCTTGGAATGACACCGCCATCTTACAAAACTCTTGGCGCTGGTAGTCATTTTTTTACATGGCGAAATATTTCTAATACGTGTCCGATTGTGTTTTGGTGGGAGGTAAATGGTTGGTATCCGTTATTTCCAGTCAAGAACAGAGGAAATCACTGATATGACTCTAAGCACCCGTGAATATAAAAAAAATGAATGCATAACCTTTAAAAGCACGAAGGAGAAAAATGGTGCATTGTCGAATATGGCTCCTGGTTACCCTATTGTAATTGATGGTCAAATTATAAGAACAGCAGAAGCTCTCTACCAATCATTAAGATTCCCAAGTCATCCTGATATACAAAGAGAAATCATTAATTATCCAAGTCCTCTTTTAGCCAAAAAATACGGAAGGAGAAACATAGACAAGTCAAGAACTGATTGGAAAATACATAGATTTAAAATCATGAAATTCTGTATCGAGCTAAAGCTATTCCAAAATATGGATAAGTTTTCTAAAGTACTTTTAGAAACTAACAACTTTCCTATAGTAGAATACACGGATAAAGACAAGGTTTGGGGAGCCACAGATGAAGGTGACTATTACGTAGGTACGAATGCATTAGGTAGGCTACTTATGGAGCTTCGTGAAAATCTAAAATCAGGTAATTTCAACTTGACTATTCCTGAAATTGACGATTTAATTTTCCTTGGGAAACCTATATCAATGGATAAAATAAAATCTGCGCCTAACAGCACCTAAGAAAACATGGGGCGATAAGTGGTTTCCGAAGGTTTCATTCTTCGTAGCTATCTTTGTCATGGGCCGACAGGAAATCGCTTCGAAAAGCCCCACATTTCTTAGCTGCAAACTGTCACAGGCCAATTTAAACGTACCGTTATCGTATTTTTTTGGATCATATCGTATCAAGAGTTTTCGAACAACTATCGTATAAAAACAGCTCATATCGTATCAGATTAAATGAGATTTGATATACTTTTTGACATCAAAGACGCTGTTCATAAATTTGAATGAGGTATTGATTGGCAATTAATTAGTTGGATTAGTGAAATTGATAGATTTGATGCTCCGTGGTCTTCTATAGAAAAGAGAGGTACTGAAACGCAATTAACACCTAAAGAGAAGAGTATACTTACTTTTATAGGTAACCACCCGGGATGTAAATCAGGAGATATAACTAAAAAACTGGGTATACCTAATCCCACGGTAAAAAGAATATTAACAAAATTGGTGGAAATTAACTTGATAGAAAAATATGGAACCGGACCTGGAACGAATTATTCAATCAAATAGGTGATGTTAAATCAAAAAAAAGCCCCCGGAAATCCGGAGGTTTTTTTTTATCATATTACTTTTTCTTATTCTTTCTCCATCACCGATGGATCTTCCAGCGGCTCGCAAGTAACCATCAGGTGCCGATCGCCATAGCCATCGTCAATTTTCGTAACCGGTGGCCAGTATTTATCGGCTTTGTCACAATCCATCGGGAAAGCAGCCTGCCGGCGCGTATATGGATGCTCCCAGCCATCCATGGAAACCATCTCGCAGGTGTGGGGTGCATTTTTAACCACATTATTTTTGGCATCCACTTTTCCCTCCTCGATGTCCTTAATCTCGCGACGGATCTTTATCATAGCATTGATCAACCGGTCCATCTCCGAGAGCGGCTCACTCTCTGTCGGCTCCACCATCAGCGTTCCCGGAACGGGGAAGGCAACGGTCGGGGCGTGCAACCCATAATCCTGGAGGCGCTTGGCGATCTCTATAACGGTCACATCCGCCGAGTGGTGAAATTCATTACAATCAATAATGAATTCATGACCACACCGGTTTTTCTTTCCGGTATATAAAATTTTGTAATGACCCTTCAAACTGTCTTTGATATAGTTGGCATTAAGAATGGCATACTGTGTAGCTCGCTTTAGCCCGTTTTTACCCAACAGCTTGATGTAGGCATAAGAAACCGGGAGAATCAAAGGACTTCCGAATGGAGCGGCAGCTATGGCCTTAATCGCGTTATCGCCACCTGTTGGGATAACCGGATTTGAAGGCAAAAACGGCTCAAGATGTTCCTTAACGCCAATCGGCCCGACTCCCGGGCCACCACCTCCATGAGGTATAGCAAAAGTTTTGTGCAGGTTCAGGTGGGTCACATCAGCCCCAATCACTGCCGGATTGGTGTAGCCTACCTGGGCGTTCATATTGGCTCCATCCATATAAACCTGGCCACCATGCCGGTGGACAATATCTATCACCTCTTTGATGCCTTCTTCAAAAACCCCATGAGTAGAAGGATAAGTGATCATGATAGCCGCCAGGTTGTCGGAATGCTTCTCTGCTTTTGCTTTCAAATCATTAATATCAATATCGCCATTTTCGTTGGTTTTTACCTCCACGACTTTCATCCCGGCCATGTGGGAGCTGGCTGGATTCGTCCCGTGAGCGGAAGCGGGAATCAACGAGACATTCCGATGGGGCTCCCCGTTGTTTTTATGGTATTCCCTGATGGTCATCAGCCCGGTATACTCGCCGGATGCTCCGGAATTAGGCTGGAACGAAATGGCATCATAACCCGTGATTTCCTTAAGGGCCTGCTCAAAGTCGTCCATTAATTCATGATAGCCTTCGGCCTGGTCTTTAGGCACAAAGGGATGAATATCACTAAATTCCGGCCAGCTCAGCGAGAAAAGTTCCGTAGCACCATTCAGCTTCATGGTGCAGGAACCCAGGGGTATCATGGAGCGATTCAGCGCCAAATCCCTGTTTTCGAGCTTTTTCATATACCGCATCATTTCTGTTTCCGAATGATAGGTGTTGAAAACGCTTTGTTGCAGAAACTCGCTTTCGCGATGCAAGCCTTCCGGTAAGGTGTCTATTTCGTTACAATCCTCCGGGAAGCATTCATATTCCTCAAAATACTTGTTGCGAGCAGCAGCCAGAATATGCATGATAAGATTAACATCCTCAAGGGACGTTGTTTCATCAATGCTGATCCCCAAATGGCTATCATCAATATACCGAAAGTTGATTTCATTTTCCATGGCCAGCTTCTTAATGGCATCCATTTTTATATCCTCCGGAAGTTGAATCTTAAGGGTATCAAAGAAATAATCGTTCAATTGCTTATAGCCGTACTGCTCGATCTCTTTATTAATGATGCCGGCATGAATGTTAATGTCCCTTGCTATTTCTCTTAAACCTTCAGGGCCGTGATATACGGCATAAAAAGAGGCCATGGATGCCAGGAGAGCTTGCGCCGTGCAAATATTTGAAGTCGCTCTTTCCCTTTTGATATGCTGTTCGCGTGTTTGCAAGGCCATACGAAGAGCGCTGTTACCTTGCTGGTCAACAGACACCCCGATGATGCGCCCGGGAATATTTCGCTTGAGGGATTCTTTGGAGGCCAAAAAGCCGGCATGCGGCCCGCCGTATCCCAGCGGAATGCCAAAGCGCTGGGTAGAACCTACCACAATATCCGCATCCCATTCTCCGGGAGGGGTCAAAAGCGTAAGGCTGAGCAAGTCGGCATCGACGGCAGCTAATGCATCATGTTCATGCAATTGAGCTACAAAATTTCTGAGGTCCTGTATATTACCATCGGCATCAGGATATTGGACAAGACCACCAAAGAAATTCCCGTCAAGGGTTATATCTTCTGGCTTTCCAACCACCAGTTCAATACCGAGGGGTTCGGCGCGGGTTTCAATAACAGCCATTGATTGGGGAAAAATTTTATCGGATACGAAAAACTTGTTGGCACCGGCCTTCTTTTTCTTCCTAGAGCGAGCATTAAAGGCCATTATCATAGCTTCGGCGGCCGAAGTAGCTTCATCCAAAAGAGAACTGTTGGCAATGGGCAAGCCGGTGAGTTCTACAATCATAGTCTGGAAATTCAAAAGGGCTTCCAACCGGCCCTGCGAGATTTCAGCCTGATAGGGTGTGTAAGAAGTGTACCATCCGGGATTTTCCAAAATGTTCCGTTGGATCACCCCGGGAGTTATGGTATTATAATACCCCATTCCTATGAATGACTTGAACGACTTGTTTTTAGAGCCAATTTTTTTTATAAGATTCGTGTACTCCCGTTCATTGTACCCATGAGGTAAATTCAGATCTTTCTCCAGGCGTATGGGAGCAGGAATGGTTTCGTTAATCAATTGATCAAGTGACTCGGCCCCGGTTTTTTCCAGCATCTTCTTTACCTGTGCTTCTCTGGGACCATTATGTCTCTTAATGAAGTTGTTTGATATCATAAAATTGTTTTTGTTGTTTTATGGTAAAAGAACACTAAAATTTTAATAGTGGCAAAGGTATAAATCTTCAAGAAATATTTACCCAAGCCAAAGCTTCTTGTTACTGTACTAACAAATTGTTTCGTTAAAATACCAATTATTGTAAGCACGTTAACACCCCTATAAGCGGGTTTGTTGATAAGCTTTGTTGTTATTTAACAAAATAATACCGGCGAAAAATTTTACCTTTGAACCTTCGTTTACGAAAAACGAAGAGGCTGACGATATAAGTCTTGATTCCTTTCTTAAAATGAAGGTGAGATAGTGAAACAGAAAACGGGAAAGAAATTATGAGACATCAGAATATAGAAATAATTTGTGAGAACACCGGGAGCCGATGCTATTACCCCATGGGTACTACGCTGGGAGAAATTGCCGAGGATATGAGTCTGCAGCTTAAATACGCGGTTGTCGGTGCACTGGTAAATAACAAATTAAAAGAATTAACTTACCAGATATACAAACCCAAAAAGGTTAAATTCATTGATATCACCCATGATGATGGAATGCGGATGTATACCCGCTCATTAATTTTTGTACTCTTCAGAGCTGTGTGTGAATTATATCCTAAAAGCGAGCTGAGTGTGCGCCATCCTATCTCCAACGGATTATACTGCACCCTGGAAAAAGACAACATCTTCCTGACAAAGCTTGATGTTGACAAAATCAAAAGCCGGATGCAATCATTAATTGAAGAAGACCATCCCTTTGAAAGGGAAGAAATGCTGACCGAGGAAGCTATTAAGCTATTTGAAAAACATAACCTCCAG
>JAIPAH010000216.1 GCA_021740175.1 Bacteroidales bacterium
TTTTGAGACGCAAAACTCAAAAACACACAGCTATGCCCAGAATACCAATGGTAGACCTGGTCGGTCAATACCACAACATAAAGCCGGAAGTCGACAAAGCAATCGAAGAAGTAATGGAAACGGGGACTTTCATCAAAGGCCCTGCTGTTAAGCAGTTCCAGACCAACCTGGAGGAATACCTTGATGTAAAACACGTGATTCCGTGCGGAAATGGCACGGATGCCCTCCAGATTTCAATGATGGCGCTGGGATTACAACCCGGTGATGAGGTAATCACACCATCCTTTACCTTCATTGCTACAGCTGAAGTTATAGCCCTGCTGGGGTTAAAACCGGTGTTTGTCGACGTCGATCCCGACACCTTTACGCTAAACATGGACGAAGTGGAAAAAAGTATCACCTCCAACACCAAGGCTATTCTTCCGGTTCACCTCTTCGGGCAGTGTGCCGATATGAACCGCATCATGCACCTGGCCGAAAAGCACAATCTTTCTGTCATCGAAGACACCTGCCAGGCAATAGGTGCCGAATACACGCTTAAGGACGGCTCCGCCCAACAAGCCGGAACTATTGGCGATTTGGGAGCCATGTCATTTTTCCCGTCCAAAAACCTGGGAACCTTCGGCGATGGCGGCGCCATCTTTACCAACAACGAAGATTTGGCTGAAAAATGCCGCAGCATCACCAACCATGGCATGAAACGGAAGTATTACCACGATGACATCGGTGTCAACTCCCGGCTGGACAGCTTGCATGCCGCTATCCTGGACGTTAAGCTAAAGTACCTGGACACTTATATTGCCAACCGCCAAAAAGCCGCCGAATACTACAACCGGGCATTTAAAAACATTCCCCAACTTCAGACGCCTTTTATCAAAAAGGATTCCACCCATGTCTATCACCAGTACACTTTAGTTACAAAAGATATCGACCGTGATAAACTCAAAGAACATCTCAGCGAGCAAGGCATCGCCTCAGCCGTTTACTACCCCGTGCCGATTCACCTGCAGAATGCCTATCAGCATCTCGGCTATAAAGAAGGTGACCTGCCGGTGACGGAAAAACTCTCGAAAAACGTTATTTCGCTTCCGATGCATACGGAGTTAACAAAAGATATCCAGGATGAGATTATCGAGGCAGTGAAGAAGTTTCTAAAATAAATTTTCTTCTTAAAAACAACATTCTTCTCTAACCTTACTGCCAAATTATTAAATTTGCACAAAGGTTTTATCAATGGCTATTCGTAAAATAGTTCTTCAGCAAAATATATCTTTACAGGATAAGATTCATAACTTCTCTCTACAACCTGAAGACATTCTCTTTATCCAAGGGAAAATGACATTTAAATATCAACAACATTAATAATCAATGGAATCAAATGAAAACAAAGAATTGGTATTGCTCAAATATGGAGGCAATGCCATGCTTAATGATAAGCTCACTCAACAAATCCTCCACAAGGTTATTGAGTTATCCGCTCACGGTTATCATGTGGTATTAGTCCATGGAGGAGGTCCTTTTATCAAGGAAAACCTGGCAAGGGCGGGAATAGAATCTGAATTCGCAGGAGGGCATCGCAAAACCACGCCCGAAGCTATGAAATATATCGAAATGGCTCTGAAAGGGGATGTGAACAGCCGCCTGGTGCGAATCCTTAATGAACTTGGAGGCAGGGCTGTCGGACTTTCCGGCAAAGATGGAAAAATTGCCCGGGCTAACAAACGTTTTTTCACCAATGAATCAGGGGATCAAATTGACATCGGCCAGGTAGGGGATGTGGTGGACATGGATACTTCGCTCATCCGGATATTGCTCAAAAACAACTACTTCCCTGTCATCACTTCCGTAGCTTACAGTGAAGAGGGCATCGATTATAATGTAAATGCTGATATGTTTGCCGGATTTTTGGCCGGTAAACTAAAAGCCAATCATTTCGTTTTATTAACAGATGTGGACGGATTAATGAAAGATCCGGAAGACCCAAACTCATTAATGCAGTCGTTAAGATTGCAGGAGTTGAAAGCCCTTATGGGAACAACGATAACGGGAGGAATGATCCCCAAAACAGAGGCCTGCAAAGTAGCCCTGGAGCTTGGGGCCGAAAGTGCTATCATAACGAACGGGACAAAACCGGATTATCTGACGGAAGTCATACAAAACAAAGAATATCCACTGGCAACAAAGATAAAACATTAAACCATGACCGATTATCAAAAAATAGATGAAGAACATTATTTGCCTACTTATAAACGTTTTCCGTTGACCATTACTCATGGCAAGGGCTCAAAGGTATGGGACAGCGAAGGCAAAGAATATATCGATGCCCTGGCAGGTATCGCGGTAAACAGTTTAGGACACAGCCATCCGAAGGTCGTAGAAGCTATCAAAGCGCAGGCTGAAAAGCTTATCCACATCTCGAATTTTTACCTCACCGAACCCCAGGCTTTGCTTTCTGAAAAGCTAGCCGAATTATCCGGACTGCCAAGAGTTTTCTTTGGAAACAGTGGTGCCGAAGCCAATGAAGGAGCTATAAAAATCGCCCGGAAATATGCACATACGCATAATCGGGGTGGAGAGATTATCTCCTTTGAAGGATGCTTTCACGGAAGAACGCTGGCGACCATAGCCACCGGCAAACTTTCGATGCAGGAAGGGTTTGAGCCGATCCCCGAAGGCTTTAAAACAGCTCCCTTTAATGATATCGAAACACTGAAAAGTATGATCAGTGACCAGACGGCCGCTGTCATAATTGAGCCCATTCAGGGGGAGGGAGGTATCAATGTGGTTGATAAAGATTTTATGAAACAGCTCAGAACGTTATGCGACGATAACAACATTGTTCTGATATTTGATGAAATCCAATGTGGAATCGGACGTACGGGTTACTTCTTTGCAAAAGACTATTTTGGTGTCCAGCCCGATATCCTTACCTCAGCCAAAGCTCTCGGTTCGGGTGTGCCAATAAGCGCGATTATGACCACTGAAAAAATTTCATCGGTCATCAAACCGGGTGATCATGGAACGACATTCGGCGGTAATGCCTTGGCAACGGCAGCTTCTCTGGCAGCAATGAAAGCTATCGAAGAGGAAAATCTTATGGGGCAAGCTACTGAGAAAGGCCAATGGTTTATCGATAAAATCAAAGAAAACCAACCCGAATCCATAGGCATTAAAGGAATCAGGGGTATGGGGCTTATGCTGGGCTTTGAATTCGACAGAGAAACCAAGCCTATTGTAGAGGAAATGATGAATAACGGCGTATTGGCCAATGCCACGGCGGAAACCATCCTGCGTATCGTTCCCCCGTTAAACATCTCCTACGAAGACCTGGAGAAAGTTATTGAAGTGATGTTCAAATCAGCAAAAAAGATTAGAGAAAATGCATAAAATTGGAATAATAGGAGCTACAGGTTATACGGGATCAGAACTTGTAAGGCTGCTGCACTCCCATCCTGACGCAGAAATTGCCATCATCACCAGTGAGTCCTACGCCGGACGCAAATTTTCGGAGATACACCCCCAATTTAAAGGTATTGTGGACGTAACCCTTAAACCTGCTGATGATATAAAAAGCGTTCAGCCCGATCTAGTCTTTCTGGCATTACCCCACGGGGTTTCAATGGATTACGCCAAAGACCTGGCTGAAGAAGACATAAAAGTTGTTGACCTTTCCGGCGATTTCCGGCTTCCTTCCAGGGAGCTATACGAACAGTGGTATGACAAAACACACACCTATCCCGAAGGGATTGACCGAGCAGTGTACGGTTTACCCGAACTTTTCAGAGACGCCATCAAGGGGGCTCAATTAGTAGCCAATCCGGGATGTTTTCCGACAGGCTCTATCGTTGCGGCAGCTCCTTTGGTAAAAGAAAAGCTGGTGGATAGCAAGCACCTGATTTTTGATTCGAAAACCGGAGTTACCGGCGCAGGAGTTAAACCTAAGCTAGTTACCCACTTTTCAAATGTAAACGAGAATTTTAAGGCTTATGGAGTAAAAACGCACCGTCATACCATCGAAATCCAGGAAACGCTCTCTATTGTCGGTAAGGAAAATACTACTGCGCAATTCACTCCCCACCTTTTACCGGTTGACCGGGGTATACTTACTTCGGCTTATGGCATCCCGGTGAAAAACATCACACCGGGTGAATTGAAACAAGTTTATGAAAAGTATTACGGCAACGAACCTTTTATCCGCTTACAGGAAACCGATCCTGAAATAAAAAATATTCGAGGGACCAATTACATTGATATCTTCCCCGTGCTTGACGAACGTACGGGCAATATCATGGTTTTTTCGGCGATCGATAACCTCGTGAGAGGTGCCGCCGGTCAAGCTGTACAAAATATGAACCTGATGCTGGGAATAGAAGAATCCCGGGGATTGAATACTATCCCCCTCAGACCGTAATTTTTATTATTACTAAACAAATACAACGACTCATGAAAACCAAAGTTGACAGTAACGACATTGTAAATAACATCACCGACGTAAAAGGCATCGAATGCTGGGGCGCCCATACGGGTATTAAGTCCATGCGCCGTGACCTGGCCATCATCTATTCCGAAAAGCCTTGCAATGCCTCGGCGGTGTTCACCCGCAACGATCTCATAGCCGAACCTATCAAGCTTTGCAAAAAGCACATTGCCGACAACAGAGCGCAGGCTATCGTTATCAATGCCGGTAACGCCAACGCCGGCACGGGAGAAGAAGGCTACAAAGGCGCTGAAGCGATGGCCGGGACCCTGGCTGAACAGCTTAAAATCGACAAGGAACTGGTATTGGTAGCTTCCACCGGTGTCATCGGGGAACCTTTTCCAACCGAAGAGATTGTGGAAGGCATCAAGGAAAATGTCATCAAACTCTCCTCTTCCACCAAGGCCGGAACCTTTGCAGCAAACGCGATTCTTACCACTGACACATTTGCCAAGGAAGGACACCTCAGCTTCGACCTGGACGGCAATAAGGTAAGTATGGCTGGCATTGCCAAAGGAAGCGGGATGGTACACCCGAATATGGGAACTATGCTATCTTTCATTGTGACGGACGTGGCCATCGAGAAAAAGCTGCTGGATAGAACCGTTAAAAAATGTGTCGACAAATCCTTTAACATGATTACCGTCGACGGCGACACTTCTACCAATGATATGGTCACCGTATTGGCCAACGGCATGGCAGGGAATGATGAAATTACCTCTGTCAATGACCCGAACTACAAGGTCTTTGAAGCCCATCTGCAGGAACTGATGATCCACCTGGCCAAATTGATTGTCTCCGACGGCGAAGGGGCCTCGAAGTTCATTGAATATAAAGTAACAAAAGCCAAATCGGAAAAGGTGGCCCGAAAACTGGTACGCGCCATTTCGGATTCGTTATTGGTGAAAACAGCGATGTTCGGGCGGGACCCCAACTGGGGACGCATTGTTATGGCTGCCGGAAATGCCGGGGTTAATTTTGACTTATCGACAGTGAATCTCTACCTCGGCGATGAAGAACACATGGCACAAGTCCTGGAAAAGGGCACTCCCAAAGATTTTGACAAAAACCACGTCAAAAAGCTCCT
>JAIPAH010000217.1 GCA_021740175.1 Bacteroidales bacterium
ATTCAAAAACCCGGTTTCACCTTCGAACATTTTAAATACAAGAAGGCTGACAAGTACATCAATGATCTTAAGGAAGTGTATGATGATGCCTGGAAATATCATGAAAACTTTACACCTATCAATAAAGACGATGTTTATAATTCCCTCGAAGAAGCCAAACCCATATTAGTGGAAGATTTTGTCTGGTTCGCTTATCATGACGGAGAACCTATCGCCTTTTTCATTATGTTCCCGGATTTCAATCAAATCCTGCAGCACTTCAATGGAAAAATAGCAGGATTGAATATTCTGAAATTTCTATGGCTTAAGAACCGTAAAACAATCTCCCGCACACGAGTTACCATTATGGGTGTAAAACCCCGCTTCCAGCGGATGGGCATCGAGTCGGGTATATTCTGGCATTTAGGTGATGCCATGAATAAACATCCCGAATACACAGAACTCGAACTTTCGTGGGTAGGCGATTTCAACCCGAAAATGCAACGCATCCATAAAGCTGTCGGGTCTGAATTCAGCAAACGCCATTATACCTATCGCAAGCTTTTCGACAGCCAAAAAGAAGTAAATCGCTCTTCGATTATTTCAAAAGACACAAAAGACAGGGAAATCAAAAACAAATAAGCAATTAGTTAGATTCCTAAGAAGACTTTTATCAAATTTTCACTTTATATTGAATATTTATTGAATTTTTGTATTTTTGTTTTGCTAATTAATTTTAAAATTAAAATTTTAAACCTTAAAATTATTTATTATGAAAAAATTATTACTAATTACTTTCGTCATGGTATTAGGCGTGAGCTTTAGTCTTGCTCAAAGCCAATATCAATTACAAGACGATGTGGAAAGCGCAAAATTCAAGCTTGAAGAAAAAAGAGCTTTAACTCCCGTTTTAAAGGACCAATCGGAATATGCTAGCTACGATAATTCCCCGGCAGAGATACCGGAAAAGAAGGGAGAAAAGAAGGGAGAACGGGAAATAACCATTAAAGATCTCGGACATTCTGCCAATGCATACTCGTATGGCTATGCAGGTGGTCAGAAGACCATTTTATGGGTAGATGATAACCTGAATACCGTTTCTCATATCCACCGGATGAGTGACGACACTTATTCCGGTAACCTGGCTATGGATGTTTCCACGGATGGTGGGGAAAATTTTGACAACCAGGTTATGATTTATGAATCCACCATCTCAGGCGGTGAGTATAACACGGATGCAATTCGCTACCCACAGGGTGTCATTTACAACCCCGAAGGGAATACAGACCCGGCCAACGCTAAGGTCATCTTTCATGGACCGAATCTTGACGGCTCCAACGGTGACACATGGGGTGGTTACAGCTTCGGACATGCCAGCCTGGATGATTATGCCGACACTTCAAAGCATTTGCAGCCAGCTGACCCGGATAGCGGCTTTTATCAATATATTCCGGAGGCTATGACAGTTACCCAGGATGGTCAGTACTGGGTTGTAGACCCGGCTGATGATTGGACTACCGGTGACCTGGAGTATACCGACAATCTGATCCTGAACCAGGGCACCTATTCAGAAGATGACGAGGATATCACTTTTGAACAAAGCTTACTGGATGCGCCGGTTGTTCATAACGAGAACCTGTATTATGTGATGAATGAAAAAGTGGCTTTCGGACCGGATGGAGAAATAGGTTATATTGCCATTCTCTCTGAAGATGAATCCGTACCTTTCTCCGAAGAGTGCATTTACCCCATCATTTTCAAAACCACTGACGGTGGCGAAACATGGGAAAACATGGGCGGTGTTCAGTTAGGCGGCCCCGACGGTATAGACTACATCGTCGATTCCGTACTAACCGATGAACAAATTGAAGAACTCTATGAGCCGCCGGTACCTGATCGGGATGAAATTCCATATACGACAGCTTTTGACCTTGATATGGTTGTCGATAATGATGGAGACCTTCATATAGCAGCAGTAGTAGGCGTAAAAGCTTCCGACCCATATTCTATCGCCACCGGTGAAGATTTTATAGCTGCCATGGATATCTTTACCGTTGACGGTGGTAATACGTGGAATGCCGTTGAATGCCGAAATATTAAGCGTTTCCGGGGTAATTTTGGCGATATATCGGAAGATAACCGTATTCAGGCATCAACAACTATGGATGGCGAAAAAGTATTCATCTCATGGTTGGATACCTCGCCTGATTTCAGTGAGGAAGAAAACAACCAGCCAGATATATGGACTTGTGGGATAGACATTGAAAACGGTTATTACACTGATCCGGTAAATGTTACTGAGTTTACCGATGCCTGGGGAGCAGCTTTCTTCGCCATTGCTCCGCACTATGTGTTCGACAACGGAGACAGCTACGAGATTCCGTTTACTTACGAAGACATGGACCCCGAGGATCCGATAGCGCCAGTACAATACAAATACATCAAAGATTTCACCATGAGCGAAGATGATTTCAGCAATGAAATTGATTGGGGATATATTACAGATGTTGAAACACCCGAAGCTTCACAAGTTAACGTCTCGCAGAACTACCCCAACCCATTCAGTACCACGACAAAGATTGGGGTTAGTATTGAAAAGCGGGCCAACCTAAGCCTGGAAGTGGTTAATATGGTAGGCCAAACCGTTTACACAATAGATAAGGGTGAAGTTCCTGCAGGTAAGAAGCAGTTTACCATTGATGCTTCCCGCCTGAAAGCAGGTGTTTACTTCTATACTGTAAACATTAATGATGAAAAAGTAACCAAGAAAATGATTGTTGAGTAACACAATCTTTTATAATCATAATTCATCAAAAAGCCGGGAGATTCTCCCGGCTTTTTTTGCGATAAAAAAACGGCCTTATCCAAAACACTCAAATAACTTCCAATAAGCTTTCCCTCTTTCGATAACTACCTGATTCCGGCTCACCATTACCATGTAGGATGCTGTTTGCTTCCAGGGTCCGGACGTACTTATTTTGTCTGATTCAAAACTGCTTAGATAGGTTCAATTTGATTTCCAAGTCGTGGTTATTCAATACAAATGATATACCTTTGCCTGCCATATAAAACATGTCGAATTAAAAACAATACTAAAAACGCGTAGCTTATGGCAGAAAACATCACTTCCCGATATGCAATGGATTTGGAAGAAAAACACGGTGCTCACAATTATCATCCCCTCCCGGTGGTAATTGCTAAAGGAAAAGGAGCAAAAGTTTGGGATGCTGAAGGGAAAGCGTATTATGATTTCCTTTCTGCTTATTCAGCTGTAAATCAGGGGCACTGCCACCCAAAGATCATCGCAACGATGAAAGAGCAGGCTGAAACCCTTACGCTTACTTCAAGGGCATTTTTTAATAATGTACTGGGAGTTTTTGAAAAATATATTACAGAATACTTCGGATACGATAAAGTGCTTCCTATGAATTCGGGCGTCGAGGCCGATGAAACTGCCCTCAAATTAGCCCGCAAATGGGGTTACCTTAAAAAAGGTATCCCTGAAAATGAGGCGAAGATTGTCGTAGCTAACGATAATTTCCATGGCCGCACTATCACTATTATCAGTATGTCTACCGATCCTGATTCATACAAAGGTTACGGCCCGTATACGCCGGGATTCATCAATGTACGCTATAACAATATCGATGAGCTATCAAAGGTACTCGAAGAAGAGCCGAATATTGCCGCCTTTTTGGTAGAGCCTATCCAGGGAGAGGCCGGCGTTTTTGTCCCTAATGATGGTTACCTGAAAAAGGCCTACGAGCTATGCAAAAAACATAATGTCCTTTTTATGGCCGATGAGGTACAGACCGGACTAGCCCGCACGGGCAAACTCCTGGCAGTAGACCACGAGGGTATACGTCCGGATGTGTTGATACTCGGGAAAGCGCTCTCAGGAGGGACTATGCCCATATCAGCGGTTTTAGCCGATGATGATGTGATGCTTACTATTAAACCGGGCGAGCATGGCTCCACCTTTGGCGGAAGTCCAATGGCCGCTCGTGTTGCCATGACTTCCCTGGAAGTGATAAAAGAAGAGAAACTGGCCGATCGCTCCGCCTACCTGGGAGAAATATTCCGCGAGGAACTGAAAAAAATCGACTCGGATATGGTTCATATAATCCGCGGCAAAGGGCTGATGAATGCTATGGTTATCAAACCGAAAGACGGGAACACAGCCTGGGATGTTTGTATTGAAATGTCAAAACAAGGGGTGGTAGCAAAACCTACACACGGTGATATCATAAGATTCATGCCTCCCTTGGTTATAACGGAAGAAGAGCTGCGTGATGCTATCGAGCGAATCAAGAAAGCCATCCTTTCTTTTCAATAACTAACTAAAAATTAGTACTTAAAATTTGGAATGGTAAACAATTGATTTTCAATAAGTTTTTATCAATCGATTTAAACTTTGTGTATCTTAGTGTCTTGGTGCCTTCGTGGCGACACTTCCAGAAGGGCATTAATGCACCAAGGCAGTAAGGTTCACAAAGAAGGTTGTAGGTAATTACGTAACGCTCTTTCAGAGCTTTGAATGACGCGATTCCTTGTTTCACAGGGTTCCGCTGCGCTCCATCCCTCGCCCGAATGAATCCCGAAACTTCTGGATTCGGGCGGGCTGTGCTTTTACACTAATGCCTTTCAGGCATTTTTTTGAATTGCACATTAAAGGTGCATCTTGTCATAAGGCAAAAATCAGCAATTTGAAGCTTTTCTTTGACCATACATCCAAAAAAGAAAGCCACCCCTTATTAAGGAAGTGGCTTTCACACTATTAACCAAATACAAACAAATTATGAGAATGCAACAGCAAAGCAACAAACTCTCGACTAGTGTTTACTTTTTCGCAGCTTTATAATATTTATCGACAGCATCCCAGTTAACAACATTCCAGAATGCTTCAATGTAATCGGGTCGGCGATTTTGGTACTTCAAATAATAAGCATGCTCCCACACATCCAAACCGAAAATCGGTTGCCCCTGGCAATCGGAGACATCCATCAGCGGATTATCCTGGTTAGGTGTGGAGCAAATCTCCAACTCTTTCTTGTCATTAACAATCAACCAGGCCCATCCGCTTCCAAAACGACCTTTAGCGGCCGTAGCAAATTGTTCTTTAAAATTATCGAACGAACCATAAGTTTTCTTGATCGCATCTGCTATCTCACCTTTTGGTTCTCCTCCGCCATTCGGCGACATAATTTCCCAGAAAAGGCTATGATTATAAAAGCCTCCCCCATGATTGCGAACCGCTACGGGATGCTTGCTTACATTAGCGAATAATTCTTCTAAAGATTTGTTTTCCAGCTCTGTTCCCTCAATTGCGTTGGTGAATTTTGTGAAATAACCTTTATGATGCTTGGAGTAGTGAAGCTCCATTGTCTGTGCATCAATGTATGGTTCCAGTGCATCGTAGGAATATGGTAGATCCGGAAATTTAAAATTTGCCATTGTTTTTTTATTTTTAGATTCGACTTATTTTTATTTAGATTGCTTTTAAATAAACGTAAAAACCAAACGATAGAAAATTGAAAATGTTCAAAGCATAAATCGG
>JAIPAH010000218.1 GCA_021740175.1 Bacteroidales bacterium
TTATTTGGAAAGAGAGCAATTTGATGAAGCCAGTCAGTTTTTCCGTAAATCTTATCAATACTATAGGAAAATAGGCAATAAACGAGGAATTGCCAGTTCTTATTTGAATTATGCGGAATTGAAGCTAAAAGCCAATCAAAAAGACAGCGCAAAAGTTTATATGGAAAAAGCCCATGCTATAAATCAAAATCTTAACTCGCTGCGTATAACTTCGAGATTGTATAATATAAAGCATAAATACTATACGAAAGTCGATTCCTTTGCCAAGGCATTGGATTTGTATAAAAAGCATAATAAATTAGAGGATAGTATACTAAGTACCGATGCCAAAGATAAAATTGCCAGTTTAAACGATCTGTATGCCGAAGAAAAACAACAGGTCCAATATAATAAGCTGAAGGATAAACAAAAGGAACTGCGCCTATACTTTATTATTGTTGCTATTCTGGCTGTAATAATCATTTCTTTTGTTATCTATGCTTTCTATAAACAACGTAAGTGGAACAAACGCCTCAAAAAACAAAATATCAGGGTTAGAACCCAGCAACAAGAATTAGCGAAGAAAAATGAAGAATTGTATGAATCTCAGAAAAGGCTGAAAGAAGTGGATAAAGACCGAAATCAGCTATTCTCGATTATTTCGCATGATTTAAGAAGTCCTTTTAATTCGTTGCTGGGTTTTTCCGAAATGCTTGTTGAAGAGGTCAGGCATGGGAAAGATTTAGAGTCTATCGAGATGATGAGTGAAAATATTTACAAATCTTCAATGCAGCTTTTTGAACTAATTCAAAACCTGCTGGAATGGGCCAACTCCGAGCGGGGTAAAATTCAGTTTAAACCGGAAAATGTTGTCATGCATAAAATCGCCGATGAAAATGTTAACCTGGCGAATCATATGGCTCAGCAAAAAGGAGTCGAGGTGATTAATGATATCGACCATAATATCGCAGTTACAGCCGATGTGAACATGCTCAATACAATAATGCGTAATCTGATTTTTAATTCTGTAAAATTTACCTCTGAGAATGGATATGTTCGGATTTCCGCCGAAGAGCTCGATAATGAAGTAAAAGTATATATCGAGGATAATGGCATGGGAATGAACCAGGAAGAAAAAGAGCGCATACTTTATAGCGAAGATACTTTCTCGAAAGAAGGAACAAATAAAGAAAAAGGAGCTGGGCTAGGGTTGGTTTTGGTAAAGAGTTTTCTCAATAAACATAACGGCCATTTGGATATTGAGTCGACCGTGAATCAAGGAACGACGTTCTCCTTTTCTATTCCTAAAAATATAACTTCTTGATGGGTCGGCGTAGAAGTACCTTTATTGGCTTTTCCGCAGATGAAAGGACAGGAATAAACATTATCTTCCTTCAGATTGTAAATATTAGAGGGTATGGTATGCATTTTGAGTATAATATATGGATAGATCATGGTAAAGAGGAGTTAGTATGAATGCAAGGAAATGGTTTTTCACATTATTACTTATTTTTGTTTCTACTTTGGTTTCAGCCCAATATTTTGGTCAGAATAAAGTAAATTATGAAAAATTTAACTTTGTAAAAACGCATACCCCTCATTTTATTATTTATAACTACCTGGAAAATGATTCGGTTATAAAATCAATCAGTAATCAATCCGAAAAATGGTACCTGCGGCATAAAGCCATTTTTGGAGATACTATTACCCAAAATCCTATTATCCTCTATAACAATAAAGCGGATTTTAAACAAACCAATGTTATTTCCGGGAATATTGGTGTCGGCACCGGCGGTGTTACCGAGGGATTGCGGCGCAGGGTTGTTATGCCCTTTATGAATTCTAATAGAGAGACTAACCATGTGTTAGGACACGAAATGGTGCATGTTTTTCAATATTATATGATTCAGCAGGAGGACAGCCTTAGCTATAAGAACTTACAAAATCTACCGCTTTGGATGATTGAAGGGTTGGCAGAGTACCTGTCTATCGGGCCCATACACAATCAAACGGCGATGTGGATGCGCGACGCAGTGATGACTGACGATGTCCCGACGTTGAAACAAATGACGAAACAATCGAATAACTATTTTCCCTATCGTTACGGGCATGCTTTCTGGTCTTTTGTCACGGGAAAATGGGGAGATGCTATTATCAGGCCTTATCTTTACAATATAGCCCGAAAAGGACTAGACCGCGGTACTAAGCAAACCCTGAATATTAGTCGCGACAGCTTGTCGAGTGCATGGCAAAACTCGGTGAAAGAGACCTACTCCCCCTTTATTCAAGACAGTGTGCCGCCGGTAGGGAAAATGCCTTTTATTAAAGAGAAATACGGGGATATGAATATTGCCCCCGTGATTAGCCCGGATGGTGAGCATGTGACTTTTCTTTCCAACAAGGATGTCATATCTATCGATATGCTTATGGCTAATATTGAAACGGGGCAAGTCGTCAAGGAGTTGACGAGCTCAGTTTCGAAATCCCATATCGATGATTATAATTATATTGAATCTGCCGGGTCCTGGTCGCCGGAAGGGGACAAGTATGTGGTGACCACTTTCTCCAAAGGAAGGAATTATTTGCTGGTAATGGATATCAGCAGAGATAAAATTACGGAAAAGGAATATAAAATCAAGGGAGTGGAATCTTTTGATAACCCGGAATGGTCGCCGAAAGGTGATAAGATAGCTTTTTCGGGCCTAAAGAACGGCACTTCCGACTTGTATGTCTATGATTTGGCATCCGGAGAGCTTCAGCGCTTAACAAATGATCGCTACTCGGCGCTCCAACCGGCATGGTCGTCTGATGGGGAAAAAATTGTCTTTATATCGGACCGGGGAAAAGCTACCGACTTTGATCGCCAGATTTACAGCAATTATAGAATTTCGGAATATCATTTCAAGGGCGATTCGGTAAGTGTGATGAATGATTTGTTCCCGAACACCGATAATTACAGCCCTTACTATGCCCACGGAGACTCATCGTTATATTTTCTCTCCCATGCCGATGGTTACAGGAATCTTTACAGGTATGATTTTTATTCCGATAAGGTATTTAAGCTCTCCCGCTTTGTAACCGGTATATCGGGGATAACCGATTTATCGCCCGCTTTTAGTTTAAGCCGGAAAACGGGAAAGATGGCTTATACGTTGTATAAAGACGACGGCTACCACATGTACGTTAGTAACGTCGAAGATTTTGAGGAAAAGGAGGTATCGAAAAATCTATTAAACAATGCTCCGGAGCACCTTCCTCCACAGGAAAGGATTATGAACGTGGTACAACACAATCTTGATAAGCATCCGCAGAGCAGCGATAGCAGCATTACTCAAACGAAATATGATCCCAAACTGGAACTTGAATATATCGGCAGCTCGGGGGTAGGAATATCGACAGGTTCATACAACACTTATGGTTCCGGAGGTGTGAATGCGATTTTTGGTGATATCCTAAAACGTCATCAGCTCAATGCTACTTTGATGATGCAGGGGGAAATCTATGATATCGGAGGGGGAGCTACCTATATGAACCGTGAATCGCGACTACACTGGGGTGGTTCGTTCTATCATGTTCCTTACCGGTATTCTTATTACAAATTATATAACTCGTCTAATAACAATACCGCGGGCTCAGTAGATTCATTAACGATTGTTCAGAACCGAATCTTCCGGGATAGACTCTCAATATTCGGCCAATACCCGTTTTCCAAGAAACTTCGCTTGGAAGCCGGCGGTTACCTCACTAGATATGGTTACCGGGTTGACTCGATAAAAAATTTTTATAGAGACGGATTTTTTATTGGCAGAAAAGAACAGAAAGGGGATGCTCCTGAACCTAATTATGTCTCTAAGGTATATACGGCGTTTGTCGGAGATGATGTGGATTTTGGCATTACTTCACCACTGGAAGGATATCGTTTTCGACTTCAGTTAGACCAGTCTTTCCAGGATCTGCGGCAGTTTACTACGCTGGTGGATTTGCGGAAGTATTATTTCAATAAGCCTGTGGGTCTCGGTTTTCGCGTGATGCACTATGCAAGGTATGGTGAGGACGCTCAAAATCGCTATCCGCTTTACCTGGGAAATAACTACTACATTAGGGGCTATCATTATAACTCATTTGATCAAAACGCCCAGATAACCGAAAATTCCCTTAACCCTAACTCGATTGCCGGCTCTAAGATGGCGCTTTTCAATGCTGAGGTGCGCCTGCCCTTTTCAGGCCCCAAGCGATTATCCGTCATCCAATCCAGTTTCTTTTATTCCGACCTTGTATTTTTTGCCGACGGAGGATTTTCTACAGATAATTATGACCAGATTAACTGGAACTGGCAACCCAGCCCCGATCATTACAATGTCGTGTATAGCGCCGGAATTGCATTACGAATCAACCTTTTTGGCTATGCTATCATAGAACCCTATATAGCCCATCCTTTCCAGCGTAGCGATAAAGAATGGGTTTTCGGATTATTTCTCAAGGGAAAGGACTGGTAGGCACAAATCAATATCAAAATCTATGACAATGCAGCAAGGTAAATATTATGGAAAAACTCTGGCTATCCTCACCGGCGGGGGTGATACGCAGGCTTTAAATGCCACCATGGAAGCCGTTCGAAATCGCGCCGTAGTGTTAGGTTACCGTGTTGTCGGAATACGGAAGGGATGGCAGGGCCTCCTCGGCGATGGCGATGTGGTCGATATGTCTTTTGCTCCTATCAACCCGGCTTATGGCGGAACGGTGCTCCGCTCGAGCAGAACCAATCCATTTGCTCCGGGTAATGAGAAACGCAAAGAAGAGGTCCTCAGCAATATCAACGATTATGGAATTGATGTAATGGTCGTTATTGGCGGGGACGATACTCTGGGAGCAGCTCGCAAACTTTATGAAGAGGAGGGTATCCCTGTGATTGCGTTTCCCAAAACCATTGACAACGATCTGAGAACCCAAACAATGCATAAATACGGGGAGGAAAATCGCGAGATTGCCCTATGTCCTGGTTTCCCCACTGCCGCTCAATCGATCATCGATTATGCGCACCGCATTAAAACTTATGCGCAGTCTCATGAGCGGGTGTTGGTGCTGGAAGTTATGGGGCGCAATACGGGTTGGCTTACCGGGGCTGCAGCTCTTGCCGGGGCCGATTTCGCTCTGATTCCTGAAGTTCCGGTTACAAAGGAGAAAAAAAATTCCTTTATCCAAAAAATGGCTGACGCCTACTATGCTTCGGAGCATGGCTATTTGCTGGTGGCTGTGGCCGAAGGGACGCAATGGTATGATCCGCATTACGACCGCCCGGTATATGTCCACGCCAGTTCTGAGCGCGACGAGTTCGGGCATCCGGCTTTTGGTGGCGTTTCAGGTGTAGTAGCTTCCGATATCAAAAAGGAAACGGGCTTACCAGCCAAAGGTGTGGTGACAGGCTTTTATGCCCGCTCTGGTACCTGTGGGGATTTTGACAGAAATTTTACACGGGTGCTGGCCGATAAGGTTCAGGACCTCTTGTTAAGGCAGGAATATGGTAAA
>JAIPAH010000040.1 GCA_021740175.1 Bacteroidales bacterium
GAGAAAGTTTACGCAAAACACGTAAGAAAACATAATAAAATTATTGTAAATTTGTCAGCCCATCGTTCTTTTGAAAACTGAATCCTCAGGGGGGTCAATATGGCCGGATCGGGGGGTCAATATCACCGGAATATGCACTGAAAACCAATTTTCTTTTGAGAGCAAACTTATTTTCCACACTCTTTCTTTATTGCAATATTTGTATAAGGTTCTGATAATCCATATCAAATATAATTTGGCGCTCCTTGGGTCCGTCCAAAAAGCCTTATAATATGATATTCAGCAACTTTACCCTTAAATTCCCTGAAAAGAAGTTGCTGAATATCATCGAGTTTCGTTTTTTTTTGAACTTTACCAAGTTACTTTAATGGTAAATATTTACCTTTTTGGACGGCTTCCAAAGGATAGGGGTTTTGCTCTTTCTGTCGGTTGAAATTGACGCCTGGTATTTATCTCCTCATTCATTAACCATCCCATTATTTCCTCACTTTCTTAATAAATTCTTCCACTTCCGGTACGCCTCCCTGGTAAATCAAGTAGCCGTTATAGGGTTCCCTCTTTGTAATTTCATCGTTAACCGGTGTCAGCATAATCTTCTTAACCTCTTCGGGGTCATCGGTTTGCCCGAGAGCCCATCCCAGCTTAATGTAGGCCACTTCGGGGAGCATATTGGCGGCGGGGATGATGCCCAGGGCCATCATGTCTCTCCCGGTATCATAGACAAACATTTGCACATATCCCCACAAAGTCTGCAGCGTCATATACATGTGCACACCTTTTTCATTGGCTCTTTTTATGGCCGGATACAGTTCTTTATTAACATGGCCCAAACCCGTTCCGACAAACACAATACCCTTATAACCCTTCTCCACCATTGCATCCAATATGTCGGGCTTCATCCCCGGGTAGTAATAAAGCATGGTGACACGGTCATCGAAATAAGGATATATATTCACCTCCTGATCCTTCCGTCGGGGTGCGTAAGTCTCCTTAAGCGGCGTAATCTTTTCGCGGGTAACCATCCCCAGCGGGATGTCGCCAATCGTTCTAAAGGTAGAGCGATAGGAAGAGTGCATCTTCCTGACGCGTGTCCCTTTGTGCAGCAAACCATATTCGTCGGAAGTCGGCCCGAACATACAAACCATCACCTCGGCAATATCAGCATTTCCGGCCGTATAAGTAGCATGCATCAGGTTCAGGGCGGCATCGGAACTGGGACGATCGGAGGAACGCTGAGAGCCTACTAAAACGATGGGCACAGGGGAATTCTGAACCATAAATGTCAGCGCGGCGCCTGTGTGATGCATCGTATCCGTGCCGTGACCTATGACAATACCATCAACTCCTTTTTGAATTTCTTTTTTAATGGCTTTAGCCAGGGCGATATATTGCTTTGGCCCCATATTCTCGGAAAAGACAGAAAAAAGCTTTTCCGTTTCCAGGTTACAAATATCCGCCAGTTCGGGAACAGCACCGTAAAGCTCTCCGGGAGCGAAAGCCGGAATTACAGCGCCGGTGCGATAATCAAGGCGTGAAGCTATTGTGCCGCCGGTTCCGAATAGTTTTACGCTGGGTAGATTCTCGGAGTAAGGAAATTCTTTTTCCGGGATTTTATAATTGGCTTCCTTATAACCCGTCTCTTCCATATCCCGGATAGTATTAACCTCAATCCCTACATTATAACCTGTAGGAATCTTCATGACAAGGTGTTTATCATCATCATTTTCGGAACGAGGAAGGATAGTCCCTTCAAAATTACCGCGGGTGGTCCTGACTATTGCCGAGCTCCAAACCCTGATATTATACTTTTTTAAAACCTCAAGTGCCTCCCCTTTATATCCCTGAAATATATCTTTACTCATGATTAAACGTTTTGATGATTTAGAATCTTTTCGACTTCCGATTTCAACACTTTCAGATCCATGTTTCCCACAGCGGATTTCCTTAACTGCCCGACAATCCAATCTGTCTCATTGGCCACCGTATCCCGGTAAGCTGTCTTTTTGAAAGTTTCATGCAGGTATGGCACTCTTGATAAGATTTCATCGGGTTGTTGGGGTTGATAATTGATATTGGCCAGCACCGAATCAAAATCCATCCGCGGATGAACATAAACCACCGGAAGCATTTCTTCGGCAATGGTTTTATCCAGATTATTCTCTTTCACATAGCGCAAAAGCGCCTTAATGATTTTATAATTAAACCCTTTTCCGTGACTGTAATGGCCTTCCACCCACTTGAGTTGGTGCCCGATTAAGGTTCCGATAAATACAGGATCAAAACCCAGCTCTTCTACCATTTCATTGATCAATGGGAAGAGGTTTTTTTTAAAAATATAATTGTAAGTGTCTTCCGGCACACCCCATTTTTTGAGCTGGCGATAGCGCTTGATAACATCGGTGGGTAGCTCTTGTCTGACACTCTCGATATACTGGTCGGATAAAGGAATCGGCGGGGTATCGGTATCGGGATACATCCTGTCGGGGCCGGGCAGCACTCGCTCAAAGATAGTAGTTCCATCCCTAAAGGATTTCCTCGTTTCCCTGGGGATACCTTCGAAAGCTATATTACATCTTTCCTCGATGGTTTCCAATGCTGTAGCGATATCTTCTTCAGGCCCCCAAAAGATCACCTGGGCATCTTCCGGTTTGCTGCCAAGTGCCTTACGCACTTTTTGCCAGTTTTCCTCACTTACTACCGGGGTCAATGATTCGGAGTGGGTCATATTCGGCCTTTCGAGACAAGCTACTACGGAGATACGATCTTCCAGCTCATGGCCGAACACTTTACCGGGTTGGGTAAAATGCGACAAGGCGCCTCTAAAACCGGGCAGGTTGACCGCAATAATTTTATTCTTTTCATCGCGGGCATTGACAATGGGTTGATAAGTGAACCCATAGTCATAATAATTAAGCTCCTGCGAATGTATTTTCCAATTATTCCGGTCTTTAACCTTTTTGTTTAGCTTGTCGCGCAGGAGCAACAGCGACCACTGGCGGAACGATTCATTGTGGGTTAACTCAGGGATCCATTTGGTGTGTGACACCCCTTTAATTTCGACGCGGGAGCCCCCACGGCAACTGACATTCACATCCTGCCGTCCTGTTCCTATGCCTGTCCGCACCATGCCCGTGCTGCGATTCAGGAAACGTATATAATCACAAGCTTCCTGCACTTCATCGGGATTGGCCATATCGTGGTAGGTTACCGTTTCGATGAGCGGCATTCCCAAGCGGTCGGTGTTGTAAACGCGTGTATGCCTGTAATCGGAAATCTCACGGCAGGAGTCCTCCTCCAGGCTTAATTGAATAAGGCGTACGGTTTTATTTCTCAGATAAATTTCGCCCTCTACCCCGATGATGGCTGTTCGTTGAAAACCCGTAGGGATACTTCCGTCAAGGTATTGCTTCCGTGTCACATGCACTTCACCAACAATATTCAACCGACTCAGCAGGGATATCCTAAGGGAGATATCCAGGGCTGTCTCATTCATAGGGAAGGGCGGGGTATCATCCACTTCATAAGTGCATGTGCTCTCATTTTTGAGGCGATAGATGATTTCTTTACGGGTTTTGAATTCCATGAGCGCTGTGCCGTCATATTCTCCCAGTTCGCTGAGTGTAGGCCGCATATGCCGGATGACTTCCGCATCATATTTATCATGATTGTGATATACGCCCGCCGGGCAGCGACAGAAAAGTTTCTCTTCCGTCTTCAACTGCTGATGAACTTCCAGGCCTGATTTAAAACCTATGCGGTCGTAATCCTTCTGGGTAGCTTCATGTCGGGAGATATATCCGGCTTCTTTGAGTGTTTGATTGTAATTGTCGATTGGCTCGAAATGATTCATACTCTTTTAGCATTAAATATATGGTAACAAAAGTTAAGCTCTCAAATATATGGAAAAAAGAGAGATTGCCTAAATACAATTCCCTGAAATAGTTTTATCATCTGAAAATTAATATACTCTATTTCAATATCCTGAATTTAAAAATGAAGATTAAAATAAAATTCTATTGAAAATATTTCTAAATAAAAGGATTTCCATTATACATCCTTTTCTGAGAAAAGTCAGCAAAATAGACATCGGCCTGATTTTTGCTTACTTTTGTCCTGCATTATGAAACGAATCCTATTTACAGGTTTAATATTACTTATGGGGCTGTTCACTCGTGGGCAAGAAACTCAAACCGTCAATCTTATCAGGGCGGATGAGATGACCTACAACAGGCAGAAAAACGAAAACCTGCGGGTATGTAAAGGCGATGTTTTGTTTGAAGTTGACAGCACCTATCTTTATTGCGACACTGCTTACCTCAATGATAAGACCAAAGACATCGATGCCTACGGAAATGTCCGTATTAAAATGAGCGATACGCTGAATCTTTACGGCGAAGAACTGCATTACACAGGTAAAACGCGCATCGCCCGAATAAACGAAGATGTCAAACTTATCGATAATGAAACGGTACTAACTACCGATACTCTGGTTTATGACCGTAACAATACAACAGCCAGCTACACTACGGGAGGAAAAATAGAAGACACTACCAACGTATTAACAAGCATTGAGGGCTACTATAATACCGAAACCAAAGATTTAACCTTCAGGGATAGCGTGGTTATCGTCAATCCCGATTACACGATTTATACCGATACCACGATGTACAATACCATCTCAAAAATAGTCGACTTCAGGGGACCCTCCCGGGTGATAGGTGAAGAAAGCACGCTTTACTGCGAAGATGGCTGGCATGACACCAAAAAAGATAAATCACAGGTCAATCGAAATGCGTACCTGGATAATGGGGAACAAACAATTTACGGAGATAGCATTTTTTATGACAGAGAAATTGGTTTCGGAAGAGCCATAGATGACGTGCGCATCCGCGATAAGGCTAAAGATGTGATATTGACAGGCCAATATGCTGAATATGCCGAACAAAAGCTCCAGTCTTTTATCACCGATAGTGCGCGCGCCATCTTAATCAATAAAAGGGATTCGCTATATTTGTCATCGGATACTCTTTGGGCTTACCTGGATACCACCAAACAACTGGAAACGATTTATGCTTATTATGAATCGCGGTTTTTCAATGACGATGTACAAGGGAAAAGCGACAGCCTTAAATACGCAGCCAATGATTCGTTGATTACAATGTATAACGACCCGGTTTTATGGTCGCTGGACAATCAGATTGTTGCCGACACGATAAAAATTCAATTGAAAAATAAGGAAATTGACAACCTCCAGCTCTTTGACAATTGCATGATTGCTTCCTACGATACACTGGATTATTATAACCAGATTAAGGGAAGATATATGAAAGCGTTTTTCCGCGATGGGCAGTTACAAAAAATCTATACCGAGGGCAATGCCGAAACGATCTATTACGTCAAAGATGAAGACAAAAGACTGATAGGAGTGAATATGTCGGTGTCAAGTAAAATGCGAATTTTCATGGAGGATAATGAATTTTCATGGATTACCTACATCGAAAACCCCAAGGAAAAACTCAAACCCATGAAGGACGTAACCAAAGAAGAACGTTTCTTTAAAAATTTTAAATGGCTTGAAGATATCCGACCGCGCGGGCCTAACGATGTATATTAAACCTTCCTGCAAAATCGCTTCCCCGTATTTTGCCTAATTTCACTCTTTCTCCTTTTCCTTTTCTTCAGGCGGAACATACGGCTTCTGCCCCCCTCCGAATATTGAAAAATGAAGATACCGATGGGGGTTATGTTTCATATCCTTCACCAACATATTCAACTCACGGGTAGCCGATTGAAGATTGCGATAAAGCGTATCATTGTTGATCAACATACCGGCGGTTCCTTCTCCCTCGTTAACTTTGGATATAATTGAGGTTAATTGCTTAAGCGACTTATTGGTTTTATGAAGGGTTTTACTAATATTAGCTCCGGCCAGCGTATCGCTAATCGCCGAGAGGTTATCCAGGGTATTATTGATCTCGGCTTCTTTTGAATCCAGGTTACGGGTTATATTCTCGATATTGCCCACTATCATAGAAAGGCGATTTCTCTCCGACTTCATCAGTGTATCGAGGTTATAAGTAGTGCTTTCCAGGTATTGAAGGGTATTTTCAATACTGGAAAGGCTGTTGTTAATCTTTTGGCGAGAGCTAGGTTTAAATACCGTTTGAACGGCCTTAACCACGGTATCGACACTCAAAAGAAGGTCTTCGGCTTTTTGCTTAATAGGCTGCACCTGTTTATTTACAGCCTCCTTGATGCTGCCCTCCACTGTGCTGGAGAGCGTATCACCATGGGTGGCTATCCGGGGTGCGTCTCCCAATTCAATCGACACAGCCTTAGAACCCATTAAATCAGAGCTGTAAATCTTTGCCTTTGAATTTTCCGGAATATCAACATCTTCGTTTACTTCCAATTCCACTACTACGTTTCCTTTTGCTCGGGAAGCAAAATCGATATTAGTTACCTGGCCTACTTCATAGCCGTTAATCGTAACAGGATTAGCCACAAGAAGCCCTTGTATGTGGTTGTAAACAGCATAATATCGTGTGCCGCCGAATAAAACATCACTTCCTTTCAGGTAACTAATTCCCCAGCCCAAGAGGGCTAAAGCAACAACAAAAAGTAATCCTAATTGAAACTCCTTCTTTCTTTTCAAAACAAATGATTTTCGATTTTTAACAAAAATATTACTTATACTTGAGAAAAAATATAATCAAGATAAATTTAATATAATTTTCCACCCTGATTTATGGAGATTCACTTTTTTCCATTAGCTCTATAGCTTTTTGAACCCTGATACGCTTATGATTATAAAAAGCCACGATAAAAGCCCCTTCATACCCTTTTGCCCGCATCTCTCTTTTGATTTTTCGGGCTTCCTTCAAAGAAGTAGTGTTTCCGGTGATGTATTTAAACACCCCATTATGCTTATACTCGGAAACCCGACGTGAGGTTGCAAATTTCTCCACATTAATCGATTCGGGCGATGTATCAATTTGTACGGTAAAATAAATCTCCGGATCTGAATTATGCGAATCCCCGTTATTGCCGCCATCATTATTGCTTTTATCAGCCAGAGCTTCTTCACGGGGAGGGAGGCCTTTCTCCATGGAGTGCTTGTATTCCTTAAATGCTCTATAGATCCCTGAAGCAATATAAGCCTGTCCTCTCTTAGACATCAAAAATTTTTCGTTCCCGGGGTTGCTCAAAAACGCGGTTTCGATTAAAATCCCCGGCATCGTTGTTTGATAAAGCAGCAGGAATCCGGCCTGCCTGACACTTCTATCCTTTAACCCCACCCTTTCCCGAAACTGATCCTGTACCTTTTTCGCCATCTTGATGCTCTGGTCGCGATATTCATTCTGCATAAGGCTAAGGCTGATGTAGCCTTCATCGCTGTTGGGGTCAAACCCGTCGTACTCCTGGCGATAATCTTCCTCGAGTAAAATAGCGGCATTCTCTTCTTTAGCCACCTCAAGGTTTTCTTCGGTTTTGTGCAGGCCCATCACGTAAGTTTCGGCACCCTTGGCTCTAGCTACCTTATTGGCATTACAATGAATGGAAATAAATAAATCGGCATCATTTTTATTTGCGATATCCGCTCTTTTGTGAAGCTCAACAAACTTATCCGTTTTACGGGTGTAAATAACTTCCACCCCGTCTATATTTTCTTCAATATATTGGCCTGTTTTCAGGGCAATCTTCAGTACAATATCTTTCTCCTGGGAATTCCGCCCCAACGCACCGGGATCTTTTCCTCCATGACCTGCGTCTATTACCACCTTGTTCACATACGAACCTTCCTGCGATATACCGTCCACACCTATCAGCAAACAACATAGTATACCAAAAATAGCCTTCATCCGTTTCACCAGCGTATTATTTTATTAGTTTTGGAGCTTGATTTCGAAACGCAAAACCAATATTGGTATTGTTTTTGCATTAACGTTGGAATAACAAATTTACAAAACACTTTTTCTTAAAAGAAAAAAAAGTCGTTAATTCATCTCATTACATTGCCGAAAGGAGAAAAAATAGCAGGGAAGGGTATAATGGCGCTCTTGTTACCGGTGAGTATATTATTGTATGCTTTCCAAGCAGTCCCTCATCCGTACGATATCACTCCTTATCCGGTAAATGATTCATTGACACCTGATACCATCCGCGTTCCCGACACCCTTCCTTCCGATACTTTACAAAACGACTCATTAGTGGCTGATTCCCTTAGGGGTAGCGATACAACCACGACAGACACCGCCCAAAAGACTCAGGCCATCTCTTCAACAGTCAAATACAAAGCCAAGGATTCGATAAGCTTTGATCTGAAAAACCGTAAGGTCTATTTGTATAAAAATGCTGAAATTGACTATGAAAATATCAATCTCAAAGCGGCCAGGATAGAAATCGATTTTCCCAACGACATGATTGATGCCAATGGCATAGAAGACTCCACGGGTCAATTAATCGGCAAACCCAAATTTACCGAAGGGGGTAAAACCTACCGTTCCAAAGAGATGCGTTACAACTACGAAACGGAAAAAGGCAGGATTAAAAAAGTAATTACCGACCAAGGGGAAGGCAAGCTCCATGGCGAGATCATAAAAAAAATGCCTGACGAAAGCATTAATGTCAAAAAAGGCAGTTATACCACCTGTAACCTGGATGATCCGCATTTTGAAATAAAATATACCAGAGCCAAGATGCTTCCCGATAATAAAATTGTAAGCGGCCCGGCTTATCTCGTCATCGAAGACGTCCCCATTCCGCTGTTTTTGCCTTTCGGTTTTTTCCCTAATAAACAAGGGCAACAATCGGGTATACTAGTCCCCTCTTATGGAGAATCGAATGACCGGGGATTCTTTTTAGAAGACGGCGGCTACTACTGGGGTATAAGTGATCACATGGATCTGGAAATAAGGGGTGATATTTATACCCGTGGTAGCTGGGCGGTAGAACCGAAATTGCGTTATAAAAAACGTTACGGTTACAATGGAAACCTAAAAGCGGGATATACGGTCAATAAAGTTGGTGAAGAAGGTACCGAAGGATATGAGGTAAGCAAGGATTTTTCCGTGCGATGGCGGCACTCCCAAGACCCCAAAGCTCGTCCAAACAGCAATTTCAATGCCAATGTAAATATTGTAACCTCTTCTTACAACGAGTTCAATCCGGTCAATACGCAGGATTATCTCTCCAACACCTTCCAATCCAGCATCTCGTACCAAACAAACTTTGACCAAAAGGTTCACCTGACCGCCAACATGAGCCACAGTCAGAATACAAAAAGTAAAAGCGTTAGCATGACAGTGCCGCAACTTTCGGTATCTACCGACAAGTTTTATCCGTTCAGGAGTGATGAGCGGGTAGGTGAGACCAAATGGTATGAAAAGATCAGCGTGGGGTATACTATGGATATGAAAAACACCCTTAGTGCTCCTGATTCGCTGATCACTTTTGATAACAATATGTTTGATAAGTTCAGAAACGGGATGAAACACTCGATCCCTATCAGCAGCAATCTCAAAGTGCTTAACCATCTCAACCTGACCAACTCTATTAACTTAACCGAGCGCTGGTACACCGAAGCCCTGCAGAAACAATTTGTTGACACTACCAACGCCGATAACGACTCGACCATTACCGGTTATATAAAGGAGACCACCGATCCGGGCTTTCAAGCCGTTCATGAATTCAGCTTCAGCTCATCATTAAGCACAAGAGTTTATGGCATGCTCAACTTTAAAAAAGGACCTGTGAAAGCTTTTCGCCATGTGATGAACCCTAGCGTCAGCTTCTCCTATCAACCGGATTTCTCAACAGAACAGTGGGGGTACTATGACACCTATTACGACCCGTCAACAAAAAAACAAAGAGAATATTCCCTGTATGAAGACGGAATTTACGGTTATCCTTCGGGAAGGGAGTCGGGATCGCTGAACTTCAGCCTGGGAAATAATTTCGAGATGAAGGTCAGAACGCCCAATGATACCACCCAGGAGAGTAAAAAGATAAAACTCGTCGATAATCTCTCTTTAAGTACTTCCTATAACCTCTCGGCCGATTCGCTCCAATGGTCTCCCATAAGTGTCTCCGGGCGCACGAAAATTTTTAAGAAACTCAACGTAACCTACCGAAGCAGTTATGACATGTATGCCCTGGATTCGACAGGAACACGTATTGATCAATTTGTCTGGGAGGAAAGTGATGGTTTACTACGCCGCGATAACACCAGCTGGAACTTCGGGTTGGATCTGAGCCTGAGCGATAAAGACCTGGATGAGATGTTTCAATCGGATGAAGGTACGGAAGAAGAATTGCAGGATGTCAATGAAAACCCTGAAGATTATATACGTTGGGATAACAAGTGGAGTCTGAACCTGAGCTATACTTTAAATTTTACTAGCGATTACCAGAAATCCCTTGATAAATACAGCCGTGATGTTATCCAAACGCTGGATTTTAACGGAAGCCTGAATATCACCGACAAGTGGAAAGTTCGCGTGCGTTCGGGTTACGACTTCAAAGCTAAAAAATTAAGCTACACCTCGATAGATATTAACCGCAATCTCCATTGCTGGCAGATGAGTTTCAACTGGGTGCCTTTCGGGAACCGGCAGCGCTGGAATTTCACCCTCAGGGCCAAGTCCTCCCTTTTACAGGACTTGAAGATAGAGAAAAAGAAAGATTTCAGGGATTTCTAGGGAAGGGGAACATCCGCATTCTTCAGATAGCATGTTCCGAATCAATAAAATGGCCGTATGGGGAGTTGGGAGTTGGCAATTGGCAGTTGGCAAAATTTTTAATTGTTGCGTCTTCTCATTGCTATTGGTGATTTTTTTTCAAATTGCTTGCCTGTAACAGATCTAAGCATTCAGCCAGTTTCTAAGAATCTCTTTGCCGGCCGGGGTCATAATCGATTCGGGGTGAAACTGGACGCCCCAAACGTGGTAGCGCCGGTGCCTGAGGGCCATGATTTCGCCGCCTTCATCCTTCATGGTGATGCGTAGTTCCCCGGGAAAATCTTCACCGGCGACCACCCATGAATGATAATGCCCGATGTCGAAACTTCCCGGTAAGTCCTTAAATAAAGCGTCTTTTTCTATTACCCTGGCATGCGTCCTTTCGCCATGCATCACCGTGTCCATCCGCTTTAGTCCGGCGCCGAAAACCTCGGCAATACCCTGATGGCCAAGGCAAACGCCCAGAATACTCTTCTCCCGGTAGTACTTTTTGATGATCGATTCCGTTTGGGCGGCATCCGATGGCACCCCCGGCCCCGGTGAAAGGATGATCTTATCAAAATCCCGGAGTTTATCCGCCTCTACCCGGTCGTTTTTCATAACTGTCACCTCACACTCCAACTGCTTCAACAATTCCACCAGGTTGAAGGTAAACGAATCATAGTTATCTATCAAAAGGACATCTTGCATGATAAATCTTTGAACGGATAAAGATAGGGAAATGTTTGGGGTGGAATAATACGGGTTGATAGGGAAAAAATAACCCGGAGAGGCAACTTCACTTAATCGCTCTTTTAGTTGCTATTTGTTTTTATTTATTTGTGATTCGATTGTTTGATAATTAGTTTCGCCATCTTTTCTGGGTTATTAATGTGCTACAATGAAATGACACACAGCGCCATACCACCCTATCTGTCAACCCGCTTTACAGCTTTTTTTAAGTTTAAAAATAAAAATTTTCACAGAACATATTAATTAAGCGGACGGCATGCGTTAATTAAGCCGTGTTACCTTTTATTCTTTCTCAAATACTACTTCACCAACTTCTCCTTCAAAAGTAAGTGTATTATTTATAACTTCATAGCTTGTAGCTCGATTAAATACACTTATGAGACTATCATTAAGTTCTCTTTCATCTTTCGGTTCCGCCACTTCAGTCCATCTTTGGTAATTTGATATGGTAATATCTCCATATTGAATAATGTTATAATAACCCCCAGCCAAATTAGCACTTGTACTTAATTGAAAAGTAGAATCACTTCTAAATTCTAGCAAAAATGCATTATCTCTAAAATAATCATTTTTTTGCGGAGCAAGGGTTTTATTAACAGCATTTACCCTTTTTAATTCCCATTTCCATTTTGTAATATCTACTTCCGTAGTTATTTCTTCTTTAGTTGCTTCTTCCTCCTGGCAACTCATTGCCAAAAAAGGAAGAATAACTACAGCTAATACATACTTTATCATTTTTTTTGTTCTCATAACTTTGGTTTTTTTGGGTTATTAAAAATGAATTGTCATGTATAAACGTAATCCATTTTCCATTTATTTTTTTATTTACGAGTTCTATAGGTGAATACCGTTACACAAATCTATGTTTTTCAGTAGTTATTGTGTTTAGTTAAGATAAAAAAAATCTTTGTAAAACAAAAAGCGAAAGGAGATTTAATTTGGTTTTGAATGGCGGGAAAAATTCAAAGCCCGCTGATTCCAACAGCTATCGGAAGGGACTAATCTTATGTCTGGCGTTAGATAGCTTTTTACATGAGAATAACGCCCCCATTCATGAGGGCGAAAAATTAGATCATACCATTAGGTTCAGGGCGCTTTTTTTTAATCCGGTAAATCCCTCCCTCCAACACTCCGCACCAAACGTGATGTATAATTTCTGTGGTCCGGATGATCCGTCTTTCCAATCGGGATAACTTTAAAGAGCCAGGTAGAGGAAAAAATAGCAAGAAAAGTGCCGGAGTGGGCAGCGCTTTATTCCTGCCATTTTTCGTCTATATGCAGCTTTTTTATCTTTTAGTCTTTCATTACTAAATCTATCGTTTTACAAATTTGGTTTGAAAAGTGTATTTTTGAAGGCTTTCCACTTTAATAAAATACAATCCTGTCTTAAGATGATCTATTTGAATCACATTGTGCCCGTTTCTCAGTTCATAACGCTGAACTGTTCGTCCTTGGGTATCACTAATGGAAAAAGAACCTTCCATATTTTTGAGGTTGTTGAGGGTTATTCGGTTTTTAGCCGGGTTAGGATAAATCTCGAAGTAATCTTCAAAGTGAGGAATTTCTTTCATACCTCCTGTAACCTCTTCTCCACAAGAGTATTCTCCTTTATCAAAATAAACAATTGATTTACTGTAAAGGCCATCATTTAAACTCACGTAAGATGAATACAAACCTAATCCAAAAGCGTATCGGCTTTTGTCGGCGAGCGGCAGGCCAAACATGTCGGTGCCTCCCCAGCAGTCGTCGGCAGCGCAATATTTTAAAGAACCTTGTTCGGACTCAAAAGTCCAGAGAGGCTCTCCGCAATAGTTTTCCTGGTAAACCCTCTCGTGTCTTAAAATCTGATTCTCATTCCGTTCCGGTTGGCCAAAGGGGATGTTATCAATGAGCTGATATTTGTAATAACTCATCTCCACGGTATCGGTGGTTACAGTTGTCGAATCCTGGAAGAAGCTGGTTTTTACAGCCGTATAGAACAGCGTATCAGAGTTTTCCTCGCGTTGAATATACCTGTATTTGTCGTACCTGGTAAAATTTTCGGAAGGAGGTCCTCCTGCATAGGCTGATTTAATTTTGTATTGGATAACATCACCGGGTTGATAGTCGTGGATATCGGCATAAGTGATTTTGGTTAAACCGGTTTCCGGTTCGGTGTTACCAACCAGCTCCAGGGGTAAAAGCATTTCAGGAAAATGATCGATGCGGAAGAAAGAGATGAGGCCGAGTTTTTTGCCCGTAATAATTTCATGATGCTGCAAATCCGAGTTTATAACATTTCCTTCAGTGTCGTAGTGTGAGATTCTGAATTTTCGCACGGTATCGGTTATACCAAGGATTTCTGTAACCTCTTCACCCAGACCTTTCATATAAAACCGTTGCGCGGAGTCTTCGTAAATCAGTGCCGAATCCCCTGCCTGCAGAGAGATATCAATTTGGATGGAATCGTCCTGTAAAGTATAAAAGGTGTATCGCCCATTGTTATCATACGTTACCTGCCCTCCAAGCCAGGAGGGCTGATTAAGCGGCAGGCACTGAGGAGGACCCCAGAACTCACACTCTTCGGGCTCAATCCAGTCTCCGAATGTTTTAAAGTTTTCATAAACCCATACTCCGCCCGGCTCACTGTATACCGTATCAAAAGCGATGCTGTAAACCGTATCAGCTAATTCCGGGTGGGCAAAGGCTTTTCTTTCATCGATAGTAAAAAAACGAAAGTCGTAACCTACGCCTGTAAGGTGGTTGCAAGGATCATCAGAGACGTTGTAAACCGGAAACGAGTCATCTGAGAAGCATCTGAGGTCCAAAATGTCCGGCTCCATAACACTTCCGCCACAACTTTGAATCCCGGGGAAAGGTCCCTTGCCGACATCACCTGCCGTTGTAAACGTGGCGCCAAATTTCTCCACACAGGTTGAGCTGATAGATACATAACTGTCGCTGGCAGACTCCAGCGTAATGGTGCGTAGCTCTTCGCCGTTAATTTCGGTAGTGCCGGTGGCAACAACCTCAACTCTGGCCGTGTCATTACAGTTGCCGCCATAATCCACTATATCAACTATCCATGAATCTCCCACGGTTGCCGAAAAATCATATAGCAGGTGAAACTGCCCGTTGGAATAGTGAAACACCGAATCGCCGGAAGCATAAGTAAACCCGGGATCATATTGGTTTTTTTCATAAACCGGATACCCATTAGGGTGGGTAAAGTATTTGTGGCAGGTCATTTCTATTTTCTGACACAGTTTACCGGAAATCATAGTATCTGATGTATACTCAAATTCATAAGTACCTTCCACTCCGAGATTCCAGAAATCATAGGTCCATTTCGCATTGTCGTCTATCCAAACCTGTGATTGGGCTTGAGAGGTGATTGACAGAAAAGCGAATATTACTAAAATGTAAACGCTAAAAAAACTTTTTGACTTTTTTTGGTAATGCCGTTTCATGATGAGGGTGTTAAAAGGTTTATATATCTAAGACAATAATATGGGTTGAAATAGTTGTCTAACTGTGAGAATTTTTCCAATCCGGAAATTAGACTTTACCCCAATCTGTTTTTCCAGCGGGCTTATTTTCTCTATTGAATACACGGATATAGAAATCTGTTTCACTGTTCAACTATAAAAGTCTAATTTCGTTAAATAATTACGAACTTATTTGGATAAATTATGAAATTGATAAAATGGACATTAGCTGCACTCGTATTTATCGGTGTTTCAAGCTGTAGTACTTTCCAGGAAAAAAGCACCGAAGATATGGAGGAAGAAACACTCAGCTCGATGAAAACATGGTTTGAAGAAAACGGTGTGGACGATGATGTTTTGCAGGACAGTTTCGAGCGTTATTTTTCCACCAATGATATTACCGATCCTTCCGATTCGAAAGTCGATCAGTATATGGACATTCTGTCCTTTATCCAGGATCCCGGGAGCTTCCCGCCGATGACCGATAAAAGCAAAGTTAAAGGTATGATGGATGACCTGGGGATTAGCAGCAACGATGTGAAGAATAAAAAGCACCTGGATTATTACTACGACTACTATATGAAAAATAAGGAAGCTGTGGATACTACTTCCACTTACTACGTGTTCGGGGCTACGATAGAAACCGTCAATAAAATCCCCAAACTCGGCAGTCCGGCACTGGTGGCTAAAACGCTAAAAAACCAGATGGACAAAGCAGACCTGAGAAAGGAGTTGTATCAAAAAACCATCATGATGTTCTTTTACTTCGATATGGCTATGCACATTTCCGGGAAGTGAAAGCTCATTTTAAGCAAATTCAAAATGGTTCGTAAGAAACGCAAGAACAGTACACATGAATTAATTTTGAATTATAAATATAAAATTAAAAATTCACAATTCCTACTTATACTCCTTCACTTTAATAAAGCCTTTATTCATGAGAAGCCCGTTCATCATAAGGGCATGCATCTCGTCCTCACCGGGATATACAAAGACATTGGCGATGTAGGAGACCATTTTTTTAATACCTGTCACGATATCCTCGTTGTTGGCCATCCCTCCCGTTAAAAGGATGCCATCCACCTTACCTTCTAAAACGGTCGCCATGGAACCCACTTCTTTGGCTACCTGGTAGATAAGTCCTCTTTCGGCTTTTTGGGCTTCCGGGTCGCCGTTGCGGGCCTTCTCGTTGACCTCCTGTGCATTATTGGTACCGAGATAAGCCACATACCCTCCTTTTCCTTTAATCATTTTCTTGACCTCTTTAAAAGTATAATCCCCGTTGAAGCACAGGCGAGCGAGATCGCCGGCAGGTAGGGACCCCGATCGTTCAGGGGTGTAGGGACCGTCGCCGTCGAGACCATTGTTCACATCAATCACCCGGCCTTTACAGTGAGCACCGACAGTAATTCCACCACCCATATGCACGACGATAAGATTCATATCTTCATATTCACGGCTTATGGAAGAAGCGTGGTGCCGGGCAATAGCTTTCTGGTTGAGCGCATGGAAAATGGAGCGCCGCTCGATAAGGGGATGCCCGCTCAAGCGTGCCACATCCTGGAGTTCATCAACTACTACCGGGTCGGCAATATAAGCCCTGGCACCATCGATGGATTTGGCAAAATCATCGGCGATTAGTCCCCCGAGATTACTAGCGTGCTCACCGATGGGACTGTTGCGTAAATCCTCCTTCATGCGTTCGTTGACCTCATAGATGCCCGAGCTGACCGGTTTTAACAAACCGCCGCGGCCTACAATGATTTTGATATCTTCCTTATTTATATTCGCCTTATCCAGTTCCTCCATTATGATCTCTTTCCTGAATTGGAACTGGTCGGTAATCTTATCAAACCGCTCGAGCGATTCTGAGTCATGGCAAATGGTCTTCTGAAAGATCTGTTTGTTTTGTTGATATACCGCCACTTTAGTAGATGTGGAACCGGGGTTTATAGCCAATACCAGTAGTCTATCCATGGTTTTAAATCCTGTTTTTTTCAAAGATAATGAATCCGAAGCATTGTTAAAAGAAAAACAATTGTTTTGAAGGGTAGAAAATAGTTTATGGTTGGTAGTTAGTAACTCAAAGCTAACTCCGGGCTCGAACTATAACAAGTCAATGCTATTTAGAGTCCGTTTATAAATTCCCCATTACTCTCCTCACCCTCCTAACTTCCCTAAAGAGGCGAGCCTTCCAAAGAGCTATAAGTGCGGATGTCCCCTTCAGGGGACAACAGGGGTGTGCGGGGAGAAAATGCACATAATATGGCTTTATAATTAGATACTATTTAGGATGCCTGGACATTAAAATTTTAGACTACGAACCACCAACTACGAACTCAAACCTGAATTTCATAAAAGCTTAGATGCCGACTGCCTGTAAATTTGAGTACTTGGTTTATAAACTATTCTTCATAAGGGAAATTCCCCTCGATCTCCTCAAATATCTTTTCCGCCAGTTTTTTGGAGTCGTTGTATGTGTTGAACTCGTATTTGTCTTCGTAACTCCACAACAGGGTTTCGGTGTTAGCCTCATAAAGGGTAATTTTCACTTCGATTTCCTCATTTTCCGCTTGGTGCTCACCATCAAGGGGCTTGGGGGCTTTTATCACACCTTTGACCAAGCCATCTGCATGTAGTGCGTTACCGGGTTCAACGATGGTCTTAATGGTATAAAGATCGTAATAGCTTATGCCGGAAGCATTCAGCATTTCACGGGCTTTTTTGGCGGAGATTATAGATACCGTGTAATTCGTTGATTCACCCCTGAGCTTTTCACCGAGAACTTCCTGGATTTCATAGGCATACTTGATTTTTCCCGAGCCCATTGCAGTGCTGGGAGAGGGCTTTTTCTGTGAAGCAATGTCTAAATCAGGCGGTAGCACGGCGATGGTACCGTGTCTTCGCTGCATGGTTTCCAGTTCATCGGCTTCATAAAACTCATTGGAGCATCCGGCTAAAACGCCGATAGCCAAAAACAGCAGGGTGAGACGGGCGAAATTTTTCATTGTTCCGTTTTTTTTTATTCGGTGACAAAGATTGAAAAAATATTTCAGACAGGAAAGCAATAAAAATTAAAAGGAAAGCGATAAACGGATTGTTCTCATTTAGCGCCTCTTACCGGACTCGAATCCCGGATAAGCCGGTATTTAAGACTTGAGCGGTTGGTTACTTTTGTTCTATATCATAGGGTTGATTTGAAAAAATCAATTGTCAATGTCATTAAAGATGCTGTGAAAGTTAAAAAGGGCGAAGCCCTGATCCGTAAAAGCACAGGGTGAAATGAAATGGAACCCTGTGTATATGGTAAAACGCACAATCAGAGGGCTGAAAGCCCGACACGTAAAATCGATTTGGATAATGCGAAGGGGTATGGTTGTAGGAAATTACGTTACGCTCTTTCAGAGCTTTTGTTGTAACGTTGCCCATTCTATCACAGGGTTCCGCTGCGCTTCACCCTGTGCTTTTACCTGAATGCCTTTCAGGCATTTTTCAGATTGCACAATAAAGGTTCATATTGTCAGAAATTAATTACTTTTTCTTAACAAAAAAATCGGTGATAAGCAGTTGTATCTGTGTACCATTTTCGCAGGTAGTAGAACCCCAAAGTGTCAGGACATGCACTGAATTGACCGATGTTGCTTTACATTGATAATACCCCTAAAAATGACAATCAATCATTTATTAGAATGGAGCCATTCCTTTTGCCATGAAAGTGTTAGAATAGTTGATATTAGAGCCTCTCACCGGACTCGAACCGGCGACCTACGCTTTACGAGAGCGTTGCTCTACCTACTGAGCTAAAGAGGCTTGTAAAAAGCAGGTGCAAAAGTAATAAAATTAAAGCAAGGTTGGTAGTGTTTGCTCTACCTTTCCTCCTAAACGTACTCTTTCGCTTCAATTTCGCCTTTAAGCACCAGCAACCCGTTAGTAGCGAGCGCCTGCATCTCATCTTCCCCCGGGTAGACGTGAACGGGTGCAATTTTATAGACGCGCTGGATAATGAGGTTGACAAACCACTTGCTATTGGCGATTCCCCCGGTAATGAGGATTCCATCAACCTCTCCTTTCAAAACGGTAAACATCGAGCCGACTTCTTTAGCCACTTGGTAAGCCATAGCTTCCGTCACTTCCCGCGCTTTTTCGTCGCCTTCGGCGGCTTTCAGTTCCGCCTCATAGGCATCGTTGGTACCAAGGTAGGCGGCCATTCCGCCGTTGCCTTTGATCATCTTTTTCATCTCCGTCAGTGTATATTTCCCGCTAAAAGCACCTTTTATCAAAGCGCCAACAGGCAGGCTACCACTTCTTTCGGGTGAGAAGGGGCCGTCGCCATCAAGGGCCTGATTTACATCGATAACTTTGCCTTTTTTGTGGGCTCCGATCGATATACCTCCCCCTAAGTGCACGACAATGAGGTTCAGGTCTTCGTATTTCTTCATGATAGACTTGGCATGAGTGCGGGCCACGGCTTTCTGATTGAGAGCATGAAAGATAGAGACGCGGTCAAAATCGGGATGCCCCGAATACCGAGCCAGGGGCTCCATTTCATCGACAACGACCGGGTCGGCAATAAACGCCCTGGCATCGGGCAGAGTTTTGGCAAAGTCATCGGCAATCAAACCACCCAGGTTACTAGCATGCTCCCCAAGAGGGCTATTGCGCAAGTCGCTTTTCATGCTCTCGTTGACTTCGTAAACCCCTGAGGATATAGGCTTCACCAAGCCGCCACGTCCCACCACAGCACGGATAAGATGAAGGCGTACCTCGGCTTCCTCCAGCTCCCGGTAAATCATTTTTTTGCGGTATTCATACTGGTCGGTAATCTTCTCAAATTTTTCGAGCTCCGAGGTCGAATGCTTGATGGTTTTCAAAAAAATAGCTTTCGTATTTTGATATACTGCTATTTTTGTTGAAGTAGAACCTGGGTTTATGGCCAGTATACGAATATTGTCGTCGTTCATGGTTTTCTGTTCCTAAAAAATTCAACGTTGTCATTAGTCCATAGCTGCTGCCAGAGCAATGGAAAGCATTTTGCTTTGCTTGTTATCGGAGCGTGATGTCAGCACTACCGGCACGGCGGCGCCCATAATTACGGCAGCGGCTGTTGCTCCGCCCAGGAAGTTAAGGGATTTGTACAGGATATTTCCGGCTTCAATATCGGGCGTGAGGATGATATCGCAATCGCCGGCCACCTCGCTGTGAATTTTTTTATGCTCGGCGGCCTCCCTGGAAACGGCATTGTCGATAGCCAGTGGGCCGTCCACCTCACACCCTTTGATTTGATTGCGGGCATTCATCGTCTTCATCATAGCAGCATGCGTGGTGGCTTCCATCTTGGGATTAACGGTTTCTACAGCTCCTACCACCGCAACTTTCGGGGTTTCGACACCCAGCTTGTGGAAGGCCTCCACGGCATTGTTTAACATATCCACTTTGTCTTCAAATTCCGGGGCTACATTCATAGCGGCATCCGTCACTCCGAGCAATTTGTGGTAATGCGACGACTCGAAGAAAGCCACATGGCTTAACGTGCCTCCTTTCCGTAGGCCATGCTCTTTGTCGAGTACGGCTTTAAGCAACGGCCCGGTGCTAACCATGCCTTTCATCAACACATCGGCTTTGCCCTCTTTAATGAGTGATACTGCTATTTTGGCCGATTCGTCAGCGCCTTTTTTGTTGTCTTCAATATCAGCAGCATCAAGGGATAAACCGACTTCCCTGCAAAGAGGCTCAATTTTTTCCTTGTCGCCGACAAGCACCGGATGGATAATACGGTTTTCCTGTGCATCCTTTATGGCCTCAAGCACGGCCTTATCTTCCGCAGCAGCTACGGCTAAGCGCCGGGTTTCTTTTCCCCTGGCTATATCTACGAGATCAGTTAAAGATTTTAGCATATCTTGTTTTTTTAGGTTGTTTTTGCAAAAAAACGAAAAATTCGTCGTTTGTATTTATTTTTTTACCGTCTATTCCTTTGCCGATTAATAATTCAAAATGATTCTATTATTCACTGTAAAAGTTAATCATTTTTTGAATGGCCTTTTTACAGGTTTTACAGAACTGATGATACCTAAGATCATTCATTATGCAATTGTAGGAGGGACGGTAGACGCCTTCACTGACATAACCTCCGCCTTCAAAAACGCCCGGGATGCCTTCGTACTTTTCCTTATTGGGAGTGGGAACAGGGATGCTGTCAGGAATGAGGCTCCCCCATTTGCTTTTAAAATCCACGAGTGTTGTCAGGTTGGGTTCCCAGGGTTCTGCATCCGGAGAATAAAAATCGTTGTAGGCCACCTCAGAATTGTAATACTCATCGCCCAGGGCAGCAAAACCATGTCCTAATTCATGCAGGAATATTTTTGCGGCATGCCGGTTAGAGTTAACACTTATGCTGTAGTGGTTATAGATAGCTCCCCCGCCGTATTTCTGGGAGTTAACCAAGATGTATATCTGGTCATAAGGGGCATTGGCGGCGAGGTCCCTCACGCTTTTATTATCGGTAGTCATGCAATAGTGTTCCAGGTCGAAAGTATAAAAGGAGGTGTTCAGGATGGTTTTCTTCCAGCAGTTTTCCGCCGGAATATCGCTGCCACTGTCTTCGGAAGGGGCTAATATGCCGCGGATATTGAATTGGGATTTATTTTTCTTGTAGGGTTGGTATTTGAATAGCGAGCGGGAAAATTCACGGCAGTCGGAGATAAACCTACCCAGCTCTTCGCGGGTATATCCCTCGGGCAGGATAACGATATCTACTTTTTCCGAAGGATCGCCGTTCACTTTCACATCAAACGATGGATAGTTCATGCTTTTCTCGGGTTTAATAAAGTAAGAATCGGCATTAACGGTATAGGTAAACTCTTTTTTGAAACGATTTTGTTCATCGCGACTATAAAAAATTACTTCCGCATCATTACGGGGAAATGGCATAATGATGGTCTCCGAAAAGCTCTTTGTGGTCTCCTTTGCTTCATCGGTAGTGCGCCATTCATTGAAAAGGGTGCTGTAGCCCCGGCTATAAATCAGTTTCCCGGATGTTTTGTCGCGAACTTTAAAGAAATAATCGCCGTACCCGAGTGTATCCATCAGGTTAGTTTTAGATCCACCCCAGTGTGGTTCTTCCCTAAGTTTATCAATGGCATATGAATGGAAGTTTTGGTTACCGCTGTGGGTGTAATCGATTCGAAGCGTTTTGTCTTTAAAGTAATTGTCAAAGTCTATATTTTGGGCATATAAAGCCCCAAAAGGAATAAGAATAAAAAAAATCAAG
>JAIPAH010000219.1 GCA_021740175.1 Bacteroidales bacterium
GCCCATATCTCTACATTCTTTCTTTCATCGCGAGCCATCTTTCTGACCAGTCGATTAGTATACCATAGTGAAACAGCAATAATCGTAACCGCCGCAATCATCAATACCCGTTTCCATCTTCTTTTCTGGTTCAAAGTCCTCATGTATTGGTTAACGCATAAATAACCGGTATAGTGTCTATATCATGAATCAAGCCATGTTTCTCCGGCTTTTCTTTCGCTACCGAATTAAACGGGGATTTCGGTTTATTTCTCCAGGCTGTAAAGCAATTTTATCTCTTCGGCCCATAAATTTTTATCAGGTGTTTCAAGCACCATAGGGATTTCATCAAAGCGGGGATCGTTCATTATCCATTGGAAACCTTCCTTCCCGATTGTCCCTTCACCAATTTTGTCATGGCGATCAACGCGGCTCTCCAGCTCTTTTTTACAGTCATTCAGGTGTAACCCTCTCAAATAGTCAAAGCCGATAATTTCTTCAAAATCTTTGAAGGTCTTTTCAAAGGCTTCCTTTGTTCTGATATCATATCCTGCAGCGAAACCATGGCAGGTATCATAACATACACCGACCCGCGATTTATCCGCAACCTTATCGATGATATGTTTCAGATGTTCGAAGCTAAAACCCATATTTGTTCCTTGTCCAGCGGTATTTTCCACTACTGCCGTGACGCCGCTTGTTTTGTCCAAAGCAATGTTGACCGATTCGGCAATACGATCGATGCATTTTTCTTCGCTTATTTTCTTCAGGTGGCTTCCGGGATGAAAGTTTAAAGCAGGAATCCCTAGTTGCTCACAACGCTGCATTTCGTCGAGGAAAGCATTCCGTGACTTCTCCAGTCCAGCTTTTTCCGGATGCCCCAGGTTAATCAGGTAGCTGTCGTGAGGTAGGATGTACTTTTTTTCGTAGCCTTTTTCTTCGCAATAGGCATTAAACTTTTCGATATTCTTTTGTGTAAGGGGCTTAGCTGTCCATTGGCGCTGATTCTTAGTAAACAATGCAAAGGCGGTGGCGCCAATAGCCGAAGCATTTAACGGGGCATTTTCTACCCCGCCTGCTGCGCTGACATGTGCTCCAATTCGTTTCATAGCAATTCTACTTTTTTGATAAAGATAAAAATTTTCAAAAAAATTGTCTTTTAAGTTGAATACGTATGAACACTGTTTTCCCCTGTAGGGAGATAATTGACTCCAAACCAACAGATCAAAAGTACCACAAACGCCAGGGTAAGTGACCATAGCGCCCATTTGTATCGCTTTTTGTGTTGATAGCGCAAATGAATGTATACCAAATACATAAACCAGGTGAGGAATGCCCAGGTTTCCTTAGGGTCCCATGTCCAGTAATGCCCCCATGCTTCTTTAGCCCATAAGGCTCCAAACAGGAGGCCAAGCGTAAGGAAAGCAAAACCAATATAAACGATATTATCAGCGCGTTCTATTACTGCCTGGGGGGATTTTTTATTATGAATTAACCATAATCCATGAATTCCCATTAAAGTAGAAGCCGCCAAAAGCGCATACCCAATGATGTATACAATAACGTGAGGGACAAACCACGGACTCTGTAAGGCCGGCATCAATGTTTCATCATAGGTGTCGGGGTTATAAAAATTAATAAAGATAAACAAAAGGCTCATCCCGATGCTGTAATAGAGCATCCAGCTCATCTTCCAGCGATAAAAAATGGCGAATCCAGCGACACTGAGAAACACGGAATACCACAATCTTGTCTCGGCTAGTGTTCGCATAGGTGGACGTTCCAGACTCACCCACATTCCAACGATAAAAACCGCCATAGCCAAAACACCGCCCCAAAGTGCTATATCGCGGAATACTTTAAACTTATTTCGGGCATTCAAAACCGCCCCGATAATAAACAGGACGGTGGTAATATATGCTATTGCCGGATAACTTTCCCAACTCATATTTCAATTTGTTTATTTTCGTTTTCCAAAAAACATTAAATACAAAGCACCTATAATCATCATGATAATCCCCGTATATACCACTTCCAGCCAGGGATCATAAACCAATTCCAATACACTAAGCTTTGAGTATCGTCCCGAGCGGGAATCATATCCCGATTGATAAATTTTCCACGGGCCGAAAGAATAGGGCTGATTCACCACCAACCGGTAATCTTCTTCCGTATTGTTGTTTTTATGATAAATCGTAACCTCAGATGCAAATTCTTTTGCTTCCGGCCTGGTCATAACCACTGCAAACCGGCGGCTTAAAGGAAAATGCCTGGAATCCATCCATCGTGTTCCACAGGTTATCCACCCGGTCTTAGAAATATTTCTACTGCCCGTATGCTGTACTTCAACCAAGGCAGCCGGTGCAGCCCCTCGCTTATCAGACTCTATATACGAGTCCCCTTCTTTTACGGCGGTAGATAAATATTTCTTTACCTGCAAACTCCACGAACCTATTTGATGATTCAGTTTCGGCTCAATTCTTATCGGATTGGTCTGCTTTGCATCAAACACATTCCCTTCCCTAATATCATATAATGCTATCTTCGGGTTGTATTGTTCCATCTGAAAATCATGTAGCTTAATAGCAAAAGGAACTTTATATTTTGCTTCTCCCTGCCCGTAGGCCGTTTCCTTTTTCTCCCCTTCGTTAAGCGACATCGACAGACGCTTTAAATCGGCCGTTCCAAGGGATGCGGCTACCAACACAATCCACAATCCGGCATGGTTCATAAGAAAGGCTGCATTTTTCCAGGTGAGAGGATAAGCTCTTTTATAAATCGTAAACGTTAAGACCGTAATCAAATACAATACGACCAATAAGTAGGGCCAGGAACTTGTGAGATGAGTAATGCCCAGTTGCGTAATAACCGAACCCGACATATCTTCCTGCGGAACAAATCCCATAACAAGTACCAAAACAGTCATTGACGAAACGGCCGCTATAGTGGAAGGAACACTGTGCATCCATCTGATAAAAGAATTTCTTTTTGCGCTATAAAAAATGACAGCCGTTACTAAAATGTATCCTCCTATAGCCATTAAGTTAACAGGCCATTGAGGCAACTCAACCCGCTCGGGGTGAGTGATCGTCTCTAAGATGAAACCTACAATAATCAGGGCAGCAAGAAGGCCAAAACCTTCCCGGTATTTCCATTTGCTTCTTTTCTTTGCCGCCTTGTTCTTCACTTCTTCGTTCTGTATTGTCATATCTCCTGCTATCAGTCTCTCATTTATCCGTTACATTATAATATCCTTAATGTCCTTCATGATATCCGTTTATCATGCTTTTAAAATTGCTGCTTACGCGCTTGCCAAAAGTACTAAAATACACATGAATTAATAAGAACAGGGTAAGCAAAAATCCCACAGCAATATGCAAAAGAGACGTTAATAATGTTCCGCTAACACCAAAAACCTTATGGACAATCATTTCCGGGAAAAGCAATGCCACACCGGTAACAATGACCAATGGTATAAGAACATACATCGCTCCTACGTAGGCTACCTTTTGTAAAGGGTTAAATTTTCTTTCCTCATTTACAGGAAAAGGCGCTTTTTCTCCTTTAAAAATACCAATTGTATAATAATAAAACTGTTTCTTTATTCGGTCTATCAAACCTTTACGTTTAACCTTGTAATATTTACCGTTCATGGTCAAAGCATTGCCTGTCAAAAATATAATATAATCAATAATAAGCAGTATTCCGGCTATGTTATGCCAGTAAACGGCCTGACTAAAGGGAATGAATTGATAATCCTGACTAGAGTACTGCATAGAAAGTCCCGTGACAATGAGTACAATAAAAAAAATAGCATTACTCCAATGCCATAATCGAATCCATTTGGGATATAAATAGGTTTTTTCTTCCATAAATCTCTCTACTTTTTCACAAAAAAGTATCTTAGCAATGAATGAACAAGTATGCCTCCTAAAGCGGCAAAAAACAGGACAATACTTATTACATTCAAATATTCATTTCGTGAAGCGCCAATCACATAACTTTCATTAAGGATCACGCCATTATAGAACCCATTCTTTTGGCGGTTCTCTTGAACTCTATATTTATAGAGTGTGCTCAACAAAAGTGAGTTTTCTGAATGACATTCAACACATTTCCGTACAGCTTCTTTTTTTGGCTGTACCTTATGAGCTACCAAGATATCCTTATTCACTTCGGTATGACATTCAATACACCGCACATTATTGAAATGCAGGTTTTGATTCGGTAACCACTCGTGATGCTCGAACACATTCTTTTTTTCACCGGAAAGCATTTCAAATTTTTCCACATCGGAATGGCAATCCAGGCACATACTATTGTTATAAGACACTATATTCTTAATATTGTTTGATTCTCTAGCCTTAATTGCATAAGTGTGGGGATCATGACAAGACCAACACGAAAAATCTTCTCCTAGTCTTTTATGATGAACGCTTTCCTTGTAGGACTCTTCTATCTTGCTAAATTGATATTTTTCATCAGATTCTGAAAAACCATGGCAATCCGTACAACTGTATATCTGTTCAAAACGCGCCTCAGCAGGATGGGGGTATTCATTAAACCCTGATGAGTGACAATCAACACATGCAAAAGAAAAATGATTGGCTTGGTAGTACTCCTCTTCTGAAACGATATAATCTTCACACATCTGGGCCTTCACATCTCTCCCAAGCTGTTCATTGAAATAAGTATATTCATCCTGGCCATGACATTCCAGGCATTCGTTATTTCGGGGCTTTACCTCTTCAATGATTTCCTGGCGCTCTTCTTCCTGCGCTTGTATCCCCCCTGGTAAAAAAACAACAAGGATAAAAATTGACAGCAAAAAATTCTTCATTCTCCTCAATCCCTTTTATAAAATGACAGCTTATATATAAAGAGGACGGTTTTCTCCGTCCTCTTCGTGTAACTAATTCTTTATTCTTCTTCACATTCGTTCAACGACTTAACGTAATTGATCAAAGCCCAACGATCCTCTTTGTTCCTGATTTTCTTTTCATAGTTCGGCATTTCATCACGACCTATAATGGACATATAATACAATTCACCATCATTGTGTTTTTTGAAGTCACATGAAGTAAAATCCTCCATAGGCGCCTTAAGACGTCGGGCCATAGGACCGTCACCTTCTCCGTTTGAACCATGGCAGGACTTACAATTCTTATTGTAAAGTGATTTTCCTACCATCATCAACTCCTTATTATCCATGCTTACAGGATTATCCATTTTCTTATATTTCTCTGGGATTTCCCATGGATTTCCTTCTTTTTCTTCATCCTGACCGAATGCCATAAGCATAAATGCTGCGGCAAAAACGGCAATTATAGCGCTGTACTTTTTCATAACTTAACTTTATTGGTTTAACAATCTAAAAACTCCATAAACGAGTGATATTAAATCCTATTAACCAACCATCATCGGAAAAATCATTTTGATTATACATGACATTTTCCTGGTTGATTATCCG
>JAIPAH010000041.1 GCA_021740175.1 Bacteroidales bacterium
TTTGTAAAAACGGGCTCTATGAGTAAGTCAAAAATCAAATTCAAATTCAACAAAAGCGAAGTAAAGGCGCTTTTTGATCTGCTAACTGCCGTGGATTTTAATCGCATCGAAGACCAATCCAAGCGGATAATGATTCGCTTTATCCTTGAAAAGGTCTATTTCAAGCTGGCCAAAAGACTTACCCGTCAATTTGATGAAACCTCTGTCAGCTTTAATGAAGCGGAATCGGTGGCTTTATTTGAGGCTCTCACTACATTAGACGATTTGGATATCCCCGATTATGAACGTACTGTAAAACACAGGCTTGTCAGCGAAATTCATTCTAAGCTGATTGTTTAATTTTATTTTTTAAACAGGAACCAATAGATGTTTTGCAACGCTCTCATTTCCTATCGGTGAAAAACGGTAATTTTGCACCCATTTTTAAAAAGAAACCATGAGTTTTAGGAATTATCTACCTTTCTATAAACGTAACTTAAAAGTTGCTTTGCCTGTCATACTCTCGCAGGCCGGCCAGGTGCTGGTACAGCAGGTAGATAATATGATGGTGGGCAGAGTGGGTACTACTGAACTGGCAGCCGTCTCCTTTGCCAATTCAATCTTTATCGTTGGAATGGTGATGGGCATGGGCTTTACCTTTGGATTAACTCCTTTAACCGGCCATGAATACGCTATTGGAAATCACAAAAAAGCATCCTCGCTCTTCCGCAATTCTTTATTAACCCATTTTGCTATGGCTATTGCTCTGGCTTTAGTATTGTTATCCGTATCTTTTTTTATGAAATATATGGGCCAACCCCCACAGGTTATCGCAGAGGCTGTCCCCTACTTTCGTATACTTGTAATCTCGATGATCCCGTTCCTGATGTTTTTTACCTTCAAACAATTCACCGAAGGCCTGGGGAATACAGCGCTCGCCATGTACATCACATTGTCCGCCAATGCCTTAAACATTCTTTTAAACTATATCTTAATTTTCGGGAAATTGGGTTTTCCCGCATTGGGAGTTATGGGGGCAGGTTATGCTTCCCTTACAGCCCGAACCCTCATGCCCTTACTTTTTTTTATTATTTACCTTAAAAAAGACTGGCTGAAACGCTACTTCATCCTATTGAGAAAAACAACCTTCAACAAGAAACAAATCAAAGATTTAATCCAAATAGGCTATCCCATCTCCGGTCAGATGTTATTGGAGGTCTCAGCTTTTGCCCTCAGTGGTGTAATGATGGGTTGGATAGGAGAAGTTCCCTTAGCAGCCCATCAAATCGCATTAGGATTAGCGAGCGTAACTTTTATGATTGTCACAGGCATAGCCTCAGCAACTACTATCCGGGTATCGCATCAATATAGTCGTCAAAATTATAAAAACATGTATAAGGCCGCTATGGCTTCGCTCCATTTGGTCCTGGCGTTTATGACAACTACTGCATTGATTTTTTTGATATTCCGTGGCTCGCTTCCAATGATTTACTCCCAAAATCCCGAAGTTATCGCCCTGGCCTCGCAATTATTGATTATGGCAGCCATATTCCAGGTTTTTGACGGGATGCAGGTAGTCATGCTAGGTGTTTTACGAGGTTTGGCTGATGTCAAACAAGCTATGTTTTACGCTTTTTTTGCTTACCTGGTAGTGAATATCCCCCTGGCTTATCTTCTGGCTTTTACTTTTGAAGTAGGGCCCATAGGAATCTGGACAGGATTTGTGGCAGGTTTAGGTATCGCCGCGATATTGTTTTTCATCCGGTTCCGTAAGCAATATCTCATACTCTCCCGTAAAAATCTTTCATACGATTAAATCCCTTCTTTTTGGGTATAAAATGATTGAGCCCAGTCTAAAAAGAATTATCACCCCTAATCCCGAAAGCTTTCGGAAAGGGGTAAAAGTGGTAAAATCAGCAGTTTAAAGGCTTTTTAGACCAGACTAATGATCGCTTTTTTCTAACAAGACTTTTATAAAAATTGATATAAACGCTGTAAATTTATGCGGGAACATTAAAACTAAATCAAAATGAAAAATTTTTTAACACTCATCGTATTATTCATTTCATTCACAGTGTATTCACAGGATTTGAACAGTGAACAAGAGGCTGTCAAATCAACTGTAGAAACCGCTTATGTAGAAGGAATCCACAACATGGGCTCCATTGAAGCAATTAATAACGGATTTCATCCGGGTTTTGAAATGTTAATCAAAGAAAAAAACTACAATCTCTCAAAGTTTCCCATTTATACATGGAAAAAACGAGCAACGCAACGCAAAGAAAACAATCCGGATGGACCACAGGAACAAACCACAGCTAAATATCCTATGATTGAGGTCACAGGAGACGCAGCAATAGTAAAAGTAGAGCTCTACAAAAAAGACAAAAAACTATTTACTGACTATATCAGCCTGTACAAATTCAAAAAAGGATGGAAAATTGTCAGTAAAATTTACTATAAGCATGATTAAGAAAAATTAGACCACTATTGGCTTGAAGTAACAGGGATACTAAACATCTTAATTAATTAAATGTTAATTAATTATGAAATCAAATTTAAAAACTATGGAATACATAAAAATACCACAAACTGACATGGAAGCTTCCCGCATTGGCCTGGGCACCTGGGCCATTGGTGGTTGGCTGTGGGGAGGAACCGATGAAAAGCTTTCGATAGAGACGATACATGCTGCCCTGGATAAAGGCATTAACCTGATTGATACGGCAGCGGTTTATGGATTCGGCAAATCGGAGGAAATTGTTGGAAAAGCGTTACAGCAAGGTAAAAAACCCAGAAATGAAATTATTCTGGCCACTAAGGGCGGTCTGGAATGGAAAGAGGATGAAAGCATTGTAAGAAACGCTTCGAAGGACCGGATAAAAAAGGAAGTAGAAGATTCGCTGAAAAGACTTCAAACCGATTACATCGACATCTACCAGATTCACTGGCCGGACCATAAAACCCCCATGGAAGAAACAGCTTCCACGCTGAAAGAACTCCAAAGCGAAGGCAAACTAAAGGCAATTGGTGTAAGTAATTTCTCAGTGGAACAGATGGAGAAGTTCCGTAAAACGGCGGAATTGGATATCCTTCAGCCTCCTTACAATTTGTTTGAAAGGGAGGTGGAAAAAAATGAACTTCCCTACTGTCAAAAGAACAACATAACAACATTACTTTACAGCAGCCTTTGCCGAGGTTTGCTGACCGGAAAGATGAAACCCGATTCAAAATGGGAAGGCGATGACCTGAGAAATGTGGACCCCAAATTCCAAACCCCACGGTATGATCAATACCTTTACGCGGTACAGCAATTGGATGATTATGCCCGCCAGCATCATGCCAAGCGGGTGATTCACCTGGCCATTCGTTGGATACTTCAGCAGCCCGGCGCACACATTCCTCTATGGGGCGGACGAAAGCCCGAGCAAATGAATCCCCTTGAGGAAATGTTTGATTGGGAACTGAATGACGAAGACCTTAAGGAAATTGATAAAATCATTGAAAACACTATTAAAGACCCGGTAGGTCCGGAGTTTATGGCACCACCAAAATAAGATAGTTGGCAGTTAGCAATCTACAGTTGGCAATTTTTCCAAAACTATTGCCAACTGTTCAATGCCTACTGCCAGCTCTTCTAAGCAGTGACGCTCTGAAAAGCTTACAGATTAGCCCAACCAAAAAGTTAATGATCTAACCAATCCATCGATTGCAGAAATATTTCTTTAATTTTAAGAAATCCGACAGGAAAGAAACCAAAAAATTGCGATAATTTCGCACTAAATTTATCTCTATCAGAAAAATATAACAAATCAATCATACCATGAGCTACATCAATTTTGATAAAAACCAGCTTATTAATCTGGAATATTCCCTAAATAAAGAGATGCTAAGGACCAGCCGCTCAGGAGCGTATGCCTGCACTACGATTATTAACTGCAACACGCGAAAATATCATGGTTTACTTGTTACTCCCCAGCCATCCATTGACAACGAACTTCATATTTTACTCTCAGCTTTTGATGAAACAATAATACAGCGTGACACTGCTTTTAACCTGGGGATACATAAATTTCCGGGGGGTTATTATAAACCCGGCGGTCATAAATACGTCAGGGATTTTGATTCAGAACCTATACCAACATTAATATACCGCGTTGGGGGTGTAGTTTTAAAAAAAGAAAGCCTCTTTACTGTAAACACCTCCCGCTTCATGATCCGTTATACACTCATGGATGCCCATTCCGATACACATCTTCAATTCAGGCCTTTTTTGGCTTTTCGCGGACGACATTCGCTCAGCAAAGCCAACACATACGTGAATAAAAAATATCAATCCGTAAAGAACGGCATAAAAGCCCGTATGTATAACGGGTACTCCCCGGTATTTATGCAATTTTCCAAAAGTCCCGAATATGTCCATGTCCCGGATTGGTATTACAACATTGAATATTTCCGCGAGCAAGAGCGAGGTTATGATTACCAGGAAGACCTGTATGTGCCCGGTTATTTCGAAATACCTATAAAAAAAGGTGAGAGCATTGTTTTTACAGCCAGTCTTGATAAGGTGAATCCCGAATCGATGAAAAACATGTTTTACCGGGAAAAAAATAAACGTATCCCCAGAGATAACTTTAAGCACTGCCTGGAAAATTCAGCCGAACAATTCATCATCCGTGAACAGCATAAAACGGAAGTAATTGCCGGTTATCCCTTTTCCAGCGCATGGGGCCGCGACACTTTTGTTTCACTTCCCGGTCTTACACTATCCCTCAATCGTTACAACGCCTTTAAGAAAGTAATCGACACCATGGTAAATTCTATGAAGGGGCCTCTTTTTCCAAATATGGGCGGAATTATTAAAGACAAATTTGATTCGGCCGATGCCCCGCTGTGGTTTATATGGAGCCTTCAACAATTGGCCGCATACCTGGGAGATGCTACTAAAATATGGAAAACCTACAAAAAACCCATTCAGCAAGTTTTAAACGGATACCTGCAAGGAGCGGATTTTAACATAAAAATACATGAAGACGGACTTGTCTGGGCCGGTAACAAGGGAAAGGCTGTAACCTGGATGGATGCCTATGTGGATGGGAAGCCCGTTACGCCGCGTACAGGAATGACCGTTGAAATCAATGTTTTATGGTACAATGCTATGAAGTTTGCCCTTGAAGCCGCAGAAAAAGCCGGAGATAAAAGGTTTTTAACTGAGTGGAAAGCGCGGGCCGAAGCTTTTCCTGAAAACTTTATGAACATGTTTTGGAATGATGAAAAAGGATACCTGGCGGATTTTGTAGATAATGAAACAGCACACTGGGAAATCCGGCCCAATATGGTCTTTGCGGCTTCTTTGCCTTATAGTCCGATAGAAGAAAACAAAAAAAGAGAGATTCTGCAGATCCTCTATGAACACTTGGTAACGCCAAGGGGCTTGAGAACACTGTCCCCGCGAAACAACAATTACAAAGGAGAGTACCAGGGTGACAAAGACCAACGCAACCAGGCTTATCACCAGGGTACCACATGGCCGTGGCTGCTGGGACACTTTGCTGAAGGATACCTGAAAATCAACGGGGAGCAAGGGTTGCCACTGATAAAAGAACTCTTTCATGGTTTCGAGGATGAAATGATTAATCATGGTATTGGAACAATTTCGGAGGTCTACTCCGGGAATCCGCCTTTTGAAGCAGCAGGCAATATATCGCAGGCATGGAATGTTGCTGAACTTTTGAGAATACGTGATTTAATAAATCAATATGAAAAGTAAACGAAATCGAACAAAAAATTAAAAAATAGTCCTGATGAAAATTTTAATGTTTGGCTGGGAATTCCCTCCCCACATCACCGGCGGGTTAGGTACAGCATGTTTCGGGTTGACTAACGGTTTGGCATCCCATAATGTGGATGTCCACTTTGTCGTACCCAAAGCTTATGGTGATGAAGACCAAACCAATGTCCGCATAGTTAATGCTTCGGATGTTAAAGTTAACCTAAGCGAACTATCCTTCAAAAATTATTGGAATCACATTTCATACGTCGAAGTTAATTCCAAACTTGTTCCCTATACCTCGCCGGAGGAATATTACGACTTTATAAACCGGTCGGAAAAAAAAGCAGAGCAAACGGAAGACAAAATCTTCACAACGAAATATGACTTTTCCGGCTCTTATGGAAAAAGCCTCTACGAAGAAATTATGCGATATGCTATTGTAGCTTCTGAAATTGCTAAAGAGGAGCCTCATGATATAGTTCATTCACACGATTGGCTGACTTATCCGGCGGGCATGGCTGCAAGCCAGGCATCGGGGAAGCCGCTGGTTATACATATTCATGCTACCGAATTTGACCGCTCGGGTCGTGATAATCTAAACCATGTGGTTTTTGATATCGAAAAGAAAGGTTTTGAGGCTGCCGACCATATTATTGCTGTAAGCCAATTAACAAAAAATATCCTTATTAACGATTATGGTATCAAAGCGGAAAAAATCGATGTTGTGCATAATGCTGTGGTTCCAAAAGCTAAGCAGGTCGCAGAGTCTTCGAAAGCTTTTCCGGAAAAAATTGTTACCTTTCTGGGCAGAATCACCTATCAAAAAGGTCCTGAATATTTTGTTGAGGCTGCCCGCCGCATCCTTCAAAAAGATCGGAATGTGCGTTTTGTGATGGCCGGTTCCGGAGATATGTTTGAAAAGATGATTCGCAGGGTAGCAGCGCTTCGCATTTCCGATCGTTTTCATTTTACCGGATTTCTTAAGAGTCCTGAAGTTGATACGATGTTTGCCATGAGCGATGTTTACGTCATGCCTTCGGTTTCCGAGCCTTTCGGTATTTCTCCCCTGGAAGCCATGCGTTCCCATGTGCCCGTAGTGATTTCAAAGCAATCCGGTGTATCCGAAATCCTTCAGCACGCTTTAAAAGTTGATTTTTGGGATACCGAAGCGCTATCCAACGCTATTTACAGTATCCTTCACTATGAAGCTCTTTCAAAAATGTTTCGAAAATATGGTAAAACAGAAGTCGATAACCTGAAATGGGAAAAAGCGGCTTCTGAGGTAAAAAATGTATATAACAAAGTCTTAAACTCAAAAGCAAACTTCTAATATGAGATCCATTAGCTTTTATTTCCAGGTACATCAGCCCTTTAGGTTAAGAAATTATCGTTTCTTCGACATCGGGAAACGTCATGATTATTACGATGAATATCTGAATCACCACATTGCCCGGAAAGTAGCCGAAAAATGCTATCTCCCGGCCAACCAGATGCTGCTTGATCTAATTAACAAGCACGGAAAGGATTTTTCTGTAGCCTTTTCCATTTCAGGCATTGCCCTCCAACAATTTGAAAATTATGCTCCTGAAGTCATCCGCTCTTTTCAAAAACTTGCCGAAACCGGACAGGTAGAATTTTTGGCTGAAACTTACGCTCACTCCCTTGCTTCCCTAAAGAATAAGGAAGAATTTAAGCGACAGGTTAAACAGCATCAACAAAAAATCAATGATCTTTTTAATTACAAGCCCCGGGTTTTCCGAAACACGGAACTCATCTACTCCGATGAAATTGGTGCGATGGTTGCTGATTTGGGCTATGAAACGATGTTGACAGAAGGAGCCAAACATGTGCTGGGTTGGAAAAGTCCGAATTATTTATACACTAACAGCATCAATCCCAAACTGAAGGTATTATTGAAAAATTACCGGTTAAGCGATGATATTGCGTTTCGATTTTCTGATAATTCCTGGGAAGGATGGCCCCTGACAGCCGAAAAATATGCTTCCTGGCTGAATCATATCGACAAGGATGATGAGGTGGTGAATCTATACATGGATTATGAAACGATAGGTGAACACCAATGGGCCGAAACAGGTATTTTTGAATTTATCAGGGCTCTCCCCCAGGCAGTATTAAACCAAACGGATTTCAAGTTTCATACCCCTTCGCAGGTAGCTGAGCGTCTTCAGCCTGTTTCGGCAGTGCAGGTTCCTTATCCTATCTCATGGGCGGATGAAGAACGTGACCTGACGGCCTGGCTCGGTAATGAATTACAGGAGGAAGCTTTTGAAAAATTATACAACCTGAGAGAAAAAGTGTTTCAATGCGAGGATGAAGAGCTCCTGTCCGATTGGATGAGGCTGCAGACCAGCGACCATTTTTACTACATGTATACCAAATGGTTTTCGGACGGCGAGGTCCACAGTTACTTTAATCCCTACGGCAACCCTTACGAAGCTTTTATCAATTATATGAATATCCTGTCCGATTTCATTATGCGGGTGGAAAACAAAATTAGCGAGCAAAAAACCTCAAATCAACGAACCGAACAAGAAACATCCCGTCAACAATTATCGAACGAAAAGATCAAGAAAAAACGCCGTAGTAAAAAACCCGATACATTCGACGATTTACGCAAAACGCCCAAAACTGTTTTGTCAAAAGTGCTGAGACAGGTAACTGTTAAAACTATAGCCCAGGCTCTTTATAGCTCAGACGAAGAGCTGAAAAAACACATTCTCTCTAACCTCGGAAAACGAGCTTTAAAGGAATATGAGTCCTGGAACAGAGAAAAGCCTAACAATGATGTAAAAAACCAATGCAGGGAGGAAATTTTAAACCTGGTGCAACAGCAATATTAAACCATAATTCGTTTAAAACGTTTGTGGAAAATTAACCACCTGGTTTTTTTACATTCGTCACCCGGATTTTATAAGAAACATAAAAGCCATAAAAAAAGGTTCTTCATTTTTGAAAGCTTCATTATGGCGTTTTATTGGAAGTATTGACATAATATAATTAAGAAAACAAAGAATCAATGAATAAAAAACTGCAACCGGATTTCCTTTTTGAAACCAGTTGGGAAATCTGCAATATGTTGGGAGGCATTTACACGGTCCTTTCCACAAAAGCCAAAACACTCACGGAAAATTTAGGAGACCAGCTAATAATGATAGGCCCCGAGGTCTGGAAAGAAACCTCTGAAAACCCGGATTTCGAAGAGGACAAAACCCTTCTGAATCGTTGGGTGGAAAAAGCCCATGAAGACGGGCTGAACTTTCGTATCGGTCGATGGAAAATTGCAGGAAAACCTATTGTTATCCTGGTTGACTTCACCCAATACTTTTCCAAAAAAGACGAGATTTTTAAAGAATACTGGGAAACATTTAGTCTGGATTCACTGCAAGGCGGCTGGGACTACGTCGAACCGGCTATGTTTGGTTATGCTGCCGCAAAAGTGATCGAGCATTTTTACGAATACAATGTCACGGCCTACGATAAAATCGGGGCCCATTTCCACGAATGGATGACCGGTCTCGGATTACTTTACCTGAAAAAACACACCCCCCAGGTAGCTACGATTTTCACCACCCATGCCACCACTCTAGGCCGAAGTATTGCCGGGCAAGGAATGCCATTACATAGTAAACTCAAAGATTACAATCCTGAAGAAATGGCCCGCCGTTTGGGGGTCCCCTCGAAGTTTTCCATGGAAAGCCTGGCGGCCCAGAAAGCTGACGTTTACACCACCGTTAGCGATACAACCGCCAGCGAATGTCATGCTTTTTTCGGCAGAGAGGTGGATGAAGTAACTCCGAATGGTTTTGATGATGCTTTTGCTCCATCGGATGAAGAGCTTAATGAACATCGCAGGGTTTCCCGTGAGGTATTGGTTAACTTATCCAAAGCCACCAAAGGAAAAGTCCCCGACAAAGATGCTTTCTTTGTAGCCACCAGCGGGCGTTATGAGTACACCAACAAAGGCATTGACGTATTCCTCGAAGCTCTCAATACTCTACGAAACGAACAACCCTCCAGGGAAATCTGGGGATATGTGCTTGTTCCCGCCGACCAAAAAGGCCCCGACAAGAGAGTGCTGGAGCGCTGGAACAACCCGACGGATACAATTGATGAGCCGAGCCTTACCACCCACGAACTTAGTGATCCCGACAATGATCCGATTGTTAATCTCCTAAAAGATGAAAACTTTATAAACGGGAAAGATGAAAAAGTACATATAATTTTTGTGCCGGCTTACCTGAATGGAAAAGACGGGTTATTAAATCTGACTTATTACCAGCTTTTATCGGGTTTCGATCTGACGATATTCCCTTCCTACTACGAGCCATGGGGGTATACCCCCCTGGAAAGTATGGCCTATAGAGTACCGACGATTACTACCTCGCTTACGGGAATAGGTCAATGGGTCAAGGAACGTTATCCTGAAAGTTCACCGGGAATCCAGGTCATTGATCGCAATGAGTCAAACAGGGATGAAGTAATCCGGCAGATTGCCGATACGATAAAAGAAATCCTATCTTATCCGGAAGAGGATATAGAGGACTTAAAACAAAATGCGTGGGAGATCTCGAGAAAAGCCCTTTGGAGCCAACTTATCAACCATTATTATAATGCTTACGGCAAAGCGCTCGAAGAAGCCGGCAAAAGATTTGAGCAGTACGAATTTAAAGAAATTCCGAAAGAACAATCAGCTCTGAGCAAGAAGACAATCTATGAACCTCAATGGAAAAAGATTCTCATTGAACCATCGCTTCCGAAAAACCTTGAAAAACTAAGGGAACTAACACGTAACATCTGGTGGACATGGGATCACCAGGCCAAAAAACTTTTAGCATCTATTGAAGACGGATTGTGGGAAAAATATAGCTATAATCCGATTCATTTACTTGAGCGAATGACCTACGAACAACTCAATAACCTGGCCGCTGATCAGGATTTCCTTGATCGACTGGACAAAGTTTACGAGCGGTTCAAAGCCTATATGGATGCCCGAAAAGAACAAGACCCCAGAACCATAGCTTATTTCAGTATGGAGTATGGGCTGCACGATACCATTAAAACATATTCAGGAGGTTTGGGAATGCTGGCCGGTGACTATATCAAAGAAGCCAGTGACTCGAATGTAAATATGGTGGCTGTTGGCTTACTTTACCGATATGGATTTTTCGTTCAGAAAATCACACGCAATGGCGAACAGCAAGCCGAATATATACCGCAGAAATTTACCCATCTTCCAATGATTCCGGTTCGGGATGAAAACGACGAATGGATGACCATTAACCTGGCCTTGCCCGGAAGAAATCTCATAGCAAAAATTTGGAAACTAAATGTGGGGCGCGTTCCGCTCTATTTATTGGATACAGACATTGAGGAAAATCATGAAAATGATCGGTTTATTACTCATCAACTTTATGGCGGAGATAATGAAAATCGTTTCAAACAGGAATTTTTGTTGGGTATTGGAGGAATCAGAATGCTGGACCTACTCAATATTCATCCCACCCTGTATCATATCAATGAAGGTCATGCGGCCTTTATTGGCCTGGAGCAGCTAAGAAAATTAATCCATGAACGAAATCTGAATTTTTATCAAGCTCGTGAGGTAGTGCGCGGTTCAAATTTATTCACAACCCATACACCTGTTCCGGCCGGCCATGATGCTTTTGATGAAGACATCCTGCGGAGATATATCCCTCACTATGCTAATAGATTAAACCTCAACTGGGATACTTTCATGGGGCTGGGCAGAAGAGATCCGGAAGATCACAACCAAAATTTCTCTATGAGTATCCTGGCAATCAATCTTTCACAGGAAGTAAACGGGGTAAGCAAGCTTCACGGACAAATCAGCCGCGATATGTTCAAAGATATGTATCCCGGTTATTTATCCGAAGAATTACACATCGGTTACGTTACAAACGGCGTTCATTACGCTAACTGGACTTCCGGTTCATGGAGAAAATTACATAATGAAACCTTCGGTAAAGATTGGAAAAAAGAAATGGCTAACCCTGATATATGGAAAAAAATCTATGACGTAAAAGACGAAAAAATCTGGGAAATAAGAAATTACCAGCGGGATAAGTTAGTGAAATACCTGAAAAAAAGGCTGAGAAGCAGCATGATGCACCAGGAAAGTCCTCGCATGTTCAGGAAAATTGAAAACGAATTATCTCCGCATAAGCTCACTATTGGATTTGCCCGGAGGTTCGCCACCTATAAGCGAGCGCATCTGCTCTTTAAAAATCTTGAACGCCTGTCTGCTATTATTAATAGTTCTGAACGTCCCGTTCAATTTGTCTTTGCCGGAAAAGCCCATCCTAATGATAAAGAAGGAAAAGACCTGTTAAAATGGATTATCGAAATATCAAGAAGAGAAGATTTTGCCGGTAAGATTCTTTTTGTGGAAGATTATGATATTCGGTTAGCCCGGAAGATGGTACAAGGCGTGGATTTATGGTTAAACACTCCCACCCGCCCCCTGGAAGCTTCAGGCACCAGTGGCGAAAAAGCCGCATTAAACGGCGTCCTCAACTGTAGCGTCCTCGACGGATGGTGGGCCGAAGGATATGTAGAAGGTGCCGGATGGGCTCTACCTATGCAAAAAGCATTTCATGATCAGAATACTCAGGATGAACTTGATTCCGAAACATTGTATGATTTGCTGGAAGAAGAAATTATCCCTGCTTTTTATGATAGAAACGATGATGGGATACCCCAAAAATGGACAAAAGCCGTCAAAAAGAATATAGCCGAGATAGTACCGCACTTTACTACCCGAAGAATGCTTAACGATTACTTTGAAAGTTTTTATAATAAGCTCTTTAACCAAAATGATGCTCTTACTTCAGAGAACTATGCCGGTGCAAGAGAGCTCGTACGATGGAAGCATAAAGTCTGGAATGTTTGGGAGCAGATAAAAGTATACGACATGCAACTGCCTGATGCTTATGACCGGCCGCTTAAGTTGGGGGACCATTTCCGGGCAGAGATAAAGTTAAACTTACCGGCTCTTTCGCCGGAAGAAATAGGGATAGAAGCTGTCTTTGGCCATAAAGAACAGGACAAGGTGAACGAGTTTGTGCAAGTGCAAAATATGGATGTAAAGGAAGTAAACGGGAATATCGTCACCTATACCTGCGATATCCCTGTTACTAAAGCAGGAGTTTTTGATTATGCCTTCAGGTTATATCCCAAACATCATTTGTTGTCTCATCGTCAATCTTTTAACCTGGTAAAGTGGTTGTAGGGCAGGATGTTAAAAAAACTTGCCACGAATACACGAAAAGGTTATAAATTTTCCATTCGTGCATTCGTGGCAATAATATTTAATCGACCGACTCCGAATTTGTCAGGCTATTCCTGTTTTTCGTCTTTTCTGATTTGAATATTCAGCTCTTTTAATTGCTCCTCACTGATCGTTGAAGGAGAATCAATCATAATATCCCTTCCGGCATTGTTTTTTGGGAAAGCGATGACATCCCTTATAGATTCCCTACCTGCAAACAGGGCAACCCAACGATCAAAACCAAAAGCAATGCCTCCATGAGGTGGTGCCCCGTAATCAAAAGCTTCCAATAAAAATCCGAATTGTTGCTGCGCCTCTTCCTTTGAAAAGCCCAGGACTGAAAACATTTTATCCTGCAGTTCCCGGTCATGAATACGTATAGAGCCACCGCCTATTTCCACACCATTAATCACCATATCATAGGCATTGGCTCTGACTTTTTCGGGGGATTCTTCCAGGAGATGGATGTCTTCATCTTTTGGAGATGTAAAGGGATGATGCATGGCTTGATAGCGTTTTGTTTCTTCATCCCACTCCAGCAGAGGGAAATCTACCACCCATAATCCCCTGAATACCTTTGGATCACGCAAGCCAAGCTGATTACCCATCTCCAGGCGAAGTTCGCTCAGTGCCGTTCTTGTTGTACCCACATCTCCGGCCAAAATGAGCATTAAATCGCCCGGCTTTGCCTCAAACTTATCAACCCAGGCCTTCAAATCCTCCTGGCTGAAAAATTTATCGACAGACGACTTAAAAGAGCCATCCTCATTGTATTTCAGATAAACTAAACCTTTAGCCCCTATCTGAGGCTTTGTTACAAAATCGGTTAACCCGTCAAGCTGCTTTCTTGTATAACCAGCACAACCCTCTGCATTGATACCAACCACCAGCTCTGCATTGTCAAAGACTTTAAAACCTTTACCCCGGGCCACATCGTTAAGTTCGACGAATTGCATACCGAAACGCAAATCCGGCTTATCCGAACCATAAAGCCTGATAGCTTCTTCATAGGACATCCGGGGAAAATCGTCCACATCAATATTTTTTATTTGTTTAAAAAGATGTTTGGCAAGGCCTTCAAAATTTTGCAGCACATCATCCTGTTCGACAAAAGACATCTCGCAATCAATCTGTGTAAATTCCGGCTGGCGGTCGGAGCGAAAATCCTCATCCCTGAAGCACTTTACCAGTTGAAAATATTTGTCATAACCGGAGATCATTAAAAGCTGTTTGAAAGTTTGCGGCGACTGTGGTAGCGCATAAAAAGCTCCTTTATTCAGGCGGGAGGGGACGACAAAGTCTCTTGCTCCTTCAGGGGTCGACTTAATAAGATAAGGCGTTTCAATCTCAACAAAATCAAGGTCGTTGAGGTATTTCTTCGTTTCAATCGACATCTGATGTCTTAAAACAATGCTGTCCTGGTTCACCTGCCTTCGCAGGTCAAGATAGCGATACTTCATCCTTAATTCCTCCCCGCCGTCAGTTTCGTCTTCAATGGTAAAAGGAGGCACTTTTGATTTGTTCAGGATGGTAAGTGAGTCGGCCAGAATCTCAATATCCCCTGTAGAAATATTTTGGTTTTTATTACTTCTTTCGGCCACTTTTCCTTTGACCTGGATGACAAACTCACGTCCCATTTTTCGGGCTTTTTCAGCCAATTTCCTATCGGTATTTACATCAAAAACCAACTGCGTAATACCATAGCGGTCACGAAGATCGACAAAGGTCATTCCACCTAAATCGCGGGAGCGCTGAATCCAACCGGTTAAGGTTACTTCTTCATTCTCATTTTCCAGGCGTAATTCTCCACAGGTGTGAGTTCTGAGCATTTTTCCTTTTTTATTGATTCGCCGCGAAATTACAAAAAAATAGGCCAATACCCCGAAAAGGTTTTGATGATAAACATCGATTAAAATGGAGTCTATCCATTAAAAGCCTTCTAAACCGAGCGAATGGCCTCAACCGGGTCAAGGCGGGAAGCCTGGTAAGCCGGAATAAGTCCGGCCAGTAAGCCGATGATACCCGAAACACCAATCGCAAGGATGATGTTACCTGCTGTTAAAACAAAATGAATCCCTACTTCGAAAGAATTGGCTAATAAAGTTCCGAGGAACACGAAAAGCAATCCGAAGATGCCGCCAATTAAAGACAAAAATACAGCTTCAAACAAAAACTGCAGTAAGATAAAATATTTTTTGGCGCCCAGGGATTTTTGTATTCCAATCTGGCTGATGCGTTCCTTAACCGAAACAAACATGATATTAGCTATCCCGAAACCTCCTACTAACAGGGAGAAGCCACCAATCAACCATCCCACCATAGAAACAATCCCAAAAAACTGGTCGAAACGTTGAGCAATTATACTTGTTTCGTTTATAGCAAAATTATCTTCCGCTCCCGGCTTAAGACCTCGGGCCGAACGCATAATTCCTCTTACTTCCGCTTTCATTTCCTCGATCGAAACCTGATCTTTTCCCTTCACCAGGATAGTAGAATTAATATCTTCTATATCCGCCAGTCTGCGTAAATAATTGACCGGGACAATCACTTCCCAATCATGGGACTCCCCTAAAGGATCGTCCCCCTCTTCCTTCAGCACACCAATAACCGTCACTTTTCTCCCGGCGACCTTAATCTCCTGGCCAACCGCCTCCAAATCCCCGTAAAGGGCATCACGAATCTTACTTCCGATAAGAGCCACATTTCTGCCTGCATTCGTTTCTAAACGCGTAAAATACCTACCTCTTTTAATGTCAAAAGTCATCACTTGAGGATATTGATAAGAAATGCCTGAAATACTTGCGCTTTCAACGGCTTCGCTTCCCCACTCGACATTACGTTCCACACTGGTCATAAAGGCTGCATACTCAACAGTGGCGGCCTGTTCTAGCAATCGCTCTTGCTCCTCCTGCGAAGGTTGCGGGCGATTCATATATTTCCACCACGGATATTCGCCCTGGCCTACACCCCAAGGCCACTTTTGGATAAAAAGGGCTTTAGTGCCTAATTGGTTAATTGAAGACCGAAGCTCTCGTTCCAGGGAATCGAAAACCGTAAAAACGGAAATAACGGCAAATATACCAATCGTAATGCCCAGAAGTGTAAGGATTGTCCTTACCTTATTCGCCAAAATGGCTTGTATTGCAAATAAATAGCTTTCGCGAAAAAGACGGAGGAAAAGCATAATTTCCCGATTATTTTATAGCATTTTTGTTAAAGTCCAAATTTATGATTATTTAACCTAAATAAGTAAAAAATATATTGTTTCTTGGGAGGAATTTATTTAAAATTGCATCTTTGGAGAAAAGGTAGCCTTTCTCATAGAAATGATTGATTTTGAATAAATTGTAATAAGGAGAAAAAACACTTAAATATGGCGGAAAAAACAGCAATTCAGAGAGCTTTAATTTCAGTTTATCACAAGAAAGGGCTTGACCCTATATTAAAGAAATTACATGCTCTGAATGTGGAACTTATATCGACCGGCGGCACCTACGAATATATCACGCAAAAGGGTTATAATGCCCGCCGCGTTGAGGATCTTACTTCCTATCCGTCTATTCTCGGTGATAGGGTTAAAACACTACATCCCAAAATTTTCGGAGGATTGCTGGCTAAACAGGAAAAAACGGAAGATCAGCAAGATATTGAAAAACATGAGATTTTACCTATAAGTTTAATAGTGGTCGACTTATACCCCTTTGAAACAACACTAGAAACTACTTCCAAAGAAGATGACATCATTGAAAAAATAGATATCGGCGGAATCTCGCTAATAAGGGCGGCAGCAAAAAATTACGAGCATGTTCTGACTATCTCGTCCATGAATCAATACGATGAGTTACTGAATATTCTCGAAAATAATGAAGGCAAATCAACGCTTAAGGAAAGACGCCGCTTTGCCACGGAAGCGTTTGCTATGTCCTCTCACTATGACACAGCCATTTTTAACTACTTTAACAGAAGTGAAGATATTCATCAATTCCGCCATTCCGAAAGCAAACACAAACCGCTACGATACGGAGAGAACCCCCATCAAAACGCGTCATTCTACGGAGATTTGGAAAACGTCTTTACCCAACTCCATGGTAAGGAAATTTCCTATAATAATTTACTTGATATAGACGCCGGCATTAACCTTATCCAGGATTTCGGCGAAGATCCGACTTTCGCTATAGTGAAGCACAACAATGCCTGCGGCGTAGCTATTCGACCCGAGCTGCCGGAAGCCTGGAAAGATGCACTCGCCGGAGACCCCATATCAGCTTTCGGAGGAATTTTGATAACCAATACTGTTGTTGATGAAGAAACAGCCAAGGAAATTCATAAAGTTTTTTTTGAAGTTATACTTGCGCCCGGTTATGACAAAAAGGCTCTTGACATTCTGAAACAAAAAAAGAAACGGGTGATCCTGAAAAAAAATAACTATCAGTTCCCTAAAAAACAGTTTCGATCGCTAATGAACGGAGTTATAGAACAAGACAGGGATCTTGAAGCTGAAACGGACGAAAATTTACAACCGGTAACCGATGTTCAAGCCACAGAAGAACAAATAGAAGATCTTATATTTGCAAATAATTTGGTGAAACATGCGAAATCAAACGCTATAGTTTTAGCTAAGAACAAACAGCTTTTGGCAAGCGGCATAGGTCAAACTTCAAGGGTGGATGCATTAAAGCAGGCTATTGACAAGGCCCGGCATTTCAATCATAATCTACAGGAGGCCGTAATGGCTTCTGATGGTTTTTTCCCTTTTGCCGATTCGGTAGAAATTGCTAAAAACGCAGGAATAACGGCAATCATTCAACCGGGAGGATCAATCAGGGATCAGGAGTCGATTGATTACTGTAATGAAAACGGACTGGCAATGGTTTTCACGGGGGTTCGCCATTTTAAACATTAATTATAACAAACTTTTCACGAGATGGGATTATTTTCATTTTTAACCAGAGAGATAGCCATAGACCTTGGCACAGCAAATACCATTATCATCCACAATGACAAAGTAGTGGTGGATGAACCCTCTATTGTCGCTATCGAAAGAAGTACAGGAAAAATTATAGCTTTTGGGAAGAAAGCTTTGATGATGCATGGGAAGACCCATGAAAATATTAAAACGGTTCGGCCCCTCCGTGATGGAGTCATCGCCGATTTTCAGTCGGCAGAGTATATGATACGGGAGATGATCACAATGATTGGATCACAAAACACCCTTTTCCCGCCGGCTTTAAAAATGGTCATCTGTATTCCTTCGGGGATTACGGAAGTAGAAGAGAGAGCGGTAAAGGATTCTGCCGAACAGGCGGGAGCTAAGGAAGTACGGTTGATTCATGAACCCATGGCAGCAGCCATAGGTATTGGTATCGACGTTCTGGAACCGACGGGGAACATGATCATCGATGTTGGAGGAGGCACCAGTGAAGTCGCAGTAGTGGCACTTGGAGGAATTGTTAACAATACATCCATACGCGTCGCCGGATCTGACTTTACCAACGACATTGTGGAATATATGCGTAAACAGCATAATATCAATATCGGGGAACGCACCGCCGAACGTATTAAAAGAGAAGTGGGAGCAGCCGTGACGGATTTGGAAAATCCTCCCGAAGATTTTGCTGTACATGGAAGAGATATGCTTACTGGCATCCCCAAAGAAATCAAAGTCAATTATGCTGAAATCGCCCATACCCTCGATAAATCGATTTCAAAAATAGAAGCCGCGGTATTGAATGCCCTGGAGATGACGCCTCCGGAATTGTCGGCAGATATTTTCAGGACAGGAATTTACCTGGCCGGTGGCGGGGCTTTGCTCAGAGGCTTTGACCGGCGCCTGAATATGAAAACCAAGTTGCCTGTGCACATGGCTGAAGATCCGCTAAGAGCTGTCGCCCGGGGAACAGGAATTGCTTTGAAAAACTTTGATAAATTCACATTCCTTATAAAATAGGGTGAACCACTTTTATGCAATACCTGGTAGCTTTTCTGAAACGCCATACGTTTTTTTTTCTGTTTCTTTTACTGGAAGGTATTGCCTTGGTTTGGGTTGTTCAGCATCATAAGTATCAAAGGAGTGTGGTGTATCAATACAGTAATCAGCTTGTGGGTTCGGTATTCATGGTGTTCAACAACGCATCGCAATATTTTGAACTTGTGACGATCAATGAAAGATTGCAGCAAGAAAATGCAGCCCTCAGGAATAAGCTGAAAAGTTCCGTCATCATCGACGATACAAGCACCGCCTTAACACAAGACACGCTTTCATTTACAAGCATGGACTCCTCCTACATGCAGTATTATGTGTATGAGCCGGTAAAAGTTATCCACAATTCGGTTCATAAAGCCAATAATTACATAATGATTAATAAAGGCCGGAAACATGGGATTGAACAAGATATGGGACTCAGAGGATCAAAAGGGATTCTGGGAATCATTGTAAATACCTCGCCCCATTTTAGCTGGGCTATGTCAATGCTGCACAGTAATGTCAGAATAAGTGCCAAACTTAAGAAAAACAATCAAATGGGTACGGTTAGCTGGGAAGGGCCCGATTTCAGAACCGGTAAGTTGAGTGATATCCCTTCCCATATCGATGTGTCTCCAGGAGATACCATTCTCACTAGCGGTTTTTCAAATATATTCCCTGAAGACCTGCTGATAGGAAGAGTAACCAAGGCCAATTTTAATAAGGCCCAGAATATTTACGACATACGATTTCGTTTTGCCGAAGACTTTAACGCTCTTCAGTATGGTTATGTTGTTAAAAACCTTTATCGGGAAGAGCAACAAGAACTGATGGAGGAATCAAAAATAACAAAGTAGTGTATCTGAAACATATCATAAGGTGTCTCGTGCTTATTCTATTACAGGTGCTTATCCTCAACCAGGTAAACCTGAATGGCTACATTGATCCTTATCTGTACATTCTTTTTATTTTGCTATTGCCCTTCGAAACGCCCAGGTGGCTGTTACTTATTCTTGCTTTTATTACAGGAAGTATGATTGATATTTTCAGCAACACCGGGGGCATTCACGCAGCTGCCACCACTTTTATGGCTTTTGCCCGGCCCGGGGTCATCAGGCTTATCTCTAAAAAAACGGAATTTGATACCGGCAGTGAACCCTGCATTTCCGATATGGGGACAAAATGGTTTTATTTGTATTCCCTTTATCTTGTCCTGCTACATCATGTGGTCTTATTTACGCTCGAGATTTTCCGGCTGAATGAACCTATCGAATTAATTTACAGGATTGCTTTAAGCACACTCATCACACTCATTCTTATTTTAATAACTCAATACTTATTCCCGAAACGAAATAAAAAGTGATTCAAAAGCCGATTTATCAAATGAAAATAAAATTTTTTAGCGTCTTATAAACCAAGTGTTAAATTACATTTTAACAACTCTTTAACACAGAAAGAAGCAATTTTTTTTAATTTCACGCCTTACAATAAATAAAACTAACAAAAATAATGATGAACAAACTGGTTTATCTCTCATTAATCATCGCTGTCGCAGTATCGTGTACGGACAATACCAATACATATAAGATACAGGGAAGCATAGAAGGATTGGACAATCAGAACATTTATCTGCAAGGCCCCACAGATGAAGGTTATCAAACTATTGATTCGGTAAAATCAGAAAACGGAGATTTTGTTTTTTCCGGAGAAATTGATGTTCCTACAAGACACAAAATAGCTTTTGATAACCTGGATGCCGAGATCAGCCTGTTTACAGAAGCTTCGGAAATCCAAATTGAGGGAAAAATTGATTCGTTGAAAAAAACTACGGTGAAAGGATCTGAAACCCAAAAGATTTTCGAAAAATATCAAAAAAGATTTAACCAGCTTAAGGAACAACAAAAAGATATTTATTACAAATACCAGGAAGCCAAAAAGCAAGGCAATAAAGATGGAGCGAAGCTCTACGAAAACCAATACCGTAAGCTGGATAGCATAAGAAACAGCTATAGCGAAAATTTCATAGAAAAACATCCTTCCAGTGTGGTATCTGCCTATATAGCCAACCGTATAGCCTACAACTATGATCTGGAAAAGCTCAAAAAAACAGTCAACAAATTTGATCCCTCTATCGAGCCTTCCTATTTCGTACAGCGCCTAAAAGATCAGATCGATAAGCTGGAAAGCACACAAGTAGGAAAAAAAGCTCCTGGTTTTACAATGGAAAATACTGAAGGAGAACCTGTCTCCCTCTCGGATTTCAGAGGACAATATGTTTTGCTGGATTTCTGGGCAGCTTGGTGCAGCCCCTGCCGGGCAGAAAATCCTAACGTAGTAGAAGCATACAAGAAATACAAAGACGAAGGCTTCACTGTACTGGGAGTTTCCCTTGATCGGAATAAAGAGAACTGGCTCAAAGCGATTGAAGAAGATAACCTTACCTGGACTCATCTATCAGACCTAAAAGGCTGGAACAACAAAGCCAGTACTAAGTATGGGGTTAGGTCCATACCCCAAAACTATCTCCTTGATGAGGAAGGGGTCATTGTAGCAAAAAATCTCAGGGGTGAAGACCTCCACAACAAACTTGAAGAAATCTTTTAGCTAAAAAACAGGTCTAATGAAACATCTAAGGGTTATCTCTTTATTGTTTGCCATAATTTTAGTGCATTGCTCCGGTCCTGATACGGTTTTTGAAGAGCACCGCTATTTTGAAAAAGACACTTGGCATCGTTTCGATAAATTGAACTTTAATATCCCTATCGATAACATAGATAAAAAATATGATATTATATTTTCAATGGTTTATACTCCGGATTACCAATATGATAGAATGCCGATTCATGTAATTATGAATACACCGGCCGGAGAAAAGCGTATCAACGAATTTAAAATTGATGTCAGAAATAAAGCTGACAAATTTATCGGCGAGAGAAAGGGTGATTCCATTCATCTGAAAAGAAACCTGTGGGGAGGCTTTGTGTTTAATCGAGAAGGAGAGGCCAAATTATCTATTGAGCAAATCATCCCAAAGTATAACACCCCACATATAAAGAGTGCGGGCATCATGCTAAAGCAAACACAAGAATAACAGCGCGACTTCAA
>JAIPAH010000042.1 GCA_021740175.1 Bacteroidales bacterium
TTCCGTTACAAAATTACACAATTTATTTTAAGTCAAATTTTGACTAATGAGTGTCGAATCTTAGAACATCGTAAAATAATATTTCGCATTTTTATGGAATGCAGGTATCTACGTTCCGCTCTTTCAGAGCTTTGATTGAAAGTTTCCTTATGTTCACAGGGTTCCGCTTCGCTCCACCCCTCGTCCGCCTAAATCCCTAAAATCGGGATTTAGGCGGGCTGTGCTTTCACGTCAATGCCTTTCAGGCATTTTCTTAAAAAGAGTAATTGATTCAAACATCTTACTTCATTTAACTGGAACAGTATTTTTAATCCGTTTAAAAGGGCGAAGCCCTGATCCGTAAAAGCACAGGGTGGAATGAAATGGAACCCTGTGTAGATGGAAAAAACATATAATCAGAGGGCTGAAAGCCCGACACGTAAAAATGTTTAAAGTAGGCAGCAAGCATTCAGAGACAGAAAAGATGTAATTAGCGTAAAGCGTCACGCTTACCTAATCAGACATCCTACAAAAGAAAATACAGCAAAATAACTTAAACACTTACGCACCTAAACACTTACGCGCATTTCGCGAAATTGCCTGTTAATTCATAACCTCCGGAATCCGGCAAATATCCTATACAACAACCCTTAAAATAAGACCGGGACAATAACTTTTTGCGCTTCGCGAAATCTTTATACCTTTGCAACAGATTAATGGTTATGGAAGAGCCGTATTAGTAAGATAAGAAGTCTGCAACCTCTTCCTTATAAGGGAATCAGGTGAAAATCCTGAGCAGTTCCCGCTGCTGTAAGTCACAATCATTTTCGGGTTTAACCACTGTCTGCCTCTGGCGGATGGGAAGGTTCCGAAACAAAAGGTGACAAGCCAGAAGACCTGCCATTGATTGAGTTATTCTGAGCTTTCGGGATAAAAGCGATGAATAAATTATCTAACACGTAATTTATTCCTATCCGTTTTTTCCTGTGAGCTTGGTTTTAAATGAATTGTTGAACAGTTAAAATACCAAGCTACATGAAAAAGTTTACTTTTATCTTACTCATCAGCCTGCTTTCAGGTTTATGGAATTATGGGACAGCCCAGCAACAGAATCTTTTGAAAACGTTTATCATCAACGGAGGCGTCTATTCCAATGATGCCGATCACGTTTCGGTGAGTTATTACAATCCCAATGCGGAGCAGTATGAGGTGATAGACAGTATTTACACCCAGTCGACGCAGGATGCTCTGCTGGACGGGGCGAATCTTTATGTGTGTGCTGAAGATTCACTTATCCGTTATGATGTGGAAAGCATGTCCCGTATGGCCGGTACCGAAATCAGCGGCCTTAACCAACTGGAAGTTTACGAGGATAAGCTGCTGCTTACAAGGCAATACCCGGTCACTACCCAAAGCCTGAAGATCCTGGATAAGACAAGTCTTGAAACGCTTGAAACCGTGGAACTCTCCGGCGAAGCCGCCGGTATGGTGACCTACATGGATTCTGCTTATGTGGCCGTTCCCGGTGCATGGGGAACCCAGGAAGGAAAGCTGGCCGTGGTGGATTTAACGTCCCTCGAGCTGAGCCGCGAAATCAATTTCGGGGCGGATGCCCAGGGCCTTAAAGAGGTCTTCCGTAAAAACGATATGATCTACACGGTCAACACTAATTTTAGCGATGCCGAGGAAAACAGCTTTTCTGTGAGCCGTTATGATGTGTTTGAAGATGAAGTCGAAACCACCGTTATCAACGGCGATTACTACGGCTATTACGGCAATTCGGTGATGGCTTATGATAAAATTTATATCCCGCTCTCTGCTACGATTGCAAGCTATGATATTAACACGGAAGAAACAAATTTTAATTTTATAGAACAGACTCCGGCTGCCGTCGAGTATGACCCGGCGAATGATCACCTCCATATTACGGAAAGTGATTTTGAAACGTACGGCAACTACCGCGTTTATAACCTGGAAGGCGAACAGGTTCAGGAGCAGGTGGATGTAGGGATTGCCCCGGAGGCTATGGCTCTCGACCTGGAAGTGGTGAATGAGTTTTCTTACGAACAGGTGGATTCCTGGATCGGCGAAGGAAGCAAGGAAGCTATGCTTGTCATTGACTGGAATGACGGGACGGAACCGGTCTCGATGGCGTGGGGCTACCGCTTTGACGGGGAAGTGACCGCCGAACAGATGCTTGCTGATATCTCCGAAACGGATGCTTACCTTGAGATAGCGATGAGTGGTGGCTTCCTGAATGATATTATGTATGAAAGCGAGGAATTGACCCATAGTGGCATCGGCGGTGATCCGGACTGGTGGAGTACCTGGAACCGCACCGACTCCACCTTGTGGCAAATGAATGACGGTTTAAGTAAAGCTCTTACTGATGGGATGCGCTATGGATGTTCTTATGGTTTTGAACCGGAGGCCACCGCTCCTGGCCTCCCTACAGCTGCCCCGGAAGCTATAACCGGTATTCAAAACCCGGAAGAACGGGAGACCGATATTTATCAATCGGATCAACGGCTTGTTGTTGAAAGCAAGGAGCCGCTTCAAACAGTCCAGCTTTATACGATTAACGGACGGATGATGAAATCCGTGAATCCCGGAAATGCAAAAACGACAAGTATTGCTGTTGCGGATTTTCAATCGCGGGTTCTTGTGGTGCGTGCTGTAAACCGCGACGGTCGCAGCTTTAGCCAAAAGATTATATTGAAATAACCGGATTATGCAAAAAGTTAATATAGCATACTTTAACTTATTCCTATTACTCATAATTTCTGTTAAAGGGGTGGGGCAGTTTGCCCCGCCCCCTGGTAATGAAGGGAGTACGGCCATCCATGCTGATAGTTCGGTCATAAAAAAATGGGCGAATGAGATAGAGGTGCAGCGGGGCTTTCTCAACGTCACGGATACGAGCCTTGGTAAAGCTAGCCACGGCGAACCCGTCAATGCAACCGGCGAAGCCGATGACCGGGTAGTTAGCCTGGGCGATGACGGCACAGCTACGTACGTCCCGGAAACACCCCTGGCTAATGGAGAGGGGTTCGACTTTGCCATTTACGAAAACAGCTTCTCAGATGACTTCCTTGAACTGGCTTTTGTGGAGGTGAGTTCCGACGGAGAGCATTTTGTGCGCTTTCCGGCAGTGTCGTTAACACAAACGGAAACCCAGGTTGGGAGTTTTGAAACTATTGATCCCCAAAAGGTTCACAACTTAGCGGGAAAATACCGGGTATATTACGGAACACCGTTTGATTTGTCCGATCTGGCAGATAGTGCGGCACTTGATCTCAACCATATCACCCATATCAGGATCAGGGATGTGGTGGGAACACTCGATGAATCATTTGCAACCTACGATAGTGAAGGAAACATGGTCAATGATCCGTGGCCCACTGAATTTCCCTCGGGCGGTTTTGACCTTGATGCTGTGGCAGTGTTGAATGATGTGAATTCCATAAATGCGGTTGCACAAAATAAAACCCAACCTGCTGTTTACCCCAATCCCGTCACCAATCGATTGACCGTTGAAGCACGGGATTATCCGTGTTCGGTTTCTCTTTTGACGCTTCAGGGGCAGAGGCTAAAAAAGCTGGCAATGGATGATGTAAGGCTAACCCTTGATATGAGTGATTTAACTCCGGGAGCTTACTTGCTGAAGGTGACCGGCGAGAAGATAAATTTTGTTAAACGGATAATAAAGAGATGATGAAGCGAGGATTTTATACTGTTATTTTGTTGATGCTTCCTGTCTTATCTGTGATTGCCCAGGATACGATTAGAGTGGGTGATGATGTTACTTCCCTGGAGGGTGTTACGGTAAAGGCGCAGAAAATCAGGAAAATGAGTGGATACAAAAAGACACGGATAGATTCCACCGCGCTTGAACAACATTCCACTTCCTCTTTTTCGGAATTGCTCTCGCGGCATTCTCCCATGTTTATAAAATCTTATGGACAGGGCGCTTTGGCAACGGCTTCGTTTCGCGGTACAAGTGCTTCGCACACCAAAGTCATGTGGAACGGGGTGGAGATCAACTCGCCGATGTTGGGTCAGACCGATTTTTCGATGATTCCCGTTTTTGCTGCCGACAATGTTTCCCTTCGCCACGGCGGCGGAAGTATATCCGAAGGAAGCGGGGCCCTTGGCGGAAGTATCAGTATCAAAAATGAGATGGACTGGTCGGAGAATTCCAATTTACAACTGGAGCAGCGCTTAGGAAGTTTTGATACTTACAAAACCAACGCCTCCGTAAAGATAGGCAGTCAAAAACTTCAAAGCCGCACGCGCCTGCATTATGCGACCTCCGACAACGATTTTTCTTTTAAAAATAACTTCAAAGACAGGAATGATCCGCCGGTGGAAGTACGTAAAAACGCCGGTTATGCGCAAACTTCCTTACTTCAGGAGGTTTACTGGAAACCCGGTCCCGATGATGTGGTTACCGTGCATTTGTGGGGTCAAAATTATAAACGGGATATTGCTCCGCCGCTTGGCGTGAATGCATCCTCCCGCGATGAAGAGCAAGAAAATAACTTTCTCCGCACCAATGTGCATTGGAAAAGACAATTTCAAAGCTCTACACTGAGCGTGCGTACGGCTTACCTTTACGATTACATGAATTACAAGAATGATGTTGCCCGTATCGACTCGGATAATACCTCTTACCGGCTGGTATCGGCAGTGAACTATCAAAAACCGCTCACCCCCAAATTGAAGCTGGAAACCAGTATGAAACATAAGCGGACGAGAGTTCGCTCCAACAATTATGACGGGCAAAAGCAAAGAAACAGGATAACGGCTTTCGCCGGAATGGAATATGCGTTTTCGGAAAGGCTGGTATCGCGCTTAATGCTCAGGCAACAATGGGTCAACGGAGCATCCATCCCCTTGATACCTTCCCTGGGATTGGATTACAAAGTTTTGGCAAACAGGGACTTGTTCTTAAAAGCTAATTTATCGAGAAATTACAGGCTCCCTTCCATGAATGACCTTTACTGGTCGCCGGGAGGTAATAGTGAATTGAAGCCCGAAAAAGGGATTTCATGGGAACTTGGGGTTGATTATTCCCGGAAGGTGACGAAGACCATTCAAATCGAGACTGAAGTAACGGGTTTTCGATCCGCTATCGCTGATTGGATAGCCTGGTCTCCCGACTCGGTGATGAGCTACTGGACGCCGCGAAACCTGAAAAGTGTTGTTTCAGAAGGGTTGGAAAACAGTATGAGTTTGTCGTGGGAGAAAGGAAAGACGCGACTTATGACCAGGGTCGCTTATTATTACACCCGCACCTATAACAAAACATCAGCACAGGAAAACGGGACGAAAAAGCAATTGATTTATGTCCCCCGCCATACTTTTTCTTCTTATACTTTCGGCAGGTATAAAAACTGGTCTACCGATATTACCTACCGCTTCACAGGAAAGCGATATACCACCCCGGAAAATGATGCTTTTATGCCCGCTTTCGGAATTGTTGACGCAGGTTTGCGATATCACTTTCAGCAGGACGATTTCAGGGGAGAACTATCTTTCAAGGTAAATAACCTGTTGGATACGGATTACCAGGTTATGGCCTGGCATCCTATGCCCGGAAGGAATTACCATTTTTCTTTAAAAATTAATCTTGTTGATTTATGAATATTCGGATAATATTTTTTTGTGTTGCTATCATGATGTTTGCTTCCTGTGAAGAGGAAGACTTCGGGGAAGTTCAGCAATCCCATGAAACCTTTCTGGATGGGGAAGGGTTTTTTATTGTCAACGAAGGGAATTTTTCGCACAGTAACAGTTCGGTCTCTTTTTATTCTTTTGATTCATCGAAAGTTTACAACAGGCTTTTCTATGAAGCCAATAGCCGTCCTTTGGGAGATGTTTCTCAATCGATGATTGTTCGCGACACTACGGCTTTCATTGTGGTGAATAATTCTTCGAAGATAGAGCAGGTATCCCTCGATGATTTTGAGTCGAAAGCCACCTACTCCGGTTTTACTTCACCTCGTCACATCCTTCCTCTGGGTGGGGATATGGCTTATGTGAGCGATTTATACAGCGACTCACTGGCTATTATTGACATGAAGAAACAAACGGTTGACGATTACCTGGATATCGGCCGGAGTTCAGAAGCGATGGTCAAAACCTCGGGGAAAGTTTTTGCTGCCAACTGGTCGCAGTTGAATCATCCCGAACTGCCTAATAATAAAATCATGGTTATTGATCCGGCGAAACATGAACTTGTCGATTCCGTCGAAGTCACTAAAGAACCCAACAGTATGGTGGTTGACAGTAGGGGGGATGTCTGGGTACTATGCAGCGGGGGTTATACCAATGAAGCGACCCCTGCGCTGTATTGTATTGATGCCGCTGATCAAAGCATCAAAAAACATCTTCGGTTTAAAAGCAAGGAATTAAATCCCAGTGAATTGAGCATTAATGAAAGCCGGGATACGCTTTACTATCTTAACCAGGGCGTTTACCGGATGAGTACTTCGGGAAATACGCTGCCGCAAAAGCCTTTTTTGGCAGAAGGGGATAAACTTTTTTATGCATTGGGGATTATGAACCGGCATATTGCCGTATCCGATGCTGTCGATTACCAGCAAAAGGGGATCGTGTATTTGTATGATAAAGGGAAAAGAAGAATTGATTCGGTGAGAGCCGGAATAATTCCCGGTTTCTTTATAGGCAAATAAACTAAAGTTCCTGATATTTGTTTAATAAATTGAATTAAATACTAAAAAATCTAAAACAAATAATCATGGGTAAAACAACGACAGCAAAAGTATCTTTAGACAAGGACATGGCTTTTGAAGCAGAAGTCAACGGTCATACATTTATGATAGATGCCGACGAAAAAGTTGGCGGTAAAGATAGGGGACCGCGGCCTAAGCCGCTACTACTGACCTCGCTTGCCGGTTGCACCGCTATGGATGTTATCTCAATTCTCAGAAAAATGCGTGTCGAACCGGATGAGTTCTACATAGAAGTTGGAGCTAACAATACCGAAGAGCACCCGAAACATTATGATTCTATTAAATTGATTTATCATTTTAAAGGGAAAGATTTACCGCGGGAGAAGCTGGAAAAGGCCGTCAATCTTTCCCAGGATAGATATTGCGGTGTGACGCACATGCTGAAGGATGTAGCGAATATTCATCACGAAATAAAAATTGATGATTAGCCTGAAACGGTAAGTTTGAACCATATAAGGCATTTAAACATACTTCCTGCGATTGGGGGAAGAGATATTTGCCTTATGTGGTTTATAATTACCGAACATCCGGAACTCCTAATTCGAAAAAAAGTTAATACCCCTATTTTTTTCGAGAGTACCGGCGACTATTTATGTAGAATATCATAGAATCATAACTCCTGATACATTTTTAAGAATCAGGCATTTGGGCTCAAAACATTGTAAAATAACATGCCGCATTGTTTTCATGGATAGATTGCAGGTATCTACGTTCTGCTCTTTCAGAGCTTTGATTGATACGATTCCTTTGTTCACAGGGTTCCGCTTCGCTCCACCCCTCGTCCGCCTAAATCCCTAAAATCGGGATTTAGGCGGGCTGTGCTTTTATGTTAATGCCTTTCAGGCATTTTTTAAAGAGGAATTGATTCAAACATCTTACTTCATTTAACTGGAACAGTATTTTTAATCCGTTTAAAAGGGCGAAGCCCTGATCCGTAAAAGCACAGGGTGGAATGAAATGGAACCCTGTGTGGATTGATAAAACATATAATCAAAGGGCTGAAAGCCCGACACGTTGATGACCTATTGATTTACTGCCCGGTAAAAATTTTTCTCAGCACTTCCCTGAGCTCGGACATGATCATAGCCGTAGCTCCCCAGATTACATAATCGCCGGCCATAAAACAAGGTACACGAACTTCCCCATAACGTTCGAGAAACAAGCTGCGGCTGACAATGGCATCGGGAGCAATGATCTCCCTGAGATTTACTTCAATGATTTCTTCCACCTCCGAGGGTTGTCTTTTAGTTTGAGGTTTGCTGTCGAGAAAAGCAATATAGGGAGCAACCATAAAATTGCTGGGAGGAATGTATATATCGGTCAGTTTTCCTAAAACTTCGTTTTTGCTGACAGTTACGTCAATTTCTTCCTGTGTTTCGCGAATGGCAGTATCCAAAAGATTGTCATCCTGCCTCTCTTCCTGGCCGCCGGGAAAAGCAATCTGGTGGCTGTGTACACCATCATATTTGGGACGCAGAATGGTATAGGTGCTGAAAAAGTCCCCGGATGGGTATATAATAATCATGATACTGCTTTTGCGGGGATGGACAAGGGGTTCCCGGCCTTCATGATGCCGGCGCGTTTGCGGCTCCAGGAGTTTGTGAGCCGCATCGCCGGGTAATGTCTTATTCAGCTTTTCACGCAGTTGATTTATTAACAGGTTTATTCTACCGCTCATTCTTCTGCCCGTCTTTATTTAGCAAAATTATAATAAAAAAATTTTTTTAGGAGGCAATGAATATTTAATTTTAAGGCCTGTTAAAGTTTTACCATGGGACAAGAAAAAGAAAAGCCGGTAGAAGATCAAAAACAACAGATGACAGGGGCTTACGAGCTTGTGCTCTATAATGATGATGTGAACACCTTCGATCATGTCATCAATACGCTTATAGATGTATGTGAACACACCTCGGAGCAAGCTGAGCAAAGTGCCATGATAGCTCATTATAAGGGGAAATGCTCGGTGCTTGAGGGCAGTTATAACGAATTGAAACCCGTAAATGATGAGATGATTCGAAGGGAACTCAAAGTTAAAATCGAATAGGGCCATATATGACATTATTAATTACGCTGATAGTCCTCGGACTTTTGTTTTTGCTTTTGGAGATACTCGTCATCCCGGGGACTACTGTGGCCGGTATTATAGGTTCCGGGCTCATCGTTGTGGCTATATGGCAAACTTACGAGCAGTATGGTAGTGAGACGGGAATTATTTTCCTGGGCTCAACGGTGCTTATTACCGTGGTAGCTCTTTATTTTGCCCTTAAAGGGAAAACCTGGCGCCGGCTTATGCTTAAATCCGAATTGCAGGGAAAGGTGGAGCATTTCGAAAAATATCAGCCGAAAGTAGGGGATGAGGGAGTAACCATTTCGAGAATCTCACCGATGGGGAAAGCCCGTTTTAATGAGGATTATTATGAGGTAAAGTCTTATTCCGGCTATATAGACCCTAATACGCCGGTCATAATCGCAAAAATAGAATCAAATAAAATCATTGTAAAACCTAAAAACACTTAAAAATGGAAGGCGTTGCTGTTTATATTGCCATAGGCATAGCATCAATATTTGCGCTATGGATAATATTTTATTTTATCCCGGTAGGGTTGTGGTTCACAGCCTTATTATCGGGTGTACGAATCTCGCTTTTGCAGCTTGTTTTTATGCGCTGGCGGAAAATACCACCGCAGGTAATTGTCAGGAGCATGATTTCATCCACCAAAGCGGGACTAAATCTGTATCGGAATGATCTCGAAGCCCACTACCTGGCCGGGGGCCATGTGCGGGATGTGGTGAATGCATTGATATCCGCCGATAAGGCGAATATGGATATCAAATTTCAAACCGCTACCGCTATTGACCTGGCCGGTCGTGATGTACTGGAAGCCGTTCAGATGTCGGTAAATCCCAAGGTTATAGAAACTCCCCCGATTACAGCTGTGGCGAAAGACGGGATTCAGCTTATTTGTAAAGCACGGGTCACCGTTCGAGCCAATATTCGCCAGCTTGTCGGCGGTGCCGGTGAAGAAACGGTACTTGCCCGTGTCGGCGAAGGGGTGGTTTCTTCTATCGGTTCGGCCGAAAGCCACAAATCGGTCCTCGAGAATCCCGACTCCATATCCCGTGTAGTTCTGGAGAAAGGACTGGACTCGGGAACAGCCTATGAAATCCTTTCAATTGACATTGCTGATATCGATATTGGTAAAAATATCGGTGCCGGTCTGCAAATCGACCAGGCTAATGCTGATAAGAACATTGCACAGGCTAAGGCTGAAGAGCGCAGAGCTATGGCTGTGGCCCAGGAACAGGAGATGAAGGCAAAAGCCCAGGAAGCCCGCGCTGAAGTAATACAAGCTGAAAAGCAAGTGCCTAAGGCAATTTCCGAAGCTCTCGTCAATGGAAATCTGGGGGTTATGGATTATTACCGTTTCGAAAATATTCAAGCGGATACAAACATGAGAAAATCCATTTCCGAACCATCGGAAGAGTCCTCTCAAACCGGTTACGAAGGCGGACAGATCGGACAAGATGAAGACGAGGATTCAGGGAATAAACCATCGGACGACAAAGAATAATTATTACCTTTGTTATCACGAAAAAACGCCTGTAAAGATTGCTTTTCAGGCGTTTTTTTAATATATTTTATAAGTGACGCAGAGGCTTATGATAGAACCCGGAGAGCAAAAGAAGATAGAAGCGAAATACCGGCAATTGATTGATGACCTGTCTCCGCTTACGACAGAGCAGGAAATTGAAAAGGTGAAGGACGCATACCGGTTTTTGGAGAAGCATTGTGGCGAGAAAAGAAGAGCAGATAATGAATTGTATATCATCCATCCGCTAGAGGTGGCCCACTTGCTTGTGGATCAGATTGGCGTGGGATCTACCTCGGTTATAGCTGCGCTGTTACATAATGTTCCCTATGTGTGTGATGTTCCTGTCGATAAAATCGAGAAGCGTTTTGGTTCCACTGTTGGTTTGATAATCAGGGAATTTAAGCAGATTTCGGACATCTATGTGGAAAAACCCTCCTTATACTCCGAGAATTTCAGGAATTTATTATTGTCGCTGGCCCGCGATATACGAGTAATTCTATTGAAACTGGCCGATCGCGTTCATATTATGCGTACCCTCGAAGGCGTGGATGAAAAGACGAAAGAGCGCGCAGCGGAGGAGACGTCATTTTTGTATGCCCCCCTGGCTCACAGGTTAGGACTCTACAACCTGAAAACGGAACTCGAAGAGAATGCCATGTATTCGATGTACCCTGAGATATATACCAATATTCAGCGGAAGCTCAGGGAAACAAAAGAAGCGAGGGCTAAATATATCAGGGAATTTATTCAACCCATTGAGCAGGCTTTAAGACAATATGGCTTTGATTTTGAGATAAAAGGGCGCTCTAAATCCATCCATTCCATCTGGCAAAAAATGAAGAATCAGAATGTGCCGTTTGACCAGGTGTATGATGTGTTCGCCATCCGCATTATTCTGAATAATATTATTGAAGATGAAAAGACTGATTGCTGGCGGGTTTATTCTTTTATTACCAATGAATATGAGCCGAATCCCACACGCTTGAGGGACTGGGTATCAGCTCCCAAAAAATCCACCGGCTATGAGTCTCTCCATACTACGGTGAAAGGGCCCCGCAGTCGATGGGTGGAGGTGCAAATTCGGACACGGCGAATGGATGAAAATGCCGAAAAAGGGCAGGCAGCTCACTGGAAATATAAGGAAGGCGACAACCGGGATAGCAACGAGGAGCGGCTTAAATCCATCCGGGAGACACTGGAAGATGTCGATCCCAATGAACTGGACAAAAAGGAGCAGGCGAAAATCGATCTCTATAAGGATACGATCTTTGTTTTTACGCCTCAGAATGATCTGAAAAAATTACCTACCGGTGCCTCGGTATTGGATTTTGCCTATCAAATCCATTCCAGGGTGGGCGACCGGTGTACGGGAGCCATAATAAACGGAAAAAATGTTCCCATCCGACACGAATTACAGAACGGCGATCAAGTAAAAATCATCACCGCCAACAATCAAAAGCCGTCTCCCGATTGGGTGCATTTTGTTAAGTCCAACCGTACGAAGAATAAAATCCGCCGGGCTCTCCGAAAGATTCAATACAAGGATGTGGATGAAGGCAAAGCCATTTTAACGCGGAAGCTCAATCAACTGAAAATAGATTCTAATGACCGGATTGTGGTGGACCTTATAAAGCATTATAAGTTGAATACAGCCCAGGACCTCTACCAGGGCATCGGTAGCGGGGAGATAGATATTTCTGATCTGAAAAAAATCCTGGCGGCTGAAAATGAGCCGGCACCAAAAACAACACAGGAAACCAAAGTAAACAAAGCCGGGCCAAAGAAAAAAGCTTCGGGAAAGGCCCAAAAAGATGCCTTGCTTATCGATGGAGAGCAAATCAATGATTATCAAATGGCTAATTGCTGTAAACCCGTTTTCGGTGATGACATCTTTGGTTTTGTGACCGTTAACCAGGGAATAAAAATCCATCGAACCAACTGCCCCAATGCCAAACAATTAAAGGAAAAGTACGGCTACCGGATCATCGATGCCAAGTGGTATAAACCCGATGAAGAATCCGCTTATTTGTCAGAACTGCGCATCACCGGCAAAGATGAACTCGGGGTGGTTAACAACATTTCCGAGGTGATTTCTAACGACCTGAAAGTGAACATGCAATCGGTATCTTTCAATAGCAATAATGGTACTTTTGTGGGGCATATAAAGGTCTTTGTGACAAACACCAAATACCTTGATGCTTTGTTCCATAAATTGCTGAAGGTAAAAGGAGTGGATAAGGTGACCAGGGTTGGGTGAGGTATTCTTGCTGCTTTCTACAATTATCTCATTGTTGAATCGTCATTTTCAGAGAATAGAGAGTGGAGGGTGGATTGGTGTCTCTGAAAAAGGCGGCTTATATTTCAATTTTCCTCCCTTACCTCTAAATCCCCTAAAGGGGACTTGAAGAGGGATGGCGGGTTACTGTTTTTAATTTATAAACAATATCATGTAAGTCTCAATAATAAACAAACCGCAAATAACAACGAATGGCTCCCTCTTAAAGCCTCCCTTCCCCGCCTTCATTCCATTCCGGCGGGGCACGGTAGGGAGGTTTGGAGGGTAAAAAAGGTTAGCTGTTTCCCGGTAAAAAGCAACCAACATAAGTTTTAGCTTCTCACATTTTACCCCTAAATCCCCTGAAGGGGACTTGAAGAGAGATGACTGGTTTCTTTTTTTGAAAAAGAAAACAAAATCCGGGTCTCAATTATGAATTCATTGGATAAAACCAGCTTGTTTCCCTTCTTAAAGCCTCCCTTCAGTTATATCGGAAAAATACAGAATTTTCTGTATGCATCGTATGAAGCTGACAGTCTATTCTGTTTAAGGGAAGAAAGAATAATAAAATAATGTAAAATTATTACAACCCGCTCCCTGTTAATTTCTTTTTCAACACGAAATTCATGATACGCTTAAGAATGCTTACTTTTGTCTACCCGAAATAAAGCTTGGTATTGCATTTAGCATGATGCCAGGAGAGAAATAAAACATTAGCAAAGAGGAAAGCATATATGATATTTCTTCAGCCTTATTTTTTGTTTGGATTGCTGGCGGTGAGTATTCCTATTATTATCCACCTGTTTCATTTCAGGAGGTACAAGACAGTGTATTTCACCAATGTCTCCTTTCTCCGCAATTTAAAAAAAGAAACGGAAAAGCAGTCCAAACTCAAACATCTTTTAGTGCTGCTGGCTCGGATTCTGGCTGTTATAGCTATTGTTACGGCCTTTGCTCAGCCGGTTATCCCCGAACAAGAAGAGACGAAATCATCTTTAAAAGCCAAGAATTTTGTAAGTGTGTATGTTGATAATTCAAGGAGCATGCAACTGCAATCCGGTGAAGGAAAGCTTTTGGCAAAAGCCCGATCAAAAGCCAATAACATCATAGATTCTTATTCGGCTACGGCCCGCTTTCAATTTTTATCCAATGATTTTAAAGCCTATCACCAGCGCTTTTTCGATAAGTCCCGTGCAAAAAACCTGGTGGAGGAAGTCTCCGTCTCCCCTTCAACCCGGAAGCTTTCGGATGTAGTCTCCCGGCAGCAGCAATTATTTTCCGAGGTGGATGAAAAGGCCAATAAACATATCTACTTGTTATCGGATTTTCAGAATAGTACTGCTGATATTGACCGGGTGGCAGCAGACAGCAGTTTCAATATAAACCTGGTTAAAATCAGGGCTAACCAGCCCAACAATCTTTATATCGATAGTTGTTGGTTTGAAGAACCGGTCAGGCAATTACAACAAACTTCCGTACTCCATGTGAGCCTTAAAAATTCGGGGGTTCGGGATTATGAGAAAATCCCTTTGAAACTTAAGATTGATGGAGAGCAGCGGGCTTTGGCCAGCTTTTCGGTCAAAGCAGGCCAACAGGTGGAGACCGAACTCTCCTTCACAAACCGGCAAACCGGGTGGCATCAAGCCCGCCTCGAGATTGTGGATAACCCTGTGACTTTTGACGATGTGTTTTATTTTTCTTATGAGATAAAACCGGCCGTCAAAGTCATTGAGATATATGAAGATCGGCCCAGTCCTTACCTGGCAAGGTTGTTCCAAAAAGATTCGCTTATAAGGTATACTTCTTCCAGCGCCTTGAAGCTTAATTATTCACAATTGGCTGATAACCACCTTATTATTCTCAACGAAGTGGAAACTATATCATCCGGCCTTACTCAAACATTGAATAAAACCCTTGCAGAAGGGCAGAGCGACGTGCTTATCCTGCCTGATGATGAGCAGCTCAGCGCCAATCAGCGCATTGCCGATGAACTTGATATTAGCCGTTATACGGCTTCCGATAGTAGCTCCACGGAAGTAGTCGATATTGCTACTTCTCATCCCTTATACGAAAATGTATTTATGGAAAATATTGATTTAACAAGCGATAAGAATTTTGACCTGCCGGTTATCAATAAACACTATTCGATAAGTAGAAAACCCGGCGCAGATGTTTTGATGCGCCTTTTAAACGACAAACCTTTCTTGCTAACGGAAAGGAGGGGGAATTCAACAATTTACCAATTGGCATCGCCCCTTGGGGATGAATTTACCAATCTTCAGCGCCATGCTTTGTTTGTCCCCACCTTTCATCGTATGGCTGTATTGAGCCAAAAGAGCGGGGAATTTTTTCATTTTACCGGTAGTGATAAGTCGGTAAGTCTCTCTTTGAGAGGCCCTGAGAGCGAAGACCGGGTGGTTAAGCTACAACGGGTAAACGGTGACTATGAAATTATACCTCCCATAACGAAAGGCCCCGATGGTCTTCAAATGGAGAATAAGGTCAAAAAGGCCGGCCATTACCGCGTACAATATAACGACTCAATACAGGGCTACCTGTCCTTTAATTATGACCGGGTGGAATCTGATTTGGCGATGTTTTCACAGGAAGAGATGAAACAGGCAGCCGAGGATAATATACAAACGGATATGACAGTCTATGAAGATAGTCCCAAACCCTTACGGCGGCAAATCGAAGAAAATCAGGCCGGTTACCCCTTATGGCGATGGTTTGTTGTGCTGGCATTGGTATTTTTAGGAATCGAAGTATTATTTTTGCGCTTTTTAAAATAGCAGGAGATTTTCCCTTAAGGAATTTTTGACCGGTAAGGAATAGGTTCGGAGAGCATGAATTTTTTGGGCTTATTTTGATAAATCCGGCAAGAGGTTACTAGATGATATGAATCAAAAAAACAGCATGGAAGAAGAACAGCAAGGCGATAACAACCAGGAAAGAGAAAATACAAACGAACAACAGGGAGACGGAAACGGCACGTGGCACAAAACCGTATCACTGGAGGGGATGTATGAAAATTGGTTTTTAGATTATGCCTCTTATGTGATACTCGAGCGGGCCGTTCCGAACCTCGTGGACGGGCTTAAACCGGTTCACAGGCGCATCCTGCATGCTATGTATGAGTTGGATGACGGAAGGTTTAACAAAGTGGCCAATCTCATCGGCCATACGATGAAATATCATCCGCATGGTGATGCAGCTATCGGTGATGCGCTGGTGCAACTGGGGCAAAAGGAATTGTTGATCGATACCCAGGGGAACTGGGGGAATGTGTTGACCGGCGATAGTGCGGCGGCCCCGCGTTACATCGAGGCCAGGCTGTCACAGTTTGCCCATGATGTGGCTTTTAACCCTAAGACTACGGATTGGACCCTATCGTACGACGGCAGAAACAAAGAACCGCTCACGTTGCCCGTGAAATTTCCCCTGTTGTTGGCGCAGGGAGTGGAAGGAATAGCCGTAGGGCTTTCTTCCAAAATTATGCCCCACAATTTTAACGAGTTGATCGATGCCTCCATCAATGTGCTAAAGGAAAAAGACTTTACTCTTTATCCGGATTTTCCCGGTGGAGGCATGGTAGATGTTAGCCGCTACAGCGACGGAAAAAAAGGTAGCCGCATCAGGGTCAGAGCCAAAATCAATAAGGTAGACAAAAAGACGCTTGCCATTACAGAGATCCCCTATTCCCAAACGACTCACAGCCTTATAGACAGTATCCTTAATGCCAATGAAAAAGGCAAGATTCGCATTAAACGGATTGATGACAATACGGCGGAAAACGTAGAAATCCAGGTGATCCTGCACAACAGCGTCTCCGCCGACCAGGCAATTGATGCGCTCTATGCTTTTACCAATTGCGAGGTATCCCTATCACCCAATGCTTGTGTCATTGACGGAGATAAACCCCGATTCCTGGGGGTAAGCGAAATCCTTCTCAAAACCGTGGGACAAACGCAACAGCTTCTTACACGGGAATTGGAGATCAAAAAAGGGGAATTGCAGGAAAAGCTTCTCTTTTCATCGCTGGAAAAAATATTCATCGAGAACAAGATATACCGGGATATTGAAGAATGCGAGACCTGGGAAGAAATCCTCAAGACGATCGATAAAGGACTGGAGCCTTTCAAAAAAGATTTTTACCGGGAAATTAAGCGGGATGATATTATCAAGCTAACACAGATTCAAATCAAGCGTATCTCAAAGTACGATACTTTTAAAGCCGATGAATTACTGCGCAACCTCCAGAAGGAGCTTGAAAAAGTAGAGTATAACCTGGAGCATATCGTGGACTATACGATTAGTTTCTACAAACGGATTAAAAAGAAACACGGGAAAGGGCGAGAAAGAAAAACCGAAATCCGCGATTTTGAGAACATTGAAGCTTCTATGGCTGCCGTGGCGAACCAGAAATTATACATCGACCGCGATGGAGGCTTTGCCGGAACCGGACTCAAAAAAGCGGAGTATGTCACCGATTGTTCAGACCTGGACGATATAATTATTTTTCATTCCGATGGGACATTCCACGTAACCCGGGTGGGAGAAAAAGTACATATCGGCAAAGATGTGACCTACCTGGGCGTTTTCAAAAAAAACGATGAGCGTACGGTATATAATGTCATCTACCGCGACGGATTAAACGGTCGCTACTTTGTGAAGCGGTTTCCCGTTAGCAGCATTAAAAAGGATCGCAAATACGACATTACCCAGGGCAATCCGAAATCAAAACTTATTTATTTTACGGCGAATCCCAACGGGGAGGCGGAAGTCATCGAAGTACACTTATCTCCCCGCCCCCGGTTAAAAAATAAATCTTTCACTTACGATTTCAGTAAATTGCCCGTACGTTCCCGCTCTGCCAAAGGGAATATCCTGACCAGACATGCCATCCGGAAAATCAAGAAAAAGGAAGAAGGCATCTCGACCTTTGGCGGAATGGATGTGTGGCTGGATGAAAATGTGATGCGGCTGAATACGGACGCAGAGGGAAAATATCTCGGCTCTTTCGGTGAAGGGGATAAAATTATCAGCTTCTTCGGAGATAAGTATTATCGCCTGCATGGATATGACCTGACGACGCATTTTGATGAAGATGCTTTCAGGATTGAGAAATTCGATGAAAACCGGATATATACAGCCGTCTACTATCACGGCGAGCGCCAGGATTATTATGTGAAGCGTTTTACTGCCGAAGCGGCCGAAAAAGTCCAGGCTTTTCTTTTTGACCATAAAGATACCAAACTGATTTATCTGACTTCTGATAGATGTCCGCGTATTGAACTGGCGTTTGATAATACGAAGCGCAAGAAACCCCGCGAAAAGGAGCAGCTGGAATTGTCTTCTTTTATTGGAATAAAAGGCTACAAGGCTATCGGAAATAAGCTTTCGGCTTATAAAATCAAAAAAATTCATATTCTGGAATCTTTGCCCTGCGAAGAAGTAGAAAAAGCCCGTGAAGAGGAGGGCGAAGAACAACAAGAAGGAGAGGAGAATGAAATACAGGATGCTGAAAATGAGACCGACCAGGAAGATCAAATCGAGATCGATTTTAAGTAAAAAAATACTTTTATTTTTGTTCTAAAACGTGAAATAAAATCTACGAAAAATGAAAAACAATCAAATACTGGATGTTAATAATGATGTAAAATGGATAGGTGTCCTCGATAGAGACATTGTCACTTTTGACGTCGTGATGGAAACGGAATACGGGACAACCTACAATTCCTATTTTATTAATGCCGATAAAAAGGCGGTGATCGATACAACGAAGGAGAAGTTTTGGGATGTGTATCGGGATAAGCTCAAGCAAGTAGTTAACCCCGAAGAGATTGAGTATATCATCCTCAATCACACCGAACCCGATCATTCCGGCAATGTCAAAAACCTGCTTAACCTCGCCCCTGAGGCAACGGTAGTGGGAAGTAAGAACGCGCTGCGTTACCTGGGCGATCTTATTGACGTCGATTTTAACAGTATGATCGTCAAAGACGGTGATACCCTTGATTTAGGTAATAAGACCCTTCAATTCATCGGGGCTGCCAACCTGCATTGGCCCGATACGATATTCACCTATCTCCAGGAAGATAAACTTTTATTTACCTGTGATGCTTTCGGCTGCCATTATGCTGATGAGCGGATGTTTGATGACAAAGTCGGGGATTTTTCCGATGCTTTCGATTACTATTTCGATGTCATCCTTAAGCCTTATAGTCGTTTTATGTTAAAGGCCATTGAGAAGATACGTCCCCTGGAAATTGATTCCATTCTTCCGGGGCATGGGCCTTTATTGATGAACGACTGGAAAAAATGGGTGGACAAATCGGAGGAATATTCCCGGGAAGCCCTGAAATATCCCCAAAAGAACTTTGTGTTTATTCCTTATGTCTCAGCTTATCATAAAACAGGAGATCTTGCGGAAAAAATCGCCGAAGGCATACGCCAGGCAGGCGACATTGAAGTGGAAGTGAGCGATATTGAAATGATGGCCATTGGCGATATGGATGAACGTATAACCCGTGCCAATGCAATCATCATAGGCTCACCGACTATTAACCAGAATATATTGCTGCCTATTTACAAGCTTTTTGCCGTCATTAATCCGTTACGCGATAAGAATAAGCTGGCCGGGGCTTTTGGTTCGTATGGATGGAGCGGCGAAGCTTCTAAAATGATCACAAGTGCCCTCGAACAGCTTAAGTTAAAAGTGCTGGATGATGGTGTCTTTGTGAAATTCAGCCCGGATTCCAAGGAGCAGCAGAAGGCCCTGGATTATGGTCGAAAATTCGGGGAAGAATTGCTTAAAAAGTAGTATCTTTATACTTTCGGATAGGCCATTTTAGCATGATATTTGTTTTGATTATGCTGATGGAATCCATACCAACTCCGGGTCAATGAAAACTATCAGGACTTTCGGAGTGTCATACTATAAAGATGCGATTATGAAAATATCAGGACATATTAAAGGCAAAGGACTGCTGAAATTAGGAGCGCTGGCAGTCCTTGCCGCTTTATTTATCGGTTGCAGTGTTGAAAGACGCCTGGCTAAAGAATTTGTTGAAGAAGCGCCCAAACCCCCGGTAGTTTTCAAGAAACCTCAAAAATTCTACATGGTTTCATACCGGAAAACGGATAAGGACACTACCGGCATGAAATCGTGGCAAGTTGACTCTATAAGGTTTTACGAGAGCAAATATCTCCAGCATCTCGATGAAGAGCAGCTTAAAGATAATTTCAGCAAAGCTTTTTATAAAGAATTGGAAGACCTTGGTTTTGATGTTTACCAAGGCAAAGAAGTGGCGCCCCTTATCGGGAAGGATACCGTAAAACCCATCATTGTGAGCTTTCCGCAAATGGAGATGAACGAATACACGGAATTGTTTCGCGACAGGGGTTATGTAGGCGACCGCGTCTATTACAAGAACATGGAGCTGAATGCTATAGACCTGAATACGTGGTTAAAACTTACCCGTCATAGGACGGATCAACAAAAGGTTTTTTATATGCAGGATTCTATCACCGATTATATCGACGGGTATTTTTACCGAAATCGTAAAGCCGGAAAGGTAAAATATCGCTTCGAGGAGCATAAACTTGAAAAAGGTGATATTTATGAATTCATGAAAGATATGGGGCGCAACTACGCCCAGTATGTTTATGATTATTACCTGAACCGCTTCATAGATATCAACCGCGATAAGACCGGCCAACGGCGATACCTATACCATTACGACCCTGTTGATGATGATTTTATCCTCATAAAGCAAATGCCCTGGACAGAAATGGAGATGGATTCACGGGAGAATTTTTCCAGATAAAAGGGCTTTCTGTGGTTCTCTGATTTAATAAAAAAGAGTATTAAAAGATTGGAGATATTTAGGGTAGTTTTGGCGTTCTGTTTACCCCTCTAAATCTCCCCTGCAAGCAGGGGAGACTTGAAGAATGAGGCCTTTAAACGAAGAGCTTGCACACCTTCCGACCGTCCTAAAAAATATTCAGTCCTGTTTTAGCGCTAAGTAAGCTTTTTTTATAAAATATGTGCTTGAAATATAGTCAGCCCATTATATCCGAAAGCCGGACATATTTTTCTCTCCCCCTGCTTGTAGGGGGAGACGGATGGGGTTAAAGGTCGGTAAAAACTTCCAACTCTTTTGCATAAGAGATAGTTTCCAAAAGGTATACCCCTCTAAATCTCAACTGCAAGCAGGGGAGACTTGAAGAATGAGGCCTTTAAACGAAGAGCTTGCACACCTTCCGACCGTCCTAAAAAATATTCAGTCCTGTTTTAGCGTTAAGTAAGCTTTTTTTATAAAATACGTACTTGAAATATAGTCAGCCCATTATATCCGAAAGCCGGACATATTTTTCTCTCCCCCTGCTTGTAGGGGGAGACGGAGGGGATACAAGATATCGACCTTAAGCAACCTCCTTGTTTTGTCATCAGTGATATGCGGCCCTGTAAAGGTCTGATGACTCGGAAGGAAAAATTTTTGATATTTGTTTAAAAAGAGCCCATGAAACCTATTGAAATATCACCCGGGTTAAGAGAAACCGTTCCGGCCCTAATAATAGGGGCTTTACAAGCCAATGTAAAGGTCGAAGAGAGTCCCCGTGAACTTGTCGATCTATTGAATCGCGAGGCTGAAAACATCCGGGAACAAGAAAGTATAGAAGATATTGCTGCCTTACCTGCGGTTAAAGATACCAGGGAAGCTTACAAAGCTTTAGGAAAGAAGCCGGCGCGTTATCGCGTAAGCTCCGAAGCCCTGCAGCGTCGAATCATCCAGGGCAAAGGGTTGTATTTTATTAACAATGCTGTTGATATCACCAACCTGATTTCCATTCGTTCCGGTTTTGGAATTTGCCTTTATGATGCAGATAAAATCCAGGGGGAGATAGTTTTCAGAATTGCCGGAGAGGGCGAAACCTATCGCGGCATCGGGAAATATGACCTGAATCTGAAGAATCTCCCGGTATTCAGCGATGAAATAGGACCTTTCGGAAGCCCCACCAGCGACAGCGAGCGAACAATGATTCGTAATGAAACAAAAAATATTCTGTTTAAGATTGTTTCTTTCTCCCCCAATAGCAATATGGAAAAGTGGTTGGATCATTCCCGCGAACTATTTGAAATCTTTGCCACGGGGGTTGGGTTTGAAAAGCAGGTGTTGTATTAATTAGCTTCTCTGATGACATGGGTTGGTAAGAAACAGAGGACAAAGTGGATTTTTTGTCCTTTTTAAACAGCGTAGGTTTAAATTTTATTATTTTTAAAAATTAAACTTTTTCTTAAACCTTTGTATTTTATGAAAGCCAATATTCCGGGAACCATCAACA
>JAIPAH010000220.1 GCA_021740175.1 Bacteroidales bacterium
CAGTCTCAGCGACCACGCCATTTTACGGGCAAGGGGAAATATCATTTTGATTACAGGCACCACCCCTCCCATAGGCATAGGGGGTGTGGTGGTGGTCAATCGGTTAAACGGGGGAGTTTGTAAAAATGGCCGGAATGGCAGGTATAAAGCTTAAGACTGAATAAGCAGAGGGGGCTATAATTTGTAACTCAGTGCTTTTGTCCTTGCGGGAATGGGGACCTGGTTACACACACTCAGAGGGTTGGAAAAGGGATGACCATGGTAATTCCGGAGAAAATTCCCGCAGGGAGTACGTTTTGCATGACGGCACTGGTATTTATTTAAAATAATGGAAGCCTGAATTAATTACAAAAATCTTATGAATTCCCTATATATAAACCAATTCAGTCCTGATAAAATGCCCTTCATCAATCTTTAGATCTCCTTTTATAACTTCGATAGCCTCCTTTGCAGCTTTTTTTACTGCATTTGATTCCTCTTCTTCGTCATAAAGCTTTTGCAGAGTTTGTAATGAATCAGGGTGTGATAAAAGACCTATCGCTTGTACAATAACAAGCCTCACACTTGCACTACAGTCAAAAACAGCTTTGTGCAGAAGATTAAGATGTTGTTCTTTAATGTTCTCTGGACTTTTTACTATTATCTCCCTAATTTTTTCTGCCGCATCTATTCGCTCAGATACTACGGAGCTAGCAAGTGGGTGGTTTGGATGCTCTTCTTCAAATTGCAGGTCATTCTCCAATTTAGCTTTTCTTTTCAGTTCACCTCTGTTTATTTTTTCTTTATAGTCTGCCTGAGAGATGTAGCTTTTCATTAATTGTCTAAACAATTCTTCTTCATTGTCTTTTAGCAAGGCTAAAAGCTCACGAACTTGCTGCATCAAATCGTTTATAACGGTGGTACGATCAACTCCTAAAGTTAGTCTAAGCGGCACAAGTGCCTCTGTTTCTATGTAAATAACTCGCGGCGGGTCCTCAATCTCAAGTGGTGAAAGGGCCTCTTTTACCTTCTGGGATAGCTTTAAATCTGCATCCCTGACGCTTAACCATAGCGGGGTGTACCTATGCTTGGCCCAGTACTCGAAATTCAGTTGTAATAAACAAAGGAAACCAGGTAATTTGAACGGCCTGGAATAATATCCCAAACCTGCGCTTGTCTTTACTCCGTCGATCGAGGCCATTTTATCTGCAACTGTTTGATTTGCTATCTCATCTACAATCCAACAAAATTGAATTAAACGTTTGGGTGTTGATGATGTAAGCTCTTCCGATCGAAGAGGAAGGAAAGCTTCCTCATCCATACGGTCACAAAGCCCTTGAAGCTGTTGAATATCCGAAATAGTCTCAAATTCACCTTCAATATTTAAATCATGAATGATATGCGTCAATAGGGCACGCCAACTCAGTATTGCAAGGTTATGATAACTGTCAATATTGTACAAAATTAATTCATCAGAAAGTTTTTGTTCCTTGTTAGTCGTGATCCCCGCCTCCTTGCAACGCTGATTTATTTCTTTACATAAAAGGCCAATCCTTAACGAAGGAGCGACAAACATCAAAATGGCATCATGATTGTGTGGAAGTTGTTTGATATAAGCCACAGGCTGATTATCAGTTAAACCTGCCCAAAACTTCGCTTCAAGAATTATGATTTTTCTTCCCTCTAAGTCGCTGCCCACAAGATCAGGTATAGAACCATCAGTGTTTCCTTCTTGAGTTTGAAACTTTAAATTCACAGGCACATCGAGGCCTAAGTTTTGAACGAACTTGAGCAGAGATTGTTCAGCTATTTTTGAACGATATAAAATGTATGATAGAGCTTCTGTCGCTAAATTTTCAGGATGCTTGGCAAATCGCAACGCAAGTTGCCCTAAAAGTGTATATGTTACCATAGAAATTTTTCCTCTTTTTTTTAAAATCCAAAGAAATGTATGGTTAACCCAAAATGCAGTGATATGTAGAAGCAGATATACATTGTGCAATTCTGAATACTGAATAATTTCGGGGAATAAATTTAGCTTATCGCTTAAAAGAAAGCAAATCTAATTTCGCAATTATTGGTTGCCCCCAATCAATCAGTACCCATACCTTTTATGAAGCCTTCTCTGATTGCAAACTCATCCCGCATTAAAATGTACTTAACCATCTCCAACTTGGGAAATGAGGGGTCAGGTTGCCCAATGCCAGCAACGATATCATCTGCTGTAATTGCATGAAATCCCATCTCATCTTCCCAATCTTCCCCCATATGCTTCTGCATCAATTCATTATCTAACTTTAAAACTTCCTCGGTAAACTTTTTGGTTGCTTTCTTCAAGACATTTGAGTTTGAATTGCCGTGTTCCTCATTTGATGTTGGTCTAACCACCTTTTCATATAAGGCGGGGGCAATCTTATTTGATATTTCAACAGCACGGTTAAAAATTTTTGACTTCTCCTCAACACCCAACTGGCTACTGAATTCAAGTATAAATTCGTGTACCGGTAAGGTTTCAAGTGAGTTGGCCATTTTACCTCCCCCTTTGTACTCGTTGTCTCTATCTAATTTTCATGGCGCCAATATTTTCAAAAAGCGTGTCTGTTTCATTAGCAGAATGTTCATTCCGGAAAACATTAATAATGTTTTCATGCAAAAAATGTATTAGCGGTAACCCTCAGAAATTTGGGTAAATTGAACGTAGAGCTTGTCAATTATCATTCCACTCTCACGCAAGCTTGACATTTTTTTACTTCCCTTACTGGATTTTATTTTTGACAATAAAAAACATGGATATCCTTTTACATCTTCAGATAAATCATCGTAAAACTGCTGATTTTCTGGGTAAAATTTGCCTAACTTGAAAAACAGCTCACTGCTATTTTTTAATTCCAATATGTAAAGATTACTATCTAAATGTGACTTTGTAAATTTCTTATATTGCTTAGCTTTAACCACTGCGGCAATAAAATCCTTCAGCAAAAAATCCTCTTCGGCAAACATATACAGCCTTTTTTCCAGATATTTATCTAGGACACCAGCCTTATTCGCATATTTTTGCATTTGCTCGCGTTTTTTTGATATTCTAATTTGTCTGATCTTTTTATTGGCTAAATCAGCCACCCTATCTTGTTCTTCATAAAGGCTCGTTACGTGTATATCGTAAATTTCATCAACAAGTTTTTCTAGCTCTGAAACAGTTTTGGCTTGTTCTATTTTCTTCTCATATTCTGCAAGTAACTGCCTTTCACCCATTTCATTCTTCTTTTCCTCAAAAAAATCTTTAAGTTCTCTTGCTTTGGTTAAGGCATCATTAAAAGTAGTATTTTGATTTGTCGGTATTGTCGAATGACTAATATCGCTTCTTGCAATTTCTCCTTCGATTTCTTTCAACTCGTTGATGATATTTTCCGTAACCTTTATATTTTCCGTAACTTCTAATTGTGCTTTTTCGGCATATAAGTTATCAATTTTATTTTTTAATTCAGTTATTTTATTTTTTAATTTTTTTGCTTTAATTATGCTCTCTTTACCATTCTTTATGACAGATATAACTTTATCTTTTACTCTATCCTTCAAAAATTTTTCTTTTGTGAAAGAACAGAAGCTATAGGTGTTTGCTTCTACACATTTATTCCTGTAACATTCAGTATATGAATTTACAAATTCTCTATAGTCGCTATCACTCCATTCTGGTATTTCCTTATAGCCTAAGTCCTTTAAAAGGCTATTAAGCTTATCTGGTTTAATAGTATATCTGCATTCGTCATATATTTTACTTAATTTTTGACACCTTGATACTTCTTGGCTCGTTGAATGGGATGAAACCAATAAAATCATCGAGACAGTTAAAATGAAGACCACAAGCAACCGTTTTTTAACCATAACACCTCCAATATTATGTTTTGTTACGCCTTTTTCGCACGTACAGAAACGTTCTCCACCAACAAGGCGCTAAAAGGCTCACATAAACTCAACCCCATCAATCTCCTTCATTATTCGGTCAGTCTCGGTAAGCGCCACAATGATTTTCTGGTAATGCTGGATATCTTCAAAGCTTAACTCTCTGCCTCTCCGGTCTTTGAGCCATTTTTGTGCAGGTTGATACCCGCCAATATAAAATTCCCAAGCGATTACAGGGATACCGTCAAAATACTGTTCGTCATTAATCCAAACACGCCCTATCTGTTTCTCGTCATCGATTATTTCAAAGTCTTTTTTCACAATTTTGCGAGTGATTACATTGTCGCCTTCTTTGGGATAGGAGGTAATAAAATTTTCTACAATTGGGCTTTCAAGCAGATGGATTTGGCGTAATTCGCTACCCAGGTCAACCAATCGCCAGAATGTTTCTTGGTCTTTTGGATATGGGATACGGGGGAAATCGATTTTTAAAAACTCTTTGAACGTTTCCCGGTATGAAGGGGAGTGCAGTACCGCGTATATGTAATCCAGGATATCAATCGGGGCAAAAGTGTCCGCAGTATCTTCTTTTTCTGGCGTGAACTGTAAATTCAGATTGTCGGCAATCTGCTTGATAATTTCTGTATTAAGGTTTGGGGTGCGTTTACCATCTTTTTCAATGCCCTCTGGATCAGGATAAAGGTAAAGGGGTAGTAAATAATCTTGCCCCCTATTGCCCAAATAAAATGTTCCATGGCAAATAACTGTTTTTGATACTCCAACATAGGAAAAGTTGTCACCTATTGACTGCCTATTTAATATTAATCCAATATTTTCCTTTAAAAAATGTTTCATGGTGTCATATCTAGGACGACCAAGAAACCCACCAGATTTTTTTGTTAAAGCCGTATATCTAAAATCAAAAGGCCTGTATAAAATTCTACAGATATTGTACCCATTCTGAACAATATCGTATTTTGCCTTTTCAGCTTTCCATACTCCATCTTTTAACCTGTATTTTTCTTTAAAAAATTGCGAGTTTTCTTTGCTTAAATCGGTAATTACCTGAACTATATTTTCTTTATTGTTTTGAATAGCAATTTTGTCATTCTTTGTTTGAATTCCGCAATTGTAAGTTAAGAACATTTTTTTGGGATTGATGTAGGAATTATAGGTAGAAATTGCTTTCAAATTCTTTGGCTCAAAAAAGAAGTAAGGTTTTTCCGGTTCAACTCTATTCCATGGGATACTGTTGATTGTATTTTCAAATAAATTGTCATATTTTATATTTCTGGCTCCAAGCATATCGAAATAAAAAATCTTTGCTAATTGGTTGCCCCTTTTTTTCTTTCTTCTCAAAAAAATATTTATGGACACCCCTTGTTGAATATCGAAGACATTTGTGTCTACACCTCCGTCGACCCCCACCTCTCTTTTTTTCTGGTCCCCATGTAAATTTAAAATATAAATTTTATCAAATGTTTTTAATAA
>JAIPAH010000043.1 GCA_021740175.1 Bacteroidales bacterium
AATGAAAAAGTCAAAGTTTGCAAAAGCGCAATTCCAGTCGTCGGAATGACGGGCATTGGGGGCGAAACAAGGGAAAAGGGGGCGCTGACGCCATACAAAATTTACAAAGGTGTCAGCGCCCCCTTTTCCCTATCACCTGTCCTCAAAATCAAGTCATTCCGACGACTCATGTTTCGCACTATCAGGCTTTTGTATTAGCAATAATCATTAGATGCGAAACATGGGGAGGAGGAATCTCGTCATTACCTCTAATAAAGGCTTAGTAAATCTACAATCTGTAAAAAAACCCCCTTTGTTTAGTATTGAGTTATACACCTCAATGAAAAAATTACCGATCTCTATCATTGAACATGCTGAGAAATTTCAAAATCTAAAACACAAATTTTTAAACTTATCAACCATTTATTAGAATAGAGCCACCAGAATTTATATTAAAATCTGAAAATTTATTTTTAACCTTTTTTAGAATGGAATTGTAAATTCTGGAATTAAAAATTGAAGCCATTTCTAGCAAATCTGGCATTCTGTCTACCCCTCTAAATCTCCCCTGCAATCAGGGAAGACTTTTAAAACCCGCTGGTGTAGAATAATCATAATGACTGCAACAAATTACTCTCCCCCTGCTCGTAGGGGGAGATGGAGGAGGTAAGGGTCACCAGTCTTCAGCAACCTCCTTGTTTTGTCATAATCTGTTTATTGACTTGTAAAGGATTGATAAAAGGAAGATTTAATTAGTGGCTGATATAATTTCCTTCCCACTGCAGTCCGGAACGTCAACGATGTAAAGAATGGTTTTTTACCGGTTAATTCCCGTTGATAAACGAATTATGACCGGATCACTTCATACATTCCGTTTTCTTTGAGTTTTAAGATGGTTGATGGTTTCGTATCCCGTACGACATCCTGTTCCCAGTCGACTATATAATCGACTTGTTCCCGGATGTTAGCTCCTATTTGAGACAATATTGATGGAGCATCCTCACCCGAGAGATTGGCTGATGTAGAAACAATGGGTCGATTGATACGGCTTATAAGCTTCTGACAGAATTCGTGATTCACTACCCGTATAGCCACGGTTCCGTCTTTAGCAATTAGGTTTTTAGCCAGATTTTTTGCTCCGGGATATATAATGGTGGTGGGTTTGTCAAAGCCTTGTATCAAATCATAAACCACATCTGAATAATAATCTGTATGGTGTTCGAGTCGTTCCGCTTTATCTATGAGTATGATGAGACTTTTTGATTCATCTCTCATTTTTATGTCAAATACTTTTTTTACCGCTTTAGCACGAGTGGCATCACAACCTATCCCCCATATTGTATCTGTGGGGTAGAGGATAGTTTCGCCTCGCAACAAAACCTCGGCTGCATTTTCTACTTCTTTGCTTAATTTTTCCTTTTCATTGTCTGTCATTTTTCCAAACGTTTTAGCAATTTATTGCTGTCAATCTCCGCACATTTAAAATGACCTTCAGGGCATGCTTTGAATCCGTGCAAACCACATGGGCGGCAATCCAGTTTTTCATCAGTTTGAATCACCGCACTATCGTCCGATAAAGGACCAAAACCGAATTCCGGTACGGTCGAACAGTAAACCGTGGTTATGGGGGCATTCATAGCCGAAGCCATATGCTGGGCTGCCGAGTCATTGGCGTAATTCATCTCAGCCCCGGCAATTAATGCTACTGATTCGAGCAGGGTTAACTTCCCGCAAAGGTCTAATATATTATCTCTTTGGGTTTTCTTAGTTATCTCATCACAAATCTCCTGGTCACTCCCCGCTCCCAAGAGATAAACGTTATATTCCGGGGGCAAATTGTTGATGAACCCTACCCATTTTTCTACAGGATATTGTTTGGTGTACCATATAGAAGCCGGTGTAACGGTGATGTAGCTTTGAGTTCGGTATTGGCTGATTTTGGCGTAGGCTTTTTTGCCGGGATAGAGCTTTGGCTTATAACGGGTATCATCATGAATAAAATTAATAACCGCCAGGTTGCGGTCTATTTCATGTACATCGGGATATTTCAACCCGATTTGATGCTTGACGCGTTTTGAGAAAAAAATACTCATGGGGTTTTTATTAAAACCAGTTGTGACCCTGGCCCCGGAAAAGGCGGTCAAGATTCCCGTCGAAAGAAAGCGCTGGAGATTAACTACTAAGTCATACTTTCGACCTCTGATATAACTCAATAATTGGGTAAGATTATTATATTTTTTTTCCGATTTATCCCATGATAAAATGGCACGCACATGAGGATGTCCGAGCAAAAGGGATTCGAAACCGCCGCGCATCAGGAGGTCAATTTCAGCTTCCGGGTAATTGGCTTTCAGCTTTTCCACCACCGGTGTGGCTAAAATGACATCCCCGATGGAGGCTGTCTGGATGACGAGTATTTTTTGGAACTTTTTTTTAGACGACGACATCATAATCTCTTAGTGCTTGATTCAGTGATGTTTTTAGATCGGTAGACGGATTTCGCTGTCCTATAATCAGGGCACAGGAAACTTGGTATTCGCCGGCGGGGAATTTTTTCGTGTAAGAACCGGGTATAACTACCGCCCGTTGCGGTATCCGCCCCTTGTATTCCACCGGCTCCCGGCCGGTCACATCGATAACTTTGGTGGAATGCGTGATAACAACATTGGCCCCCAACACAGCCTCTTTTTCTACCATGGCTCCTTCAACAACCACAGCCCTTGAACCGATAAAAGCCCCGTCTTCAATGATAACGGGCTTAGCCTGGAGGGGTTCCAGTACGCCGCCTATCCCAACGCCGCCGCTCAGGTGTACTTTTTCTCCTATTTGAGCGCACGATCCCACGGTAGCCCATGTGTCAATCATGGTACCGCTGCCTACGTAGGCCCCTATGTTCACATAGGAGGGCATCATGACCACACCTTTCGAAAGATGTGACCCATAGCGGGCTATGGCGTGCGGCACAACTCTCACTTCCTGCGCTTTAAAATTTTTCTTAAGCTTTATCTTGTCATGGAATTCAAAAAAGCCTACTTCCATGGTTTCCATCTTTTGAAGAGGAAAGTACAAAATGACGGCCTTCTTCACCCATTCGTTGACTTGCCATTCATCCCCCTGTTTCTCAGCTACACGTATTTTACCCTGGTCCAGCATATCTACTGAATCAGTTATGGCTTTTTGTACTTCCGGCTTATCCAGCATCTGCCTGTTTTCCCATGCCTCCTCAATAATCTTCCGGTTTTGTTGCATAACGCCTTTCCATATTATGGTTTTGTAAAATTCAAAATTAGTAAATTTTCGGTTATGACAGTATTTTAATTAATTTTGCACAAAATCAAAAAATGGGAAGAATTGTTGCCATTGATTATGGGAAGAAACGCGTAGGGATTGCTGCTACGGACGAACTGCAAATGATAGCCAACGGCGTCACAACAGTGGAGGCCGCAAAAGTGATAGACTTTCTCAAGGATTATTGCAGCCGCGAACCCGTAGAGCGCTTTGTGATTGGCGAACCCAAACAGATGAACAACACGGAATCGGAAGCTGTTGATTTCATCAAGCCGTTTTTGAAGAAGCTAAGCAAAGCTTTCCCGGATATGCCGGTAGAGCGGATGGATGAGCGGTTTACTTCAAAGATGGCCTTTCAGACCATGATTGATTCAGGGATAAAAAAGAAACAACGACAAAACAAAGATCTGGTGGATCAGATCAGTGCAACAATTATTTTACAGTCCTATTTAGAGAGCAAAAATATTTAATATGGTTTTACCGATAACAGCATACGGTCACCCTGTCTTACGAAAGAAAACGCGGGAAGTAGAGCAAGGCGAGCCCAAACTGGAGGAGCTGATTCAAAATATGTGGCATACCATGCATTATTCGGAGGGAGTGGGTTTGGCGGCTCCCCAGGTCAACAGATCTTTACGGTTATTTATTGTTGATGCGACCCCTTATTCCAACCAAATATCCGGGGCCGAGAATATGCGTACTACATTCATCAATCCCCGGATCACACATCATGAAGGTGAGGAGGGTTTGATGGAAGAAGGATGCCTTAGCATTCCCCATATCAGGGAAGAAGTACCCAGAAAATTCGCCATTTATATAAAATATTATGATGCCGACTGGAATTTTCATGATGAGTATTACAGTGGAACGATTGCCCGGATTATTCAGCATGAATACGACCATATAGAAGGTATCTTGTTTACCGATCATTTAAGTACTATGCGCAAGACGATGCTTCGCAGCAAGCTAAGTAATATTTCCAAAGGCAGAGTGGAAGTAGAGTACCGGATGATTTTTCCTTTTATGAAGAAATCCAGTAAAACCAAAACATAAAAATGAGACAAGTAATTGCTTTAACCATCGTATTAATGTTACCAGCCTTTATGGCCTGCAATAATGAAACTACGCTAAAGGAGAAGATCGCTCAGCAGGAAGAACAATTGTACGGTGATAATGACCGGCAAGAAACCGATGAAGAATTAATGGCTTCATTAGCGGGAGATTATGTCGAGTATGCCGATAAAAAACCCAAAGATTCTTTGGCTTCCGAATATCTTTTCAGAGCCGCGGATATTTATATGAATATGGGACGTGCCGAAAAGGCCATGAAGCAACTCGATAAAATCCTCAAGAGCTATCCGGATTTTGAAAAAAGTGCTGAGGTTACCTTTCTTAAGGCATATATTTATGAAAACTACCAGGGAAGATTAGCTAAGGCTGAAAAATTTTATCAAAATTTTCTAAAAGAATATCCCCAACATGAATTTGCCGATGATGTGGAGATGTCATTGAAGCATCTTGGAAAGTCTCCCGAAGAATTGGTTAAGCAATTTGAAAAAGAAGAAGCGGGAAAGAGTAACTAGCTTTTACCCTTTAAATTCTTCGGAAAGCACTTTTTTAAGTTGGGTTGCCGTGAGGTGGGGATGTAGCGATCCTCCCTTGGCATACGATATTTTTCCCGTCTCTTCAGAAACGGCTATGGCGATTGCATCGGTTTGTTCGGAGATACCAACGGCGGCCCGATGCCTAAGCCCGTAAATAGCCGGAAAATTCCTGTTTCGGGTGATTGGCAGGACACATCGCGCGGCTCTTATTTTATTTTTTTGGATGATAACCGCCCCATCATGCAGCGGCGAGTTTTTGAAGAAAATGTTTTCCAAGAGCGCACTGGAAATATTGGCTTCGAGCTTGGTGCCGGTTTCCACGAAACTATTGAGTTCATTTTTTTTCGCTAGCACGATAAGCGCCCCCATATCTTTATTCGACAAACTCTGGCAGGCTTTAACCACATGCTCTACCTTGAGTTTGGGAGCATTCGTTATATTAAAACGCCAGAAAAACAGGTTATCCCGGATGCGGTTTAAGGCATTGGGTGTTCCCAGGAAGAGCAGGAAACGACGGATTTCGGGTTGAAAGACAACAATTAGGGCAATGAACCCAACACTGATAAAACCACCGAGAATTTTACTGAGCAATTCCATTTCGAGCGCTGAAACCAGGCGCCAAATGATCAATATGGCAACGATACCGATAAAGATATTTATGGCCGCTGTTCCCCGTAAAAGACTGTAAAGTTCATATAAGAGAAAAGCTACCAGGAGTATATCTATAATATCCAGAAAACGTACCGCAATAAAGTCAAAAACCATACATTTATATCATTTACGACGCAAAAGTAAACAATGAAAACCATTTCTTGCAAGAAAAATGATTTAGAGCAAACCATTAAGTATCCGGGAAAAATAAGATGAACCGCCCCTGACAGGGAGTTGTCTTGAATTTACATTTTGGTTCATCTTATTTTCCGGCAAAATTCAATGTATCTTTTTTAAGTAGTGGAATTAGGCGTTACTTACCAGGCTCACAAGTGCAATGGCTTCAATGGCTTCTTTAACATCATGAACACGAAGAATGCTAGCCCCATTATTCAGGGCAATAGTGTTGAGAATAGTTGTCCCGTTAAGGGCATCTTCGGGGCCTACATTCAACACACGGTTGATCATGGACTTCCGCGATAAACCGGCTAAAACAGGATAACCCATAATCCTGAAAGCCCGGAGCTTCCTTAGAATGCGATAATTGTGACTGATGCTTTTTCCGAAACCAAAGCCCGGGTCCAGGATGATATCATCAAAACCAAGCTCATTAAGTTGAAAAATCCGATCTCTGAAGAAAGTTGCTATATCCTCTATAACATCATCATAGTCAGGATTCCGTTGCATGTTTTGAGGGCTGCCCTTGATATGGGTTATGATGTAGGGGACTTTCAATTTACTGATGGTATTCAACATGTTGTCATCCATTGAACCCCCTGAAATGTCATTAATTATGTCCGCTCCTTCATTTACAGCCATTTGGGCAATATTAGAGCGGTAAGTATCGACGGAAATACTAGTGTCCGGAAATTCTTTACGAATAGAACGTAATGCCGGCTGCAAACGTTCTTTTTCCTCTTTTTCCGATATTTCCTTTGCTCCCGGACGTGTAGAGATAGCTCCGAGATCAATAATATGTCCGCCTTCTTTAACGATTTCTTCTGCCTTTTGCATCCATTCTTTTTCCGTTGTATATTTGCCACCATCATAAAAAGAATCCGGCGTTATGTTTAAAATACCCATTACCAACGGCTCCGATGAGTTTAGTATTCGATTTTCCATATTATACTCCTCAATTATTTTAATATTAATAACTTAAAATCTTACCCCGAAAATAATAAAATATTTAATAATAAAAAATATGAATAACAAAACTGTTGAAAAATTTAAAGAGGTGGCTGACTTATGCAAGCAGGTATTTCTATCTAAAAATAGCGATTACGGGCTGTCATGGAGGATATTAAGAGTTTCTTCATTAACGGATCAGATATATATTAAAGCAAGCCGAATAAGAAGCTTGCAATCTAAACATGTAAGTAAGGTAGATGAAGGTATGGAATCTGAGTTTATAGGTATTGTGAATTATAGCCTGATGGCTTTGATTCAGCTTGAGAAAGGGGTTCCTAACACCATAGATATGTCGCCTGAAGATGCTATGCAGCTTTATGAAAAATATATGGAAAAAACTATTGAATTAATGACCAACAAAAACCATGATTATGATGAAGCCTGGCGTAATATGCGAATCAGCTCCATGACGGATATTATTTTGATGCGCATTTTTCGCATCAAACAGATTGAAGAGAATCAGGGCACTACCCAGGTTTCCGAAGGTCTTGGAGCCAATTACCAGGATATCATTAATTATGCTATATTTGCCCTAATCAAGATGCAGGAAAATAAAACGAATTAATTTATGAAGGTGATTCGATTGATTAGTCGGTTTATTGTGGGGCTGACTTTCATATTTTCGGGTTTTGTCAAAGGCATTGACCCAATGGGGACTATGTATAAAATCCAGGATTATTTGGTTGCATATAACCTGGATTGGGCTATCCCTTCAGCTATCTATCTTTCCTTTTTGTTGGTTACCATTGAATTTAGTATTGGCATTTTTTTGCTGCTTAATCTCAGGATAAAGCAAACTTCCTGGGCTTTACTTGTTATGATGGTCTTTTTTACCATCGTTACCTTTTTTGATGCCCTTTATAATCCCGTTCCCGATTGCGGCTGTTTTGGCGAAGCAATAAAACTCTCCAACTGGGAGACCTTCTACAAAAATGTTTTTTTGATAGTGCCCACCCTCATTATTTTCTTTAGCCATAAATACAGGAAAATAACTATATCTCAAAAGAAGCAGGACACAGTAGCTGCCTTATTTGTTATAGCCTTTTTGATGGTTAGTTATTATAGCTATACCAATTTACCTCCTATTGATTTCAGGGAATGGAAAGAGGGTAAGGACATGAAACAAACCGGGAAAGAAAAGTATTATCTTATCTATGAAAATAAGGAGAGCGGGGAGAAGAAGAAATACCTTTCTTCTGAAATACCTCATGAAGATTCGGTTTGGATGAGTAACTGGGAGTTTGTTGAACAACAAATAGATGATTCACAGGTCGACCGTAAGCATCATCTCCAAATTATGGATTTTAACAACAATGATATGACCCGGGAAATTATCGAAAACCCGGATTATCAGTTTTTAATTGCGGCTCATTCCCTTAGGGAAGCAGATGACAGAGGTTTGGAAAAGACTATTAAGTTATATAAAAAACTAAGTGATAAGGGGTATGATTTTGCTTTACTTACTTCTTCCCTGGAAAAGCGAACAAAAGAATTGGAAAGAAAATACAACACGTCGCTACCCGCTTATCAGGCGGATGGTATTGAGCTTAAAGCCATGATACGCTCAAATCCGGGGTTGCTATTGCTTAAAGACGGAGTAGTGAAACAGAAGTGGCACTATTCCAATATCCCTGACACAAAAAACATTCTGGAAAAATATCCTGTGAAATGATAATGTTTTATTATCTTCGTTTTGAAAAATAAGTACTAAAGATGAGAAAAAAGATTATTGCCGGTAACTGGAAAATGAATAAGACCTTTGAAGAAGCCAATGGACTTATTAATGAAGTCGCTAAAGGAATAGCGAATAAAGAATTCTTCAACAAAGAAGTAGTGTTATGTCCGCCGTTTCTCTATACCGAAATGGCAGCTGATTTTGCCGATGATTATAATTTCTCCGTTGGGGTACAAGATATAAGTCAGTACCCAATGGGAGCTTATACCGGTGAAATCGCAGCGGAAATGGCCCGTTCGGTGGGAGTACAATATTCTATTATTGGACACTCCGAGAGACGCTCCTATTTTAATGAAACCGACGATATTCTCTCCCGAAAGGTGGATATGGCTCTCGAAAATGAGCTGACTCCCATATTTTGCTGCGGAGAACACCTGGATGTGAGAAAAGCAGATAAACAATTTAAAGTTGTGGGGGAGCAGTTAACCGAGGGGCTTTTTTACCTGGATAAAAAGGATATTACAAGAGTGGTGGTGGCCTATGAACCGGTTTGGGCCATAGGTACAGGCGAGACTGCTTCACCGCTGCAAGCCCAGGAAATGCATGAATTTATCAGAAATCAGCTTGCCGGGAAATATGGTGAAGATGTTGCTGCCGAAATACCTATACTTTATGGAGGAAGTGTAAAACCCTCCAATGCTCATGATCTTTTCATACAACCTGACATTGACGGCGGCCTCATCGGGGGGGGCTCCCTGAAATCGCAAGATTTTCTCCAGATTATCGAAGCCATGAAAGACGAATAAAAACAAGCACTCTTGAATTATATTGAATTACATTGTAAGGTATTTCCGGCAGAACCTGCTTCAGATATCTTGACAGCTCAATTGGCCGAAATCGGATACGAAGGTTTTGCCGAATCCGACACCGGATTATTGGCTTATATCCCGGCCGATTCTTTTGATTTAGAAGCCGTGAAACAATTATCTGTGATCCGGGACGGGCTTTTTGATGTTACTTTGGAATACGAGGAAATAGAGGAAGAAAACTGGAACCGGTTGTGGGAAAGCAACTATGATCCGGTTTTGATTGATGATCTTTGTTATATCAGGGCGCCCTTTCATTCCGCTCGCAATGACGCACGTTACGACATCGTTATTGAACCCCGGATGTCTTTTGGTACAGCGCATCATGAAACGACGGAACTGGTCATAAGATTGATGTTTAATGAAGATTTTAAGGATCGCCGGGTATTGGATATGGGTTCGGGGACAGGCATATTGGCCATCCTGGCCGCTAAGATGGGGGCAAAGGAGATAACAGCAGTAGATAACGATCAATGGGCCTATGATAATGCTCCGGGTAATTTCCGGCATAACGGGCAGCAAGTTCCGGAATTGATATTGGGTGACGTCACGGCTATTCCTGACCGGGCATTTGATATTATTCTGGCTAATATTAACAGGAATGTTTTGATCAGCGACATCGCTGCTTATGCTAAGCATCTTAACGATAAGGGGCGCATCCTTATGAGCGGATTTTATGAGCACGATACTGAACCCGTTAAACAGGAAGCAGCAAAACACGGCCTAACGCTCAAAAACAATAATCAGAGAAATGACTGGGTAGCCTTAATATTTGAGAAGTCTTGAAAAACTCCCCTTTAGTCCCGAAGCTTCGGGATTAGGGGTCAAATGGCTTTTTAGAAACACTTAAAGATATAAAAACGGAAGGACGAAAAGTTACTGTATGTTTCCATGCGAGCCTTTGCGGCACTTAAGGTATAATCCAATCAGATAATCGATAGATAAATTTTGAAGAGAACATGCAAAAGCTTTTGCGATATCTTATAATTTTCGTCTTTCTTACGAACTTAGAAGTTTATGCTCAAGAAAACACTGATTTTGAGAGAGATTCGGTTTCTTTCAAGGAATATGCCGTTTCGCTGATAGATGACCTGCCCCGCGAGCAAAAGGAAAAAAGCGATTATTTTGAAGAACACTTCCCCGAAAATTGGTATAGTGGCCGCTATACCCGGATGCAAAGGGATACCATTTATTCATTGACGGAAAAACTTATGGAAGAGCGCTTTCGCGTTTATCCCGATCTTTACAGGTATTTACTCATGACCCATTACCTGGCCGGCAACAAATCCCTTTTCAATGATTGGCATGAGAGCATCAAACGCATGATGTTGAATAATGAGATGAGGGATGCGGCTAGGTTCATCACCAGGAGTTATGATGTGTTTTATGATGAATTGCTTTATAGCAGGAGTTCGGTAAATTGGATAGTAAAAGCCGATACGTTCTCTTTTGTGCCCGGTGTAGAGCCAGCCTTAAAGTTTGAAGACTGTAACCTGGTTGGTTTTTCAGCCAGCGATAACAGCCGTATTTTGGGAACCAACGGCACCTATTATCCCCTTTCCTATCGGTGGGAAGGGCGTAAAGGTACAGTATTTTGGAAGCGAGCGGAATATGATACTTCCCGCATTCATACTGAATTAACGTCATATTCAGTGGATGTCACAAGTTCCAGTTATGAGGCTGATTCAGTACGGTTTTACGATAATAGTCTTTTTGAAGAACCGGTGCGAGGCAGGTTTAAAGAAGGTTATGTGTATAAATTCGAGGGAAATAATATTCGCTATCCCCAATTTTACTCTTCCCGCTTTTTTGTCATTGAGACTATCCTTGAAAATATAACCCTCCGAGGTTCTTTACGTTACAGGGGTGATAGGCTGATTGTCGGGAGCAATCCTGAAAGCAATAAGGATGCCGAAGCTTTACTTAAAAAAGATGACGAAGCGTATCTGAAAGTATACAGCCCCCGTTTATTGTTACAGGATGAACATTTTGTTGCTTTTAATTCCAGTGTTTCTCTCTATATCGGGGAAAATGATTCTATCTTTCATCCTGCGGTAAAATTTGAGTACTACCAGGATAGCAAGAAGTTGAAAATGATGCCCAAAAAGCCGAAAGGCAGCATTATGCCTTACTCCAACTCCTATCACAAACTGGATATGTATTGCCGGGAGTTAAGCTGGCATATGCAGGATAGTGTGTTGCAATTCAGAGAAATAGGAGGTATGGATAGAAAAGGTCGGGCTATTTTTGAATCCTATGATTATTATTCGGAAAGTAGTTACTATAACATGCAGCTTATGGACCGTGTCAATCCGCTGGGGATTTTAAATACAATGGTTAAGGAAAAGGATAAAAAGCATTTTACTAATGAAGAAATGGTCCGTTTTACAGATCGCTCAGCCCACCAGGTGGATTTGCTTCTGCTCAGGCTTGCGCGTAACGGGTTTGTTATCTATGACAGGGAGCAGAAAACTTTTAAAGTCAAATCAAAGACTCGTAATTATGTAATGGCTAAAAACCGGGTACGCGATTATGATGTGATGCGTTTTCTCTCTAGCGTTGAGAACGAAAGCAATGCCGACCTGAATTTGAATAATAACAACTTAGATATTAAAGGAATTCCCCGCATTCAGTTATCCGATTCCCAACGTGTAATGATTTATCCGGAAAACAAAAGCATTAAAATGAAGAAAAACAGGGATTTCCAATTTTCCGGACGTATAGCGGCCGGGAATACGGAAATTTTTGGAGATAGTTGTGCTTTTGATTATGAGGATTTTTCCATAAAGCTCCCTACTATCGATTCCTTGCGCTTTTACATACCGGGAACCTATTTCAAAGAGGCTCCCCAAAATTCCTTAATACCTGTAAAAACGGTTATTGAAGACCTTTCGGGCAACCTGAGAATCGATAAACCGGATAACAAATCAGGGCTAAAGCCATCGCCGCGCTTCCCGATTCTCAATTCCGAAGAAAAATCATATGCATATTATGATAAATATTCGCGTTATAGGGATGTTTATGATCGCCAGAGTTTTAAATATCAGCTTCAACCCTTTAAAATTGACAGCCTGGATGATTATTACCCAACGGGTTTCAAGTTCGAAGGCCATTTGAAATCGGATATCTTCCCTGATATTCATGAACCCCTGACTATTCAACCTGACCTCTCGCTTGGCTTTGAGACATCAACACCGGATGAGGGTCTCCTTGCTTATAAGGGCAAAGGCAAGTACTTTAAAGATTTGAGCTTAAGTAACCAGGGCCTTATCGGCCAGGGCAAGCTTAATTATCTCAGCTCTACTTCCAATACGCACCGGGTAATTTTCTTCCCTGATTCTGCCCGTGGTTCCCTCAGCGCTTTTCACCTTGAGGCGGGAAAGAACGAAAAAAAATTCCCAAGGGTAGATGTCGACACTGCTCAAATGCGTTGGCTTCAGCGTGCTGATTCCATGATTATCTCTGAACCCCGGGAGCCTTTTGCTATTTACCAGGATCAAATGCTACTTGACGGTATGTTGGCCCTAACCCCGGAGGCCCTGAAAGGGCGGGGCGCGGCCACGTATATGCAAGCCACTATGCTTTCGGATGAGTTTAATTTCTTATATGACGAGATGTATGCCGATGCCGGAGATGTTGTAATTAATAGCAAGGAGAGGAAAGAAGAAAAAAATGCTTTGCAATTCGAAGATTATTTTATTCAAATAAAAATCAATCAACAGAAAGGAATTTTTAATAAGAATCCCGATGGCAGCATCCTGAAATTTCCCCGCAATCAATATATCAGTTACCTGGATCAAATTGAATGGGAAATCCCCCAAAAAGTACTTCATATGAACATTTCCGGTATGGAGGAACTGACTTATCTTGATACTTTATCGATACGAGAAATTGTTGATGAGGAATTGTCGGGGGCCCGTTTTATTTCAACTCATCCCGAACAAGACTCTTTAAGTTTTATTGCATTGCGCGCCAGCTATGATTTGACCACCAATATGCTGGAGGCCAATAAGGTCAAATATATCAATGTTGCCGATGCTGCTATATTCCCTAAAAATGAACGTTTAGCTATCGGTGAAGATGCGGCGATTAAGGAACTAAAGGATGCAAAGATACTCAGCAACTTGGATCATAAAGCCCATTTTGTCCATTCGGCTTCGGTAAATATTCGCTCGAGAAATTACTATGAAGGTGAAGGCGCTTATCAATATAAAAACGGCGAAGACAAGGAAAAACTCATTTATTTCGATAGTTTATGGGTCGAAAACAAAATATCTCAAGGGAAGACAAAGGTGGAGCAACAAAGCAATTTTACTTTGGATTCTTATTTTGATTATTCCGGGGATGTCCATTTACAGGGCGGTGATTCCCTTTTACGGTTCGACGGCTATTATCATTTAATGGAGACGCTGTGCCTTAGCCAGGAAGATACTTGGGTTAAATTCAATCATAAGGTTAATCCTGATGATGTAAAATTACCTGTAAGTTATCCCCTGCATGATAAGGAGCAAGAAGAGGTTTATGCTTCCTACATGTTTTCGCCGCCTGAGCGTGAGATCTATCCACTATTCCTTGAAAGCGATACGGTTACGCTCGATTATCCTTTTTGGAAAGCCAACGGGTACATTACTTTTCATGAAGAGAGCGCTCAATATCGGATAGCTTCCAAAGAGAAACTCAACAACCCTGAAACCAGCGGAGCCTATTTTTATATGGATACGGAGGATTGCACTTTCGAATCAAACGCTCGTTTCGATTTGAGCGGATTGTTCGGGCGAATGGAAGTAAGCCCCGCCGGAAAAATTGAATACAAATCCGTCGATCAATCCTTGTCTATGAAAGCTATAATGGGCGTGGATTTTCCTTTCGATGAAAAGTTACTTAATATGATGTCTGACAGCTTAGAAGAGTATGAGCTCGATCAAATCGAAATGAAAGAAGAGTGGTTCCGTGAGATTATCATTACCTATCTGGGCAAAAAGAAAGCAGAGGATATCATGGTAGAGCAAAATCTCTATGGAGAACCCAAAAAATCACCGGAAGAGATGGAGCAAAGCATGTTTTTTACCGAATTGAAATTTACCTGGAACGACGAGTTGCAATCCCTGGTGGCTGCCGGTAAAATTGGTCTCGGCAATATTTCCGAAAATGTGATTAGCCGGTATATGAAGGGTGTCGTTGAGATACAACCAACCCGTGAAGGTGGAACGGTGAATATTTACCTGGAACCGCAAAATGATGCCTGGTACTTCTTTACCTATACGGATAATTACATGGATGTGCTTTCTTCGGATGAGCATTTTAATAATCGTTTACGGGAGATGAAAGATAAAAACAGAAGACGTACAAGGGAAGAAGGGAAACCTCCTTTTGAATTTGCCCTTGGAGGTATGAATCTTAAAGACTACTTTTTACGGCGTATTAAGGAAGCAGGTGTTCAGTATAAATAACTAAATTTGTAAGGCTTAAACGGACAATGAAATGGAAGGAGTAGTTTACGCAGTAGCAATTGTAGCGGCCTATTTGATAGGGTCTTTCAGCACTGCCGTTTGGTTGGGGAAATGGATTTATAAACTGGACGTCAGAGAGCACGGTAGCGGAAATGCGGGAGCAACCAACACCCTCAGGGTGCTTGGCACTAAAGCTGGCATTATCGTATTGCTGATTGATGTGCTTAAGGGATGGATAGCGGTTTTCCTGGCCGGTCTTGTAAGTGAGCTGGCTCTTGAAGTAAGTAATCTCCAGCTTTTAAAAGTTGCAGCAGGGGTAGCTGTCGTGAGCGGCCATATTTATCCGCTTTATACAAAATTTAAAGGAGGTAAGGGAATTGCTACTATGCTGGGTGTGATTATCGGGTTATTCCCCTGGCAATTAATTCTTATTGAAATAGGATTATTTGCGATTGTTTTTCTATCCACCCGTTATGTATCGCTGGGGTCGATTGTTGTAGCTCTTGCGTTGCCTGTTTTATCCATTTGGTTTTTTGATAGCTCCATAATACTGCAAGTGATATCAGGTGTCGTTGCCTTAGTGGTGCCTGTTACTCATCGCGGTAATATAAAACGACTTAAAGAAGGAAGAGAATCAAAGATATCTTTTGATAAAGAAAAGTAGGAACAAGCAAACAGCCGTTCATCCATTTTTTTTATCTTTACCTGCTTAAAAGAAATTATTAGCGAACGAAATAAATAAGAATATGAAGTTCATTGTTTCCAGTTCATTACTGCTGAAGAATCTGCAAAAAATTAGTGGTGTGCTTAGCACGAACAACACACTTCCTATACTGGATGATTTTCTTTTTGAAATGACGGAAGATCAACTCTCTATCACGGCGTCTGATTTACACACCACTATGACTGTAACCCTTGAACCGGATAAAATGGAAGAACCCGGTGTTGTAGCTATTCCGGCAAAAATTTTGCTGGATACGCTCAAGACGCTTTCAGATATTCCGGTGACTTTCAATATCAATGAAGAGACGATGACCGTGGAAATGGCTGCCGGCGAGGGAACCTACAAGCTCCCCGGTCATAAAAGCGACGAATATCCGCAAGTCCCTGAAAAGGAAGATGCCACAAATATTACTATGGCCTCTTCGGTTTTGTCAATGGCTATTAACAAAACGATATTCGCTACCGGTAATGATGAGCTTAGGCCGGTGATGTCAGGGGTGTTGTGTGAACTTTCACCGGAAGAGGTTACCTTCGTCGCCACCGATGCGCATAAATTGGTGCGCTATACGCGAAAAGATGTTTCCGTGGGGCAGAACGCTTCTTTTATCCTGCCCAAAAAGCCCCTGAATCAGCTCAAAGCTGTGTTATCGCCGGATGATGATACGCCTGTTAACATTGAATATAATCAAACCAATGCATTTTTTGCTTTTGATAATATTAAGCTCGTATGCCGGCAGGTTGAGGGGAAATATCCCAATTATGAAGCGGTGATTCCGAAAGACAACACGAAAAACTTGGTTATCAACCGCTCGATGTTCCAGAATGCTCTGCGCCGGGTTTCCATCTTTGCCAATCAGTCGACCCACCAGGTTCGGCTCAGTTTAAGCGGGCAGGAATTATACCTGAAAGCTGAGGATGTGGAATTTGCCAATGAAGCTCATGAACGATTGGATTGTAGCTACGAAGGCGATGACCTGGAGATCGGCTTTAATTCGAAATTTCTCCAGGAAATGGTGACAAACCTGGATACCGAGCAAATACGCATGGAGATGTCGGAACCTAACCGGGCGGGAATTTTGTTCCCTATTGAAGAAGATGAGAATACTGATGAGGAGATTCTTATGCTCGTTATGCCGGTAATGCTTAATACATAGAGCTCTGGTATTGCTGGTATTGTTTTTTTTATTATTTTTATAGCGTTAACGAGGAGAGATTAACCAAATACTGAATTATGGGAGGGGCTACAAAAACGGTACCGGCAGTTTTTTTACCAGTGGTGGTGATAGTGTTTTTGGTGAGTTCTTGTGAAGAGCTTGCCGAAGACATTAACGAGGCCAAAATCAATATTCCGATCAAGAAAAGAGTTTTTACTCTGGATTCATTGGAGAAGGGATATAAAAACAATGAGGTGATTCTTCACCAGTCTTTTGTAGACATTGATGTTGATAGTGTGCTTGAGGCCCAGGGATTGGATCATATTTCAAGAGCGCAGGCCAATGAAATGATATTGGGAATTGATAAACCGACCGACGAAAATCTATATTTCCTGAACAAAGTCAAAATAACTATTTCGGAAAATGAAAGATTTAAGGATGAAATCAAGGTTGCCCAGGCCCAAAATATTAGTTCCCAGGATCATTCTTTGAAATTGGAAGTAATGAATACAGACATAACTCACGTATTCACGTCCCGGGGCTTTTTTCTCAGGATTTATGCGACTCCTGCCATGAATACATTTAACTCCGGGATGGGAGTGGAGATGTTTGTAAAAGGTCAGGTTAGTATGGAAATGGATAAATAATTAAGGATGAGTGGTTAATGATTCCTGTTTTTTTATGAAGTTGAATGACAGATGAATACGTTTTCCCCAAAATAAAAAGTATGAGCAAGAGTTTTTTTACGGTGATCCTGCTTTTGTTTATCCTTATCACCGGCTGTCAATCATCGCACGAACAGCAGGAAACACTCCGGGTTGCAACATTTAATACGGCCATGTATCGCGATGAGCATGGCGTAATAAAAAAAGACCTTCAAGAAGGTGATGATGAACAGATAAAGATTGTAGCCCGGATCATTCAACAAGTCCGCCCGGATATCCTTGCTCTCCAGGAATTTGATTATGATCCCCGGGGAGATTACCTCGATTTGTTCAGGGAAAATTATCTTGAAAATTCCTGGAAAGGCTCTCAGTCCATTGAATACGAATATGCTATGGCTTTCCCCTCGAATACGGGCTTACCCACGCCCTTCGACCTTAATAATGACGGGAAAAAGCATTCGGCTGACGATGCCTATGGTTACGGGGAATATCCGGGGCAGTATGCCTTTGCCATTCTTTCCAAATACCCGTTGGATTCATCAGCCATGCGTACTTTCCGGAAGTTTTTATGGAAAGATATGCCCGAGGCGGCGCTCCCGATGAAAAATGACAGCACTTCTTATTACAATGAAAAAGAGCTGGAAGCCTTTAGATTGTCTTCGAAAAACCATGTCGATATACCGGTCAAAATTAATGGTAGGGCCGTTCATATACTTATAGCCCATCCCACACCCCCGGTTTTTGACGGAGAAGAAAACCGGAATGGGAAGCGAAATCACGACGAAATCCGCCTTTTTGCGGATTATATTTCCGGCGAAAAGAAAGCTGATTATCTCTATGATGATGACGGTAATGACGGAGGGCTGGATACGTCCGAGCCATTCGTGATATTGGGGGATATGAATGCCGATCCGGAAAAAGGGGAGACTTACCGGAATCCGATTATGCAGTTGCTTGAAAATCCGCAGGTAAACCAAAAAGCTGCCTCAGGAAAATGGGTTCCGTCGCATCGCTCCAAAAAAGGGAAGGAGCTTCATACCACGTCGGTATTTGATATGCGCATTGATTACGTATTGCCGTCGGATGAATTTAAAGTGAAAGATTCAGGGGTTTTTTGGCCTAAGGAACCGGACTCGCTATACCGGCTTACTAAAGAGGAAAAAGGCTCGGACCATCGGATGGTTTGGATGGATGTGCAATTGAAGCGGCCCTAAAACATCTTATTGCGCTTAAGCAGAAGGGGACGAAGGATTTGCTCGAAGCCCCGGTTAATGTCTGCTTCTACAAAATCTATCTTGTACTGTCCGCATTTTAGCTTGAGATTATCTTTAAAACTTTTCAGCCGATCCCGATAGGCAGCTCTAACTTCATCAGGCAGCAGCTTAATTTTTTCGCCGGTTTCCATATCAATAAACCGATAAGGACGCTGTTTGTAATCAAAATCAATTTCTTTGGCCTGATCGTGCACATGAAAGAGAATAACTTCGTGTTTATTGTGCTTCAAGTGCTGAAGGGCGGAAAAGATTTTATCCGGATCATCCGTGTTTTCCAGCATATCACTGAAAACGATCACCAATGAGCGTTTATGGATTTGTTCAGCAATCATGTGCAATGAATCCACCGCTGAAGTAGTGCGTCTTTCATCCTTTTCAATGGGTTGAAGGTATTTTTCGAGCTCCGTAAAAAGGTATTGATGGTGTGTATTGCTAGAACGGGCTTTGGTGGAAAGTTCGATTTTGTCTGAGAAAACACTTAATCCGGCAGCATCCCGCTGTTTTTTCAGTAGCTGGAGTATAGCAGCAGCGGCGTAGACCGAAAAGGTGATTTTGTTGGGATTATCTATATTCGGTGCCTTTTGGAGCGGAAAGTACATCGATGAAGAGTTGTCAATGACGACCTGGCAGCGAAGATTCGTCTCTTCTTCATACCTTTTGACATAAAGGCGTTCGGTTTTGGCATATAATTTCCAATCAATATGGCGGGTCGATTCCCCCTGGTTGTATAGCCGATGCTCGGCAAATTCCACTGAAAATCCATGGAAAGGGCTTTTATGTAACCCTGTGATGAATCCTTCAACTACTTGCTTAGCAAGGAATTCCAGGGAGTGAAACTGTTGCAGCCTTTCTTTATCGATACCTTCGCTCATAAATACCTGTTTTAACCGTAAAGCCGTAACTAATTCTTTTGGCTTTGTTCTATTAAATGCTCAAGTTTCGCGTTTTTGTAAAATGATGAATATTAATCTTTTATCAAAAAAGTGTTTTTGTAGATAGCTCTATATCAAACTTTAATATTTTCCAATTATGCTGCTTGACTTTCTTAGTGAATCTTGGTGCCTTCGTGTCTTTGTGGCCTTCTGGAAGTACTGCCACGAAGGCACAAAGACTCAAAGAAACACAAAGTTATAACTTGTTTGATAATAAATTAATATAATCAATCCTTACCAATAACACCTTATAAATGCGAAACTTGAGTAAGAACCGTTCCCGTGTGCTTTTCTATCCCAGCAATGGTTCCAATTTTTCGACCAGTGCGGATTTCGGTACGGCGCCTACTTGCTTATCCACAACTTCTCCGTTTTTGAAGAATAATATCGTAGGAATGTTACGAATACCATATTTTGCTGTGGTCTGAGGATTGTTGTCTACATCAAGTTTGCCTACAATAACCTGCTCTCCGTATTCTTCACCAATCTCATTAACGATGGGGCCTACCATACGGCATGGTCCGCACCATTCTGCCCATAGGTCGAGAATTACCGGTTTGTCGGCTTTCAGTACTTTTTCTTCAAAATTTGAATCAGTGATTTCCAATGGCATATTTTTTTGTTTTTTATTTTAAAGTTCGCCAAATATAAAAAAATTCATTCAAAGAATCGTTCATTGTAAGCGGTATGAACCGTTGAGGATTCAAAGGAAACGGTCTTGATCCTTTTGACCGATTTGGCTAAAGGCTCAATGCTTCGGCTAGCTGTCTCAATCCCAATGGTTTATACCGCATATTGTATTTTTGTACCAATTTCACCCATGAGTTGTATAGATATTATTCTATATGATTAATTATTTAAAAATAAATTACATTCAACTTAATCAGGTATGAATTTCATATCATCTCCATTATCGTCTTGAAAAAAGAAATCATCACCAATACACCAAACTGCTGTAATGGATTCATATTTACAAAAACGAATAATTAAGTCAGATGGTTTACGAGAAAAAACTAAATAATTTTCGATATCTTGGAAACCCATCTTTTCACGAACAATACTAAAATTATAATATTTAACTTGTCCAACCCCCTTTATTGACTGTTTTTCTTCATCTGTAAAAGAATCTTTTAATGTTTTTACTTCATATAGAAGCGCTTTATTATCATTTATAGAAAAGCAATCAAACTTCCCTTCATATAATGTATACCCCAACTTATCATTTAAAAAGGCTAATTTTCTTACTATTTCTTGATGTTCTACTAATCTTTGTTGTCTTATTCTAATAGCTGAGGTAAGATCAATATTTGTATTAGTTACTTCTGATAAGTTAGGATTTGTAGCTATATTATCAGTTGATGTCTCGCGATAATCTGGTTTTTCTCTTTCCACTTCTTTTGATTCAATACTTGAAATTTCATCCTCTGTTATAATTTCATTGGTTATAGGATAGACCTTATGTTTGGATCGAATAACATCTCCAACTTGAACTGCGACTGTTGGAAGTATTTTTACAGCATTCTTAGCCATACTTTTCGTGGTCCCAATATTTTTTATTATTTCATCCAAATCCAAACTAACTAAAGACAAAATCCTTTCATATTCTGCATTTGAATCATTTTCAGGTTCCAGTGCTAATAATAGTTTATTAGAATCTATCCCGGGAAAATCTTGAACAAGTTTTATTAAAATACGATAAGGATGGCTAATTTCACCATCAGTACCTTCCAAACCAAGACTAAAAAAAGCATCCTTCCATAAAATTTTTCTTAAGTCTTCTGATTCAGTTGAAAGTAATTGTAAAGCTGAAGTTGAGAGGCTTATCTCTTTATTTGGAGATAAATAAATGAATTCTAATAATTGGAATAATCTTTTAATATCTCGAGCTGCAGTTAAATAACCTCTTTTAGAAACTGGCTTTTGATTTTCAAACTTTAGGTATTCCTCTATACTTAATTGATTATCCCTATATGTGTATATTTCTGCTCTAGCAAGTCTGATTCCAAAGTTTTCATCTGTAAGCACAATATTGCTTAGTTGCATCTCTTTAATTATTGTGAGAGCGTTAAAGAGCTTTTCTAAATCATTAATTTGATGGGGAAAATTTTTCATATACTATCACTATAATTGATTAATTCAAATATAGCAGTTATTATTGCATATTCCGGTGATATTGACCCCCCGATCCGGCCATATTGACCCCCCTGAGGATTCAGTTTTCAAAAGAACGATGGGCTGACAAATTTACAATAATTTTATTATGTTTTCTTACGTGTTTTGCGTAAACTTTCTC
>JAIPAH010000221.1 GCA_021740175.1 Bacteroidales bacterium
ACATCCAACAAAAGTGAAGCAGCCGTAGGTTATGGTACTTTATACGGAGATATGTGCGGAGGATTGTCAGTTATTGGCGATGTATATAAAACAGAGGCCTATGAACTGGCACGTTACATCAATCGGGATAAAGAAATCATACCCCAAAATATTATTGACAAACCACCCTCAGCTGAACTTAGACCGGACCAAAAAGATAGTGATTCATTACCGGATTATGCTATTCTGGATAAGATCCTTTATAACTATATTGAATTGCAGAAAGATCCGGAAGAAATTATTAAAGCCGGATTTGAAAAGGAAACAGTTCAAAAAACCCTGCGTCTCGTTAACATCAATGAGCATAAGAGGTATCAGGCTCCGCCTGTACTAAGAGTGTCCCCCAAAGCTTTTGGGATGGGAAGACGCATGCCCATCGTAGCAAAATATCTGGCATGAAAAAACGCTTCAATAAATATCTGAATATTTACTGAAGCGTTTTGCAACAGAAAAAAACGAAAATAAACCAAACATTTGCTGTTTAGCCCTGCTGAGGCATATTTACTGCTTCCACAGACTTTATCTCAGGTAGTGCCTTAATCATAGCCTGCTCAACACCCTGTTTCAGTGTCATTACACTCATTGGGCAAGTAGCACATGCTCCTTGTAATTCCACATTCACAACGTTGTCATCAGTAAGATTTACAAATTCTATGTTGCCTCCATCAGCTTCCAGATAAGGTCTGATTTGCTCAATAACGTTTTTTACTTTTTTTTCAAGCTCTTGTCTTTCCATAAAAATTTATTTGCTGGCAAAAATATGAAACTTTTTGAATTTGATCATTTAAAAACAACTATTTGCCTTTGTAATAAAACGAGCTTTTAGCCATTATCTTATTTCATTTTATCAAAAATTAGTAGCTACAACCCTCCGCATTCGGATCAATTTCAACTGCCGTCGTAGGATCCATTGTTTTGTTACGGATATCTACCTGCTCGATCAGGTTTTTAGCCATATCTTGAAATGCTTTTCCCGTAGCTGACTCCCATTCCATAGCCTGAGGTTTTCCGGCTTCCCCGGACTGCATAATCTTTTCATTTACGGGTATTTCACCAAGTAATGGAATATTCGTTTCTTTAGCTAATTTCTCCCCGCCTTTCTTTCCAAAAAGATAGTATTTTTTATCCCTGGCATCTTCAGGAGAAAAATAAGACATATTCTCAATAACCCCTAACACGGGTACCTCAATCTTTTCCTGACGAAACATACCTACAGCTTTTCTGGCATCGGCTAATGCCATTTCCTGAGGAGTAGTAACTATTACAGCTCCTGTAATAGCCAAAGACTGCACGAGAGTCAGATGAATATCTCCTGTGCCCGGAGGCAGATCCAAAATAAGATAATCCGCTTCTCCCCATTGAGCTTCTGTAAACAACTGTTTCAAGGCATTCGAGGCCATCGGGCCACGCCAGATTAAAGCTTGATCAGGATCGACAAAAAAACCAATAGACAATAATTTAATTCCATATTTCTCTATCGGAAGAACTTTAGTTTTTCCATCGACGTCAGTAGCCTGTGGTTTCTCATTCACCACATCAAACATCATCGGCACAGATGGACCATAAATATCAGCATCGACTAAAGCAACTTTTGCTCCGGTTTGAGCAAGACTTACTGCCAGATTGGAAGCAACCATTGATTTTCCTACGCCCCCTTTACCCGAAGCAACTGCAATAATATTCTTAACGCCGGGTAGCGATAAAATATCTTGCTGCGATTGCCCTTGTTTCGTATCCATCTTTTTCGCTTCTACTTTTTGACGTGCTACCACCTTAATATTTCCTTCAATTTTGGCATCATCTCCAAGCGATTCTTTTACAGTTTTCACACACGCCTGCCTTAGAGATTTAATAAATGGATCATTGGATTTTTCAAAAATCAGTGTAAAGGAAATTTCATTCCCATCAATGTGAATATCATTGACCATTTGCAAATCAACGATATTTTTTTTCTTTTCCGGATGTTCAACTTTCCGCAATGCATCCAGAACCTGTTTTTCTGTATAACTCATAATCAATCACTTCTGTTTATATGTTTAAAACAAACTATCTTTATTTAGATTTTGTAAAAGTAATAAATCAAAAGCAATTTACCAACCAATCGAGTAACAGAAACAAATTTAACAGATATCCCATAGTTACTGGTTCTATAAAGCTTTTGGAAAAATTAAGTATCTCTAATTTACAGATTTCACCCATTCATTTTCCCTTCATAAAAAACGAATAAAACCTTTAACCATCTGCCGATATGAAAACAATAGAAACATAGAGTTTGACTATAATTTTATTCGAACAGGTGAATAAACCGGTTTAGAAAAAAACAACACCCCATTGATTATCTCAAAGCCGAAATATTTTCCTATCAATCCAGTAGGGTTATTTTCACTCATTAACCTCAAAATAAGCATAATTTTTGATATTCAACAACATACTAAATCGATTATTTATATTATTTTTGAGAAAACAATATGTTACTTTTGCAAATAGATATTTTGTGAAACTATTCACAAAGTTTTTTGTTATAATTTTGCAGTAACCATAAATTTCGATAACCTTCATTATGGGAAAGGTAGTTAAAATCAACAAAGGGCTTGACATACCCCTGAAAGGAAAAGCCGAAAAGACAATAACGCCGGTGGAAGCCCTCACCTATGCGTTAAAGCCGACCGATTTCACGGGGGTGTTTCCTAAATTGCTATTAAAAGACGGCGCGAAAGTAAAAGCCGGAACAGCAATTTTTTACGACAAATACAATGACTCGGTAAAGTTCACATCCCCTGTCAGTGGCACGATACGAGCTATTAACCGTGGCCCGAAACGTGTTATAGAAGAAATTGTAATTGATCCTGATGGCAATCAGGAATACGAAACATTTGAACAGGCAAACCCTCAAGACCTTGATGCGGCGAAAATCAGAGAAACACTTCTGGAAAGTGGTTTGTGGCCTGCCATACGACGTCGGCCGTTTGATGTGATTGCCCGGCCGGAAGATGAGCCTAAGGCGATTTTTATCTCAGCCCTCGACACTCACCCACTGGCACCGGATTTAAGTTTTATTGCTCATGGTAAAGGCAAAGAATTCCAAAGAGGTTTGGATGCTTTAAGTAAACTTACCAATGGAAAAATACACCTAAATATTAAGGCAAAAGACAAAAACTCGGGTGTTTTCACAAATGCCAAAGGGGTTCAAATCAATGAAGTACATGGACCGCATCCTGCCGGAAATGTAGGAACTCAAATTAACAAGATAGACCCGATCAACAAAGAAGATATCGTTTGGCATGTTAATGTACAGGATGTCATAACAATAGGGAACCTCTTTTTAACCGGTAAATATGACGCAACAAAAATCGTGGCCTTAACCGGCTCCGAGGTTAAAAAACCTCAGTATTACAAACTTATCAATGGAGCCTCAATAGAACCCCTGGTAAAAAACAACCTTATTAATGATCATGTTCGTTATATAAGTGGCAATGTGCTCACGGGTTCAAAAATTTATGACAAAGGATATATCGGTTATTATGATCATCAGATAAGTGTTATTCCCGAAGGGGATCATTATGAATTTGTAGGTTGGGCAGCACCCGGTTTCAATAAATTCAGTATTTCAAAAACCTATTTTTCCTGGTTACGCCCGGGCAAAAAATACCGGATAGACACGAACTTAAAAGGTGGGCCAAGAGCTATGGTTATGACCGGATATTATGAGAAAGTGTTCCCCTTGGATATTTTTCCCATGCAACTAATCAAATCGATAATGATTGAAGATATTGAAGAGATGGAAAAGTTGGGGATATATGAAATTGCGCCGGAAGACTTTGCTTTATGTGAATTTATCGATACGTCCAAGACAGAAATTCAAAGTATCGTTCGCGAAGGTCTTGAAAGCGCCCGTAAAGAATTAATGTAGTTTATGACAGGTATTATGGAACTTGCATGCAATAGCTTAGGTTTAGTCAATTCTTTATGTATTTAAGACTATCATGTCCGTTTCATATTTTAATAGTGATATAAATTAAAACAGAAGCTGATTAATGAAAGCTTTAAGAGATTTTTTAGACAAGATAAAGCCAAACTTTGAAAAAGGAGGAAGATTTGAAAAGCTTCACTCCGTGTTTGATGGTTTTGAAACCTTTTTGTTTGTACCCAATACGGTAACAAAAAAAGGCAGCCATATTCGTGATGCCATAGATATGAAAAGGACCATGGCTACGGTTGTTTTAGCTATGATCCCGGCATTACTCTTTGGGATCTGGAATGTGGGTTACCAGCATTTTGAAGCAGCAGGTTCTAATCCGGAATTTTGGACTATTGTTGGTTACGGCTTAATAAAAGTTTTACCCATCGTTGTGGTCTCTTACGTAACTGGACTGGCCATCGAGTTCTTTTTTGCGCAAATCCGGGGACATGAAATCAACGAAGGGTTCCTGGTTACCGGGATGCTCATTCCGCTGGTATTACCCCCGACAATTCCCTTGTGGATGGTTGCTCTGGCCACAGCCTTTGCTGTAATCATTGGAAAAGAAGTATTCGGAGGAACCGGCATGAACATTTTAAATCCGGCACTCACAGCCCGGGCCTTCTTGTTTTTTGCTTACCCTGCGTTTATGTCCGGCGACCGTGTATGGATAGCTGAAAAAGCCGATACTTTTTCAGGAGCCACTCCCCTGGCAAATGCTGCGAACGGAGAATTGGCTGCCAATCCCGACTTTTTTGATATGTTTTTCGGTTTTATTCCCGGTTCCATCGGGGAAACTTCCACAGCTTTGATAATCGTGGGAGCTATTATTCTTCTTTTCACCGGAGTAGGTAGCTGGAGGATTATGCTCTCGGCAGTTGCCGGAGGCCTGATCATGGGATTACTGTTTAACCTTTGGGGCGCTAACGAATTTATGACCATTCCGGCGCATCATCAACTCGTTATGGGTGGTTTTGCCTTCGGTGTTGTGTTTATGGCTACTGACCCGGTTTCAGGATCTCAAACCAACAAAGGAAAATATATTTACGGCTTTCTGATTGGATTTTTAGCTATCCTGATCCGTGTGTTTAACCCGGCTTATCCCGAAGGAATAATGCTGGCTATTCTTTTTATGAATGTCATGGCGCCACTAATCGATTACTATATCATTCAGGCCAACATCAAACACAGAGCAAAGCGAGCCAAATTAAAAACAACATAACCCGGAAAAACAAGAAAAATGTCAAATTCATACATATTCCGTTTTGCCATAATCATGGTTGTTTTGGTTGCAGCTATTTTAACAGGTGTTGCAACT
>JAIPAH010000222.1 GCA_021740175.1 Bacteroidales bacterium
GAAATGGAAATATCTGCATTTGGAATTTCGGAATTTACGGTTTGAGAATTTTTATATCCCGGTGTGGCAAATCCGGCTGATTCAGAGGCGGAATGCCAGTTATCTTTGTCTTTCGAGGATTTGTCGCTACTGACCCGCTCCAGTGATACCCCATCGGTATTTCTGAGAAGGGGAAAGTGCATGTCCTCATTATAGGTCATTGCGTCAAGAATTGTTCCTTCCACATCCGATATTTCAACTTTTTTGCTGGAATTGGGAAAGTTCGGAAGGTCATCCACTTTCAGTAAATTTTTAGCTACGGCTTCGGGATAGTGCGCTTTTATATCTTCAGGGTTTTTTGTTAATGCAAGATAGCTGTTTTTGACAAAGATTAGCCTTTCTTCCGTTAAGGACACCTTTTTCTCCGTTTCTCCGCTTAAAGGATCCTGCAGACTTACGAACAGGGACGAAATATCAATGGCGTGACTTGATTTGTTATAGAGCTCTAAAAAGTCTACACCGTCATCTTTTGGGTTGAATAATATTTCATTGATGACGATATCGTTGGTATCAGCGAGGGTGGGATATGAAAATTCCAGGGCTTCTGATACAAGCAATCCATTGTTCATGCAGTCTTTTATTTTGTTTGACGCTGTTATGGAATATACGATATCGGTTTGTATTTCATTTTCAAAGCTTAATTCCACAGCTTCGTAAGCCGGATCAACGGGATTAATGTGTGTTAAAGCGCCCAATGATGGATTCACTGAGTACGCGTTTGTATTCATCAGGGTAGTGCTATCTATTCTTTCGTCAAAGTACAGCCGAATTGTATTCGGGGAAACAGCAGCGAGCCGCGTAATATCAGGGGAACGGTCGTCTGTATTTTCGGTTTTTACAGAATTCTCTTCTCCCGGAGTCCCACCGGATGGGTCTGTCGAAGCCTTCCAGTTTTTGCTTTTGGAACAAAAATTATCCGGATCAATCATCTCGAGGCTCCACCCCCCTTCCTGTTTTGTCTCATCATCATACCAAAATGGTGCGAAATCTGTATAAAAGATGATATATTCTTCATTTTCACGGATAGTTAGTTCATCGCCGCCGTTAGTAATTTGTAAAGAGGTAACCTGGTAAAGGTCTTTACTATCGTTTAAATCCGCATGCTCTTCAGAAACAACAAAGTAGTCCCCCGCTTCAATTGTTCTTCCTTCTTCAAACGATATCCGCTTGTCACCAACATTGATTGTAATTGAGGTTAAGTCTATCGGGAAATCGCTTCTGTTGTATATTTCAAGATATTCAACCGGTGGAAGCTCCCTTGGTACGGGATTGATATCCGCCATAATTTCCTGGATTATCAAGTCACCGTATTGGGGATCATAATTGGCGAAAGTTTGCGATGTCGTTTCGATTTGGTTGCCGCTGCAATCGCGGGCATTTTCGGAGATATTCAAAGCATAAATCTCTTCATCCATAAAAGTCCCTTGTTCAAATGAAAGAATGACGGAGGAATAGGCGGGAGGTAAAAGAAGCACCTTCTGAGGCTTCATCTCAAGACCCTCTATTTCGTAATGCTCTGTATGGGAAATACTGCTGCTATCCATGCTTTCAGAGAAAGTGACTTTCAGGGAAGAATCGTTTTGCAGCTTGATATAGGTGATTTCCGGGGCTATATTATCGGGATTTTCCGAATCTATGGAGTTAACAATTCCCGGTGTGCCGCCTCTATTATTTACGGAAGCTCCCCAATTATCGGCGCACCCGCAGGGATTTGCCGGGTCAATGATTTCCAGCGACCATCCGCCGTCTTCTTTGTTCTCGTTGCCATACCATTCCTTTTGGTAATTGACGGTGTGTATGATGATATTTTCTGCGGATTTTAGAATCATGCGGGTTTCATTGTTGACGGGGAAGCTGGTGAAATAAGTAAGAGGTGAAATGTCCAGGGGGGAGTTATTATCGGTAATCACAAGGTAAGCGTTAGGTTGGATATGCGTTTCGGGAGGAAATGTTTTAGCATGAACGCCAAAGCTTAAGGTGGTTCCCGAAAGGTCTATCAGGTTATCCGTTCTGTTAAAAAGCTCTACGTAATCATAAGCCGGTAAATTATTGGGCTCGGGATTGACGTCAGCTAGAATTTCATTGATCACCACCTCATAGGCTTCCGGAGCTTGCGGTTTTAAATATTCAAAAGAGATTTCTTCATGGGAGGATGGGTTACCGCTAAGATCTTCAATGTTTTCAGCTGTTAATATATAGGTGGTTTGGTTCTGAAAGGCTTCGGAAAAATAAAGATGAACCTGGTTAGGATTCATCGAGTCACGTACCGAGGAATCGGGTTGTCCGATACCTTCGTTGAGATTGAAATTTGTTGGGTTCTGAGCCGAAGCCTCAGATATGACTTCATTAAAAGAAGCGATGATTTCATCTTCAGTCGGGGTTTTTACTTCTTCCAAAGCCGGGGGAGATGTATCTTCTTCCAGGGGTTTGACAATAAAATCGTCAAAGAAAAATTTATCGCTGTTGGTGACAGTGTAGTTGCAGAGTACGGAAAAATGAGTGGCTTCAAAATGGTCTGACGAGTGCCCGCTGGCCTCCAATTGGTAAAATCCGCTGTTAGTAGGGTCAACGTAGATTTTCCATAACCCTGAACTATTACAGGTGACTTTAACGGCCATGGAAAACGAACTGCTGATCAGACTCTCCGTACCACGACAAATCATAGTGTCGCCCGTATCTGTTTTTTTAACAAGAGTGATAGCATCATCCGAGCCACTTTCACCGAATCGTAGAAAATAACTTTCTCCGGGATTATTGGGGTTACCTTGTTCGGCAGCAAGATACACCCTGGCATTATTATTTCCCGACGGATTAAAGTCCAGATGAAGCCAAAACTCCCATTGCGTGCTATCTATTCGTGTATTTTCCGTTGAAAGATAGGCGTTATTTTCTTCATCATCATTAAGCTGTAATTGGTTATCGCCATTGACCCAAAACAAGTCAGTGTTTCCTATCCACGAAGGATTTTCCGTAATATCGCCGTCATCAAAAGTATCTTCGAATTGAGCGGTGGCGATAGTAGGCAGAAGAATAAGCAAAGTCAGAATGGTTCTCATGGTTATAGTAAATTAATATTGCGTACTATTTAGGTTAAACAGATAGAATAAATATAGTAATTTTGTTTAACGAATACAATTATTCTGGATAAATTAGCTCAGAAAAATCTATCATGAAATACAAAATAGCTGTTGTTGGTGCTACAGGTCTTGTAGGACAGGTGATGTTAAAAATATTGGAAGAATACAACTTTCCTGTTTCCGAATTGATACCTGTAGCTTCTTCAAAATCCATAGGGAAAAAAATCGTGTTTTTTCATAAAGAGTGGGAAGTACAGGGTGTGGAAAGGGCGCTGGAAAAACGGCCTGATATCGCTATTTTTTCTGCGGGAGCTGAATTTAGTAAAACGTATGCCCCGAAGTTTGTCAAACAGGGTTCTGTTGTTATTGATAATTCTTCGGCATGGCGCTTAGAAAATGATGTACCTTTAATTGTTCCCGAGGTAAATGCAGATCATATAGGCCCCACCGATAAAATTATAGCGAACCCCAATTGCAGCACTATTCAGTTAGTTGTTGCTTTGGCCCCTCTTCATCAATCCCTGAGTTTAAACCGCCTGATTGTTGCAACCTACCAATCGGTTACCGGTTCGGGGGTAAAAGCTGTGGAGCAACTGGATAATGAACGAAAAGGAGATTACAGTGTTTTGTTTTATCCCCATCAGATTGATTTGAATCTACTCCCTCATGGAGGAGATTTTGTTGAAAATGGTTATACAAAGGAGGAAATGAAGCTTGTTAATGAGAGTCGTAAAATATTGGGATTACCTGATTTGAAAGTCACGACCACTGTTGTCAGAGTGCCTGTAAAGGGAGGCCATGGGGAGGCTGTTACCGCGGAGTTTGAGAAAGATTTTGATGTAAGGGATGTACGTGATGTCCTGGCAATGTCTAAAAGCGTTACCCTGCAGGATAATCCCTCTCAGAATGTTTACCCGATGCCCCGTTATGCCGAGGGGAAGGATGACGTTTTTGTCGGGCGATTACGAAAAGACCTTTTTAATGAGAAAACACTGAATTTTTGGATAGTTTCGGATAATTTGAGGAAAGGGGCTGCAACCAATGCCGTGCAAATTGCCGAATATCTGATTTCGAATAAATTTATTTAAAATTTGAGACTTCATACAGATAGACAGGATTTAAGTGCATTGAAAATCAAAAACCCGGTTGTTACGGTGGGCACGTTTGATGGCCTTCATAGAGGGCATCAAAAAATTGTTGAACGTGTTAAGCAAAAGGCCGACAATTTTAACGGAGAATCGGTTATTGTGACTTTTCAGCCGCATCCCAGAATTGTCCTTAAACCGGGCGATGATTCCTTTAAAATCCTTAATACGCATCTTGATAAAGTAACCTTATTCTATAAACACAACATTGACCACTTGGTGGTTCTAAAATTTGACATGGATTTAGCGGGTCTTACAGGCGAGGAGTTTATTCAGGAATACCTTATTGACGGGTTGGGGATGAATCATTTTGTGTTGGGTTATGATAATCGCCTGGGCAAAGACCAGCTGCGAGACGACCATGTTTACCAGGCATTGTCCGATAGTTTGGGCTTTAGTTTTGAGCGAGTGGAACCCCTGAAGGACCGGGATAGAATTATTTCCTCGTCACTTATTCGTGACCGCCTGGCGACAGGAAATGTGGCGGAGGCAAACGATTTGCTGGGATACGAATATTTTGTTTTTGGAAGGGTGGCTTTTGGAAACCGCATAGGGAAGTCGATAGGTTTTCCTACGGCTAATATTAAAGTGAAGGATACACGGAAGATGCTTCCCTGCAATGGAGTTTATATTGTCAAAGTCAATTGGAATGGCTATGATTATTTTGGGATGTCAAATATCGGTATCCGGCCGACTATTAACAAAAGCCACTTTACATTTGAGGTTCATTTATTTGATTTTCATCATGACGTCTACCATGATTACCTGACGGTTTATTTTTTAGAGCGCATAAGGGATGAGAAACGCTTTGAAAGCCTACAGGAACTGGAAAAACAGCTTGTACGTGATAAAGAAACAGCCCTTAGTTTTTTGGGAAAAACAGATTAAGCTGGATTATCGTCTATTTGAAGTCGCGCTGTTATTCTTGTGTTTGCTTTAGCATGATGCCCGCACTCTTTATATGTGGGGTGTTATACTTTGGGATGATTTGCTCAATAGATAATTTGGCCTCTCCTTCTCGATTAAACACAAAGCCTCCCCACA
>JAIPAH010000223.1 GCA_021740175.1 Bacteroidales bacterium
ATATGCGGACTGATGAAATCGGGATTATCAAAGTCTCCCGTTTCTCCAAGACCACCCTTGATGAATTTAAGGAGGCTATGGAAGAGCTCAAGGGAAAAGGCCTGGAGGAACTTATCCTCGACCTTAGGGGTAACCCCGGTGGATACCTGCAGACCGCCACCGATTTGGCCGACGAGTTTCTCGGAAATAATAAATTGCTGGTATATACCGAAGGGAGAAAAGCACCACGGCGGGAACTCAAAGCTACCAGCAAGGGTAGTTTTAAAGACGGTAAGCTTGTGGTCCTCATTAATGAAGGTTCCGCTTCGGCAAGCGAGATCGTTTCAGGCGCCGTTCAGGACTGGGATCGGGGTTTGGTAATCGGACGCCGTTCCTTTGGTAAAGGGCTCGTGCAAAGACCTTTCCACCTTCCGGACAGTTCCGTTATAAGGCTTACAACAGCTCGTTACCATACACCTTCAGGCAGGTGCATTCAACGCCCCTACGAAGAAGGAGAAAAAGAAGAATACTATAAAGATATCAAAGAACGAATGGAGCGGGGCGAATTTGTTAACACCGACAGTATTACCTTCCCCGATTCATTGAAGTATACCACCGATAACGGACGAACCGTTTACGGCGGCGGAGGAATAATGCCCGATGTATTTGTTCCGTGGGATTCTACGCAATACTCCGACTTTTATACAAACATTGTCAAGAATCGTATCCCCAATTCTTTCATACTTGACCATCTCGACTCGAAGCGCGGAGAGCTTAACAAGAAATACGAGGACATAAAATCCTTTAAATCAGAATATAACATTACGGATGAATTTATGAATGAGTTCATCGATTACGCAAAAGATGAAGGGGTGGAATTTGAGGAAGAGGGCTTCCGGCAGTCCGAAAAACAAATCAAGTACATGCTGAAGGCATTAATTGCAAGAAACTTGTATGATATCAGCGCTTACTACGAGGTTATCAGCATGATAGACCAAACAATACAGAAATCCGTAGAAATCCTTAAAAAAGAAACCGCTTTTGCGGAAAGAAACATCGAACGGTAAACATGAATTGAATAGCATAAGTTTCAAATTGTAAAGTCATTCCTATATAAATGGGAAATATAATGATTTGCCTATCCAAAAATTCTTTGTGACTTTGAGTCGTCGTGGCACTAAAAAAAGAGGACACCAATACTCAAGTCACCAAAATTGACTAAGAAAATAATATTACAAGATAGGGGTTATTCTTTGAAGGGTTATAGCTGACAATAAGACCTTATACAGTAATGAATTTTTGAATGCTTTTTATTGCATTAGAAATTCTCTGTGGCCCGTATCCACTGACAATATCAAAAGGAAGGTTGTTTTTTTCAAGTTCTTTTTTATAAATGGCCAGAAGTTCCTCCCTTTTATGAGGATGCTCCCGCTGCGGATCATCAGTCCATGGCAAGTCAATATCCATAAGGAGATAAACATCATAAAGATGGTTTCTCACCTTATCTAATATCCATGGGGAGCAATGGCCGAAAACATACTCGCTCCAAACTTTGGTAACGATAAATTCCGTATCGCAAAAAAGAAGCTTGTTAGCTAAAGGAGCTTTACGTTCTTCTTCCTGAAACTGGCCCCGGGCTATTGTTTCAATGTCTTCAAAACGGTAGGGTCTGTTCAGGTTATCGATATAATTCCTCGCATATTCGGGCACCCATACGGTATTATAATGTTCGGCTAAAGCCTTCGCCAAATCACTCTTACCGGTAGATTCCGGGCCTGTAATAGCTATTCGCTTAAGCATAAGTCACCTCCTGCCGGTATCGCTTTCTCCACTCGATCCATCCCAGAACGGCAATAATAAAAAATACCGTAAACTGAAGGGAAGTAAATACTAAATCTTTATAGGCATATAGCGGAATAGAAATAAAATTGCCTATCATCCACGCTATCCAGTTCTCCATCTTCTTCAGCGCCATCAAATACATGCCTACGGCGAATAAAGACGTGGTCATAGCGTCCCAAACGGGAACATCACTGTTGGTATAATTTGTAAGAATGAACCATAACAGGAAATACCCCGCCACCAAAATGACTATGTTGCTCAAATTGCCCCGGAAGCCGGAATAGGTGATAGGAAGTTTTGTACCGCCTTTCCCGCCGCGGGCCCACATGTACCATCCATAAATGCTCATCACAAAATAAAAAGCATTGATGCCTGTATCGGCAAAAAGCCCCACGTGATAGGTGATATAAATATACAATACCACGCTGACTATCCCCGTCGGGTAAACCAGGATATTCTCCTTTTTTTCAAACCATACACTGACTAACCCGAAAGCCACCGCCATGGCTTCCAACAAAGAAGTGTTCCTGATATTATGAAGCAGTGTTTCTAAAACATCAAGTAGCACCATTATTCAACATCTCGCATATCGGTATTCAACAGTTTCAAGACAAATACCGAATGGGGTAAGGCAAAGGTCTTTTTAATTTCCTGGGTCAAAGCGGTCATGACCTGGTCATATTCACCGATAAGGTGGGTACTCATACCATTTGTACGCACGGTTATCTCTGTATATTCATTCAAGCGGCGTATAAAATCTTTTATAGGCTCAAGGTATTCATCCTTGAGCGGATAATAACTAATTTCGGCTGATATTGTCATAATTTCTCCATTTTTGAAAGTACAAAATTAACAGATAATTTTCTTTTTCAGAGTAAAAATTGGTTTTTGAATTGCCTTTTTAATAGGCCATTCTGGGATATTCTTAATACTTTTGCACCTCCAACGTGTTAAAAAAAACAAAACCGGAAATGACATCAAATGTCGGAAAACTGATTATTGCTGTTTATATTTTGTTTTCAGCGGTCGCCTCATGGGGCCAGGCAAAAGGTGATCGGTCAGAAGATAAAAGTCCATCATGGGTTGACTCCACTTTCCAGGATATGACCCTCGATGAAAAAATCGCCCAGCTCTTTATTATTCGGGCTCATTCCGATAAGGGTAAAGCCCACGAGAAAAAGGTAGCTGAATCGATAAAAAAACACCAGGTCGGTGGGGTCTGCTTTTTTCAGGGCGGACCGGCCCGGCAGGCTGCTTTGACCAATCGTTATCAATCGCTTGCCGATATTCCCCTATTTGTGGCCCAGGATGCCGAATGGGGTTTGGGCATGAGGCTGGATTCGACGGTTTCTTTTCCCCGGCAGATGACACTGGGAGCTATGGACAATGAAGGATTGGTTTATGAGATCGCCCGTGAAATCGCCGGGCATTGCAAGCGCATCGGGGTGAATATGAACTTTGCTCCCGTAGCGGATATCAACAATAATCCTGAAAATCCCGTTATCAACAGCCGATCGTTTGGGCAAGACCGTATGGATGTGGCCGACAATGCTTCCATGTATATGTACGGATTGCAGGATAACGGGATTATTGCCACAGCCAAGCATTTTCCCGGTCATGGAGATACAGATACGGACTCGCATATTCGATTACCGGTAATCAAAAAAAACAAAAAACACCTCGATTCGCTGGAGCTCTATCCTTTCAGACAATTAATCGAGAAAGGAGTATCGGGAATCATGGCAGCCCATCTTAACGTACCGGCATTAGATTCCTCGAACAAGGCTACTACGCTCTCCAAAAAAGTAATCAACAACCTGTTGCGAGAAGAAATGGGATTTGAAGGGCTTATCATTACGGATGCCCTGGAAATGAAAGGCCTGACCGGTCATGACAAGCCCGGAAAGGTAGCAGTAGAAGCATTGAAAGCAGGTAATGATATTCTTTTGTTACCTGTTGACCTGCAAAAATCCTTAAAGGCAGTCAAAGAAGCTGTGAAAGACTCCGTAATTCCGGAGCAGACGATCAACCAAAAAGTAAAAAGAATCCTTGATTTCAAAAAGCGCTACAATATCCACAGGACAAAAAATGTAAATGTGGATAACATACAACAATCACTGCACGGACCGGTAGTCAGCCAATTAATGAGAAGAAGCGCCGAAAACGCCGTTACGCTGGTAAAAAATACTGACAGTATCCTCCCTTTCAGGAGGCCCGATACTATGAAAATGGCTTCCGTTGCCGTAGGCGTTAAAAAGAAACAGGCCTTTCAGAAAGCCCTGGATTTCTATCAAAAGATGCCTCATTTTCAAATCGGGAAAAATCCCACCAAAAAGCAAAGGAAAAAACTACTCAAAAAACTTAAACCCTTCGATAGGGTAATTCTCTCTGTTCATAATACCTCTAGTTATCCTTTTAAAAATTTCGGTATTACGGATGCTGAAGCAGTTTTGCTAGACACTATTGCAGCCCAAAACAATACCGTACTGGATATCTTTGGGATTCCTTACACAATTAAGCGTTTAATTAACCCCGAACGTTTTGAAAGCATCCTGATATCTTATGAAGACCGGGAAGTTTTCCAGGAGGTCTCCGGCCAGGTAATTTTCGGAGGGCTTCCGGCGCTCGGGAAGCTTCCGGTGACAGCAGACAGCCTCTACCCCGTGGGCAAAGGGCTGCACACGCAGAAAATCCGCTTGAGTTTCAGCGATAGTGAGCAATCGGGCATTAAAAAAAAATTCATCCAAAAAATTGACTCCATCATACAGGATGGGATGGAAAGAGAGGCTTTTCCCGGAGGCCAGGTTTTAATGGCTCATAAAGGCAATGTTTTTTTACACAAATCCTATGGTTATCACACTTACGATAAAAAAAGAAAAACCCAAAACAGTGACATTTACGACATTGCCTCTATCACCAAAATAGCCGCGACTACTTTGACGGTGATGAAGCTCTCGGAAAAGGAATTTATGAATGTCGACCGCCGCATTTCCCACTATATCCCCTACCTGCGGCACAGTAATAAGAAAAATATCTTCATCAGGGAATTAATGGCGCATCAGGCAAGGCTGCAATCATGGATTCCCTATTATGAAAAAACTATTGTGGATGACTCCCTGGATGGGGACGTATATCATAGCCAACTCACGGAGAAATACAACAGGCGGGTTGCAGATAACCTTTATATCCATAAAGACTACTCCCACGCCATTTTTGATACGATTGCCACATCAGCCCTTCGCGATACCAACGACTACGAATACAGCGATCTGGGTTTTTATCTCCTCTACCAGGCTATCGAAAATGTTATTAACGAACCCTTTGAAAAGTACGTAAAAGAAAAATTCTATAAACCTCTTGGACTTGAAACTATGGGATTCCTGCCCCGCTACCGCTTCAACCTTGAGCGGATCGTCCCTACCGAGGAAGATAAAATATTTCGTCATCAGTTGATTCATGGGGATGTCCACGATCCGGGAGCGG
>JAIPAH010000224.1 GCA_021740175.1 Bacteroidales bacterium
CCCAGGCTATCAACCATTCCACTGCCGATCTTATCATCACTACAGATGCTGATTGCAGGGTAGGAAAAAATTGGATTTCAGCTATAGTGCAGCATTACGAATCGACCGAGGCTAAAATGATTTCCGGGCCGGTACGGTTAACTTCCTTAACGAATTTTTTCTCGAAATTGCAAGCCCTGGAGTTTTTGAGTCTGGTTGGTTCGGGGGCGGGTTCTGTGGCAAAAGGGAAGCCTTTGATGGCTAACGGAGCTAATCTGGCCTTTTCGAAAAAAGCCTTTGAGAAGGTAGGGGGCTATCAGGGGAATGAAATGCAGGCCTCAGGAGACGATGTGTTTTTGATGCTGAAGATGAACGAATTTTTTAAGGAGAATTCTGTTTCTTTTCTGAAAGATGAGAAGGCCATTGTAGATACTTCCCCAAAATCAAACTGGAAAGAATTCATTAGCCAGCGAATCCGTTGGGCCTCTAAGGCTAAAGCCTATAAGAATTTTTTTTCGATTTTTTCTTCATGGGTAGTTTTCGTGTTTTGTATCGCTATTATTATTGCCACTATAGGACTTGTTTTTGGAGAGTTTAATCCCGGTATGGTAATATTTATGTGGGCAGTAAAATTGGTTGTTGATTTTATTTTTCTTTGGAAGCTCACCCGTTTTATGAAGCAAAACGATTTGATGTGGTATTACTTTCCGGCGCAGCTTTTTGTAATTGGTTACACAACGATTGCCGGTTTTCTGGGCAGCCTGGGCGGTTTTTCATGGAAGGGAAGGCGATATGGCTGAAAAGGTTGTCTTATCGTTTCCAAAGTGAATGACATTAGCCCATATAAAAAAGCCGCTTGGGCAAGCGGCTTTTAAATTCAAGAACTATTCCCTCATTATAGCAGATAACTTTTTTGTAGTTGTTCTCCCCCAGAGCAGACCGTTAAAAAGTACTAACCTTTTGTAAGTCCGGTTTCCTCATGGTTTAACAGGTAATTGCTATTTTTAAGGTTGATTTCATCTGCAAAGATAGTAATGCCATTTAAATTTTTTAATATGATTTCGGCCACTTTTCCTTCACTATTTTGATAATAATTATTTAATGATCTAGTGCGATGGGATAGGCAACTTTCATTTTTCATTGAATATTTAGATGGATTTTAAATTATCGATAATTTTTGTCTTCATCAGTATTTGTCTGTATTAGAGTAGCTTGTAATAAGGGTTGTGCTAAGAAGCAAGTATGATAAAGCATACCGGTTAGGTTTTGCAAGGTTTTGAACTTTTGAATTTCCTTTTTTAAGGAGATAAAAATTCAAATAAAAGTTGTTTTAATATCCAAATTAGTTGATACCGGCTAACAGGACTACATTTTACCAGTGCTTTAAGATTATTATGCAACCTTTCCTTAGTTTTATCCATCTAAATAGTGTCAATACTAAAATTATTAAATCAAACTACTATGAGACTTCCCATCTTTATTTTGTTATTTTCTTTGAGCTGTCAAGTATTGATAGCACAGAATACCGATACACTGAATTCTGAAAAAGTGGAAGCCAAAAGTAAATTTTTCGAAAAGCTTTCTTTTGGTGTTCAAAGTGGCATGAATTACTCACATCTTAATGGGGAGCTAAAAAGTGGGAAATGGGAGACTCAATCAGGTCCCACCGCAGGAGTTTTTATCGACTATTGGCTGAGCAGGCATTTTAATATTCACACGGAGTTATTCTATCAGAAATTGTACTACTCCCACAGAAGTTACCAGTATGTTCGGCCTGAGTATGATCCTTACAGTTCTATTTTCCCTTATTCATCGATCAGAGATGCACGTAATTATAGCTTTTACAGAATACCACTTCAAATTGGTTTTAATACATTCTCTAAGCCCCGGTTTAATTTATCGGCGGGGGTTTCCTTTTCTTTTTTGGATGAATACAGTGATAACAGGGCATATTATAGAGGTCCCGTATGGCACGAAAGCATGCTAAGTCAGGAACAGAATCATTCTGCAAAAGAAGATCTGCCGCAACATGATTTTGGTTTTCTGTTTTCAGCCGGTTTTTCTTATCCTGTTTCCGATGATTTCGAAATTGGCTTAGACGGAAGATATTATACAGGACATCGTGAATTTATGGAGTCCTATAAAAGTAAACTTGAAGCTCTTGAATTGATGATGAAAATCGGGTATACCGGGTTTATGAATAAGCAAACGCACTCAAAAAAGCTTAAAGAGAGTGGATCAGATAATAAAGTTTTTATGACCTATAAAAGCGGACTTTTAATGAGCCGCCATCGGGGAAACCCCTATCAGGAGCATTATTCGCCGGGTTTTGCTTTTTCTCCGAGCATCTCCTTTGAGTTTTTGTTGAGTCAAACAGCTTCTTTTCAGACCGAATTGTTATTCGACAGAAAAGGTTATAAAATAGAAGCGCCCAGTCAAAATGTTTTTAGAATGGTCCCCTCCGAAAATGATAACCGGGAGTATCAGACAGACACCCATATTAAGCTGGATTATTTTGTGCTTCCTTTTTATATGACGCTTCGCTTTGGAGAACCGGTTACATTATATCTCAATGGAGGTTTTTATTATGGATATAACATGAATGCACACACTACGGGAGAGCAGGTAGAGGTGGATCGCGGCAGTCAGAATTACCTTGAAAGAGATATGGAAGTTTACGATTATATGGAAGGGTTTATTAAAAACAATGACTGGGGATGGCTTACCGGGGCCGGCCTGCGCTTGCCCGTATATAATCAATACAGGCTGGACATCGAACTGAGATACGATCAAAGTTTTATAAACTCCTTTGATTTACCGGAGCGTTATGAAAGCCCTGATGAGGACAGAAGCTTGTTTAATGAAACATTTCACCTGATGGTGGGATTACAAATACCTGTTAATTAGTTATGAAAACAATTATAAAGCATATTGCACTTTTACTTTTTGCTGCAGTCCTAACGGCATGCACTGAGAAAAACAATCCCGTAATAACAACCACTCGCAATTTTCAAATAAATGGGGTGGGGAATAACCAACGAACATTCTCGGAGGATGCTTTCAATGATTCCGTGGGCGTGTTTGTATATAATAAAGTTAGAGGCAGACCAGCTTCTGATTTAATGGTTCAATTTGATGTGATACGGGGTGGAGGTTCCCTTGAAACCAATCATTTGTCAACTAATGTAAATGGAAAGGCAATGGTCATTTGGAATGCCGGAACAAAGTTTTCTATTCAGGAACTTAAAACAAATATCTATGACAAGAATGGGGAATTTCTGAATTCAGTAAATATTCAGGCGTATGCTTTTAGTCAAAACCGCTGGGATACGGTGCGCCTTGAACCGGATATTAATATCAGTTACATGGCCTACAATACCGATACTACTTTAATGACGGCATCTAGTAATATTTATGCTATTGGTGACCGCTATTTTGACTGGGAACTTCAATCAAATGTGCCGTTTATTAGTCCCAGGAATATTGAAGTGGCTCCGGAAGGGAATTTCTTTCTGAGCACCTGGAATGGAGAGTTGTATAAAAGCACCGATAGTGGTGCTAGTTGGGAATATGTAAGTAATCCAATACAAGGATGGGAAGGTTTTTTTGAAATGCAGATAACGCCAGACGGAAATATTTGGGTCTCTACCCGCGGCCACCCCCTTCATTGTTCCAAAAACGGTGGCGAAACTTGGAGTGTCAGTGATTCAGGAATTGATGGAAATAGCAGAGTGGCGGATATTGCCCGGTTTACTGACGGAGACTTTTTGATGCGGAATTTCAATAAAAAGGTCTATATTTCATCTGATGACGGAAATTCCTGGGAAGCATTTCCTTCTCCTGATTATACAACAAAACTTTTAATAACCGATCAGGATGAGATAATTGCTATTCATCCTACACAGGAAGGCTATACTATTTCCAAATCATCAGACATGGGGGAGAGCTATCAGGAGAAAATCGACATCCCGCTTGGTCCTATGACAACAGGAGTTAATGTAAAGCATTTCCGAGAGACTTACTATATTGGAGTCTCCGGCGCTGGAGTGTATGCTACCAAAAATTTTGAGCAGTTTGATGCTTTATATGAGAACACAAAATTCAGGGGGATTTTTGTTACCGGCAATGGAGTCCTTATCGGAACTCATCAGGATTATAAAGAGGCTTACTATCGGAAATTATCTTTCGAATAAGCGAAAAATTAAACCTATTTATTATAAGTTTTTATGTCAGGGCTTTTAATGAAAGATGGTTGTGTTTCTTTTGAGGGTGAGACTAATCGCAAAAGAATTCATATTTCATAAATTTTTGGTACATTTCGCCCGTCAAAAAATTAAAATAAATAGAATTACCGATGAAAAATCTTAAACAAATTGTATTAGCTCTGACCTCATTTGCTTTGGTACTTGGGGTACAGGCTCAGGACGAAAAAAAAGAAGAAGAAAAATCCGGTTATACATTTCAGGAAAAGACAGTAGTTCCTACAACTCCGGTTGAGAGCCAATACCGGTCAGGAACATGCTGGAGTTTTTCAACACTCTCATTCCTTGAATCCGAATTATTGCGTATGGGAAAACCGGAGGTTGATCTCTCGGAGATGTGGGTAGTACGCCATGCGTATGAAGAAAAAGCAAAGCGATATGTCCGCATGCATGGGAAAATGAACTTTGCCGGGGGCGGTGCCATTAACGACAACACGATGGTTCTTGAAAAGTATGGCTTGGTTCCGGAATCAGTCTATGATGGATTAAATTATGGGACTGAGAAACACATTCACGGGGAGTTTGATAAAGTGCTGAATGAATATGTCGACGGTGTGATTAAAAACAAAAACAAAAAATTAAGCACGGCATGGTTTGATGGCTATGAAGGGATTCTGGATGCCTATATGGGCAAGGTTCCTGAAAATTTTGAGTATGAAGGAAAAACATATACACCACAATCATTCTCCAATGAAGTGCTGGAGCTGGATGCCGATGATTATATGATGTTTTCTTCTTACACCCACCATCCGTTTTACGACAAGTTTATCATCGAAGTCCCTGATAACTGGAGCTGGGGTGAAGTATGGAATGTGAAAATGGAAGAGATGATCGACATCTTTGATTATGCCCTCGAAAATGGCTATTCCATTGCCTGGGCTTCCGACGTCAGTGAAAAAGGTTTCTCATGGAAGAAGGGTGTTGCGATTGTGCCCGACGTGAACCTGGAAAATAAGAAAGACACGGAGATGTCGAAGTGGTCGGACCTATCGGAAGAAGAACGGAAAAAAGCGATGTTCTCCTTTGAGGAGCCGGTTCCTGAAA
>JAIPAH010000225.1 GCA_021740175.1 Bacteroidales bacterium
ATATTGTATTTTGCTGTCAGAGGTTAAGCAGGGAAAGTACTTTTTCGCAGGTTTTTAAACTTACGAATAATACATGCTCACTGAAATATCGCTTACAAATTTATATCTTTGCACCAAAATTCTGACCATTGAACCGCAAAGTTTACGGCATACTATTGCTTTTTGTACTGATCGCTCCCACTGTGATGACTTTCACTTGGTTGCATCATCAAAAGCATATTGTCAAAAAACAGGTAAAACGACAGATGATCAATGGAATAGACAAAGAAGAACTTGAGTTATTAAAATTTTCCAAAAAAGAAATTCATACACAGCTTCGCTGGGAACATTCTAAAGAGTTTGAATATAAAGGTCAGATGTATGATATTGTTGAGAAAATAGTAAAAGAAGATTCCATTTTTTATTGGTGTTGGTGGGATCATGAAGAAACCAAATTAAACAAAAAACTCAGCAACCTTGCAAACAATGCATTTCGTGACAATCCTAAAAAACAGAAAAAAAATCAACAACTTTTTTCTTATCTGAAATCATTATATTTTGATGAACCATTTATATGGCATTCAAACAATCCGATGCAATATAAAGCAGCTAATTTTTATTATTCTGATTTTTATAAATCAATAAATTTAACACCTCCCTCTCCTCCACCGAATAATACATTATAACATATCATTTTTCTTGCAATTCATTTTTGAGTAAAACAATCATGATCCTATATTCATTATAAATTCTTTTGGATAACAGGATCTGGATTAGTCTGCCCTTTTATAATGGTTTTATCTCCATTGATATAAGATAAAAACGCTTCTTTGATTTTTAGGGCAGTGATTTTTCTATTGGGTATAACCTGCACTTGAAAAATGAATTGCCTCATGACTGTTCGAATTCATTCAAATTATAACATCAAATTAGTTAACATATGAAACGAATATTGTCTTTATGTTTGCTTTTAGGGATATCACAAATAATTTTATCCCAGGAAGTAATCATAAAAGATAAAGAATATAAAGAACCTTTAGATTTAGTAACCCTTGTAAGTAATAATCCCAAAGCATTTGCTTTAACCAACCGGGAGGGGAAAGCTAACATCTCAGGTTTTGAAGGAGCTAACGTTATAGAAATTCGTAAGCTCGGATATAAAACAACAACACTAAGTTATTCAGAGCTTAAAAAGGATTCTTTTCAGGTACTGCTTGAAAAAGCCAATTTGAATCTGGATGAGGCTGTTGTTTCTGCCACGCGTTGGCGTCAAACTTCCGGAAGAATACCGTCCAAAATCACGACGGTTTCTGCTGACCAAATAGACATTCAAAATCCGCAAACAGCTGCTGATCTTTTAGGCGTTTCCGGTGAGGTGTATGTTCAGAAAAGCCAACAGGGAGGCGGGAGCCCAATGATAAGGGGATTTGCCACAAACCGCTTGCTATATACGGTAGACGGAGTTCGAATGAATACGGCAATTTTCCGTGGAGGTAATCTGCAAAATGTAATTTCGCTCGATCCATTTGCTACAGAAAACACTGAAATACTCTTTGGCCCGGGTTCCGTAATTTATGGTAGTGATGCCATTGGCGGTGTGATGAGTTTTCAGACACTCACACCTCAACTGTCAACCTCGGAAAAACCTCTGATAACAGGGAAAGCCAACACACGCTATTCCTCAGCGAATAGCGAAATCACCAATCATTTTGACGTCAACATTGGATGGAAAAAATGGGCGATTGTAACCAGTATTAGTTCTTTTGATTTTGGGCATGTCCGTCAGGGAAGCCATGGACCGGAAGATTATATAAAATCTTATCATGTTCAGCGAATTGATAGCACAGACAGGATGGTCCATCAGGACGATCCGTTGCTTCAAAAACCATCGGCATATTCCCAAAAGAATATCATGCAAAAAGTACGGTTTAAGCCCAATCATAATTGGGATTTTGAATATGGCTTTCATTATTCCGAAACGTCTGATTATGGCAGATATGACCGTCATAACCGAACCAGAAACGGGCAACCGCGTTATGGGAAATGGGATTATGGCCCTCAGGTCTGGTCAATGAATAATTTGAAAATCAATCACCTAAATATGAATACCATTTATGATGAAATGACAATCAGGCTGGCCCATCAATATTTTGAGGAAAGCAGGATTGATCGTGATTTCAATGATCCTTTAGAGCGCAACAGGATTGAGAAAATTGATGCTTATTCAGTTAATCTTGACCTGACAAAATCGTTAAGTTCAGATCATAAACTTTTCTATGGAGCAGAAGTAGTTAGAAATGAAGTCCGGTCTAATGCTTATAACGAGCATATCTATTCCGGTTCGAAAGCATCGATTTTGTCACGTTATCCTCAGGCTGATTGGTCATCCTATGGTATTTATTTAAAGGATCAACTGTCCTTATCCGATCAATTCATTTTACAGGGAGGACTCCGGTATAATCAGTATGTTATTAATGCTGATTTTGACACGACTTATCTCAAAGTTCCGTTCACAGAAGCAAATATTAACAATGGTTCTTTAACCGGAAGCATTGGCATCAGCTATCGCCCTAATGAAGAATGGATTTTGAAAGCCAATGCTTCTACCGGCTTCCGTTCCCCGAATGTTGATGATATCGGAAAAGTTTTTGACTCGGAACCAGGTTCGGTTGTAGTCCCAAATCCTGACTTGCAAGCAGAATACGCTTATAATATAGATGCAGGTATTGCAAAAGTATTTGATGACTTTATAAAACTCAATTTCACTACATACTACACAATACTTGAAAATGCGATGGTAAGACGCAATTATCAACTAAATGGACAGGATAGCATTGTTTATGATGGAACAATGAGTCAGGTGCAAGCTTTACAGAACGCTGCTAAAGCTACACGTTATGGTGTCCAGTTTGGGCTTGAGATGAAACTTCCCGGTAATTTTTCTTTGTCCTCCAAACTTAATTTTCAGGATGGCGAAGACGAAATGGACGATGGCTCGAAAAGCCCACCACGGCATGCAGCCCCTGTATTTGGGGTATCCCGGCTTAGCTACGACTTCAAAGATCTGAACCTGCAATTTTACTCTATGTATCAGGGTGAAAGAACACATGAGGAGTTAGCCCTTAGCGAAAGGGATAAAACAGAAATTTATGCTCTGGATGAAAATGGCAACACTTTTGCTCCTTCCTGGTATACACTAAACATCAAAGCCTTGTATCAAATTACAGATACATTTACTATCAGCGCAGGATTAGAAAACCTTCTGGATAAGCGTTATCGCCCTTATAGCTCAGGGATATCAGCTCCCGGGAGGAATTTCTTTATCTCAGTTAAAGCAAATTTCTAAATGAATTTAAAATAAAAACTGCCATCAATTCCGATGGCAGTTTTTTTATTTCTGAATAGTTTTAAGGACACAAAGCTTAACCCGGTATATTTTGCGGGGAAGTCTACAAGCTATAGCTTTGTCTGATCGCTTAAGGCAAACATAAAAGTTTCTTATAAAACATTACCTTTTCTGATTTCTAAGACCAAAAATCATCGGTAAAAAGAAAGCAAAAAACATCACCCCTGCCTGCCGATTGATCATAGATTCAAAAAACAAGGAAACAAGAAGTATTAAAACCAAAGAGAGTAAAAGATAATGTCCTTTTTTTATAGCATAAATAAAAGGCCAGAGAAGCAACGCCAGTAATACAAGCAGCCCCGGAAGTCCTAAGGCCACGAATGTATCAATATACTGATTATGTGCATTATAATGTCGCTTAAGGTTAATATCCGGACCAAAAAGTTCTTTCGCTTTATGCATGAGTCCATCTTTAACATCGCCATTTCCTATCCCTGCCGGCCAGTGATTTTTTACAATCTCCAGTCCACTTTTCCAGACGACAAAACGAACTTTCATACTATTTAAATCACTATCCAAACGTTCTCCGGAATTAATATTTTTTAAATTATTAACGCCTTGTTGTACCCGTTGATTTTGGCTTGCAGAAAGCACCAATATGGCCAACAAAAAAACAACGGCTCCAAATTTTAAATACGTATTTATTTTCAGGGATGAAATTAAATGTATGATCTTAAGTACTACTAATATAAAGAGCACTAAAATTCCGGCCCGTGAGGAAAGCAAAATTATAAAGCCACCCAGCATAATTGACGATAATATAATTAAGACAATCCGACCGGCATATTCTTTTTTATTATAATTCGGTAAAAAATAGAATAAGAGGATTGATAAAGCAAAAGCCAGATACATGGCAAAATAAGCAGGGTGATGAAAATAAGAAAGTTCTACATATAAAAAATTGGACATAGCCAACTGGTCGTGGCCCCAAAAAGCATTACCCAAACATATAAATATTGCCACGAAATTACCCAGCACAAATGCTAGTAGAATTTTTTCTTTTCGCTTTGTTTTTCCTCTCAAGATTAATAACGTTGATAATAACGGAAAAAAGAACAACGGTAGCTTTATTTCAAGATCAAACCAGGCTGCACCAGTATCATTAGAATAAAACACTGATATGATATGCAGGATATAGAAAGCAAAAAACAAACCAATATACTTCCACCGTAAGCCTTTGTTTTTCAAATAATCCCGATGCAGAGTAAAGACACCCGTCAAAACCCAGATAAAACTTAAAAAAGGAATATAATTTTTATCCAATGGTAACCAAAAGATTAACAAAAGGCCGATCCAACAATGAAGCGTTTCAATTCGATCCCGGATTACACTTGCTATCATAAGGACAAAAATACAAATTAATCTAACCTGCCGGTTTTTCATTTCATCTCTGTTCTCATTAAATCATTATATTTGTCATGAAGATGTCAAAAACTGCCATCCAAAACAATGACCTGAAGGATATGAATGCGTCCGATAAATTTTCCAGAATATATCTTTTAGGATATATGGGAAGTGGTAAGTCTACATTAGGTAAACGATTAGCAAATCTATTGGATTATAATTTCATGGATACGGATCAGGTTTTTGAACAAAACTTCCAGACCTCTATCAATGATTTTTTTCAACATTCGGGCGAAACAGTTTTCCGGCAATATGAAAAACAAATCCTTCACAAAACATTTAACCTACAAAATACAATCATTTCTTTAGGTGGCGGAACTCCCTGTTATTTTGACAACATGGAGCAAATAAGCAAAAATGGCCTGTCAATTTATTTGCAGATGCCGCCAAAAGCTATACAAAAGCGATTATTAAAAACAAAACGACACAGACCTTAAACTTCCGGGTTAAATGAAGATGAACTCCTCCAGCAAATTGAACAAAACCTG
>JAIPAH010000226.1 GCA_021740175.1 Bacteroidales bacterium
AAAATAACGAAGATTCTTTCCATATAATTGAATAAAATATTATATTCGAAATTACAAACCAACAAAACAAAAATTATGAGAAATTTTACAGTACCTAAGATTATCTTGAGCCTGGTCTTAATGATCAGCTTAACAAGTACGGCTCAGCACAATGGATTTTATAATAAATCTGATGATGAGAAAAAGCAAATAAAGGAATTAAAAGAAAAGACAGCCAACCTGCCGGCATTTAACGAAAATCAAATTAAAGAAACAGAACATGATTTTACCGGCATGCCCTTGAAATCCGGCGACGACCTGGGAGAACCTCTCGACCATGACTGGTCTAAACAGTTGGGGGAAACGGGACCAGACCACATTCATGAAATGGTTACAGACCAAAACGATAATATTTATGTCAGTGGTACTTTTTCGGGAGAAGTCGAAATGGATGGTGATACCTATAATTCTCCGGGCTATGAAAACGGTTTTGTTCTCAAACTTAACGAAAGTGGAGAATTCCAGTGGTTCGTAATACTTTCTACCGAACCGACCGAGAAAAGCACTATAGATGCCATTGAGGTTGATAACACCGGGAATTTATATGTTTCGGGGAGCTACACAGGCGAGGCCCAGCTTAACGAATATGACTTACCTTCGCAAAGCACCACTACTGCATTTATAGCCCATATGATGCCGGACGCCACCGTCGATAAGGACTTTAGCGTAGACGCTGATGACTTAACGATAAATAGCGAAAATGAACTATTGTTTACTGATTCCCGTTATATAAAGAAAATCACCTCAAATGACGAATTGGTCACCGAAAACGTTTTACCTTGGGGGATGACGAACTTGCTCATAGAGGATGGTGAGGATTGCTATTATGTTACCGGCAGGGTATATGCCCAAGTAGAAATCGGTGATTTCACCCTGGAACCAAACGGTGATAATAATATCTTTACGGCCGAATTCAACCCCTCACATGAATGTGAGTGGGCAACTATGCCAGAAGGAGGATCATCTACCTATGTATCCAATCTATCTATGCGTCTTGATGACACGGAGAATATTTTTCTTAGTGGTAACGTATGGGGAACTTTGAACTTTGAGGGGAACGAAATATCCTACGGCCAAAACTTTGTTGCTAAATGTAATACTAATGGTTTTTATGAATGGGCCACACCTTTGGATGCTGTAGGCAATTTAAGTGTCAGCGACAACGTATATGTATCGTCGGGAAACACCTTGTCGGCGTATAGTTTAAATGGGATATTAAATGAAACCTATGAGTTTGCAAACAATATTGAAGGCCTTGTGGCCGGAAGTGACGGAGATTTCTCAATAGGGTTACAGGCTCAGCAAAATTTGGTTGTTTCTTCCTCTTCGGGAGAAACTAACAACTGGAATTTCAACATTCACAGTACTTACAACAATGCCCGTATTTTTGAGATGGTGGATGATAATGATGGGTACTTATATTCATTGGGCTATGTGACAGGTGACATAGGCTATCTGGGTTATAATGGTACGGGAACTTATTTCATCGCCCGGCATAACAGTGATGGGAACTTGATTTGGAAGCATGAGCTCCCGGAGGAATTGATATTTGAGGATTATATCAGCCTTGAACGACAAATTGCATTAAGCCCGGATGGAGAATATCTGTATTTAGTCGGCGGTTTCGAGGAGACCATAGAGATAGGCGAACAGAGCATCTCACCCGAAACCGACGGTTATTCAACAGGCCCTCAAAACACGCTCATTGCAAAGTTTGATGATGATGGAAACGTGATTTGGTTAGAAAACATGACTTTGCCTGCCCAATCAACCTCATATCCATCAATTGCTGTAAACGACAATAAGTTTTATGTAGCCGGAACCTATGAAGGAGAAAAGACCGTTCATGGGAATGATATGATAAGCAACGGTATTGATGATGTTTATATAGCTTGTTACGATGTGGATGGAAATTTTAATTGGATAGGTACAGCAGGGGGAGAATGGCATGAATATATGGGACTTGTAAGCACAGATGCTTCCGGTAATGCCTATCTGACCGGGGAATTTACCAGCCATGGCGAAGTGGATTTTCTGGGAACGACTTTTACGGCAGAACAAGCCGATGGGCACGTGTACCTGTCAAAGATAAGTCCCGAAGGAAATGTACAATGGCTACACCGGTATGGTGCGGATGCCGGAGAATATGAAGGGAAAAATGATTATTGCTGGCCTACCGATATTATTGCTACCGACGACGGCTATACCTATTTAAAAGGTTGGTATCGCGATGGCGTAACCTTCGGCGATATTTATCTTGAAAATCCTATAGAGACCTCTTATGGAATTGGATACTTCATCGGTAAGTTTCACCCTGATGGGTCGCCTGAATGGGTAGAACCTATTCCTGAAAAATATCATGGATTTGATTATAACAATATGGATATCGATAACCAGGGTAATGTATATTTCGGGGCAGAGGCAACGGATACGCTATATTTTGCCGATGAGCTCTACGCTCCCCAGAAGGAGGATTTGTTTGTGGCAAAATATACCACTGACGGTGAATTTGCCTGGGCTAAAACGATGGAAGGTAATGGAAACAATGATATAGTATCTGTTTGTGCAATGGATACCTCGGCAATATTTTATTCCGGTCTTTTCCGGGATAAACTGAATTTTGGCGGCGAGCTTCATGTGAGCCCTATCAGTAAAAGTTTTATTTCGATGTTAGGAAGTTATGAAGTACATGGTGTCGAAGGATTATCTGAAACAGCCGTGGAAGTTTATCCCAATCCTACAACTACTGGGATTATCAACATCCTAAATAAGGAGAAAAATGAATACCTGGTAAAAGTTTATGATGCCTTAGGGAAAAAAGTTATGGAACAAAAGATCCGGGAGAGAAAGCAATCCATAGACATTGGACATCTACCCAAAGGAACTTACATCCTATCAATAACCAGTGAAAATTTGACCGGTGTAAAGAAGGTTGTTTACCGATAAAACCAATAAAGATAAAGATAAATCATCTCCCGTTCGGTAAATCCCGGACGGGAGATTTTTACTTGTCAATACGTGCATCAGTATCTCTCTTCACACTAACACGCTCCTGTGGCGCGTGGCAAATGGTTCTGGCGTGGGTACCTGAAATCCGTAAGTTTAGCCACGAATGATTAACGAATTTCCTGATGCTTTTTCACCTGGTAAAGCAAAAACAATTTGCATGCGAGCGCAGGGAAATTAAACATATAAGACATATTATGGTCATATAAGAAAAAGCTAAGCACACAAGCCCTGTAAAACACACTTTTCAATGCCAAATTGTAAAAACGGATAAAGGGAAAGCAGGAATATACTTCTCCCCTTATAATTTATTCCAGCTTTCCAACTTCTTGTTCCACTTCGTCCAGGATTTCCAGGCTTTTGACCAGCTTTTTCATCGTATTGTGATCGTCATGAAGCGGACGGTCTTCATCAAGGTAGGCCACATACTTCCTGATGACTTCGTGGGCTTTTTTCACGCCTCTTCCAAATTTATAATCCCTGAAATCCAATGCTTGGGCGGCTGCCATAAACTCGATTCCCAGGATTCCATACGCATTATCGAGGATTTGATTGTTTTTCAGGGCGGTATTCATCCCCATAGAAACAAAATCTTCCTGGTCGGCGGCCGCAGGAATGGATTGGATGGAAGCGGGAGCAGAGAGAATGCGTTGTTCGGCAATCTGCATATCGGAAGTATACTGGCTGAGCATCAACCCTGAAAACATCCCGGCTCCTTTGGTCAGGAAGGCAGGAAGGCCAACACTCAGGGCAGGATTATTCAGGCGATTCATCCTTCTTTCCGAAAGCACGCAAACCATAGTTATCGTGGACCCGGCCATATCCATCGGGACGGCTACGGGTGTTCCCTGGAAATTGGCCCCGCTGATTTGCCGGTCTTCGTCAGGGAAGAACACCGGGTTGTCCCCCACTCCATTCAGCTCTATCTCCACCTGCGATTGAGCATAAGCCAGGGCATCATGGGCTGCCCCAATCACCTGGGGCGTAGAGCGCATTGAATAGGCATCCTGCACCTTACATTTAATCCGCTTTTCTTTCAGGTCGCCGCCCTCTACCAGCTTACCGATGGCTGAAGCACTACGTACGGCTCCTGCAAAACCTCTTACTTCATGAAGTTTTGTAGTGTACGGCCCCATGTTAGCTTTTAAAGCTTCCAGGGACATGGCAGCGGCAATTTCCGCCTGCTTGAGAAAATTTTTAGCATCATGCAAAAACAATGCACTCATCGCCGTAAGGACATTTGAGCCATTAATGGCCGCCAGCCCGTCGCGGGCTTTCAATCCCGGCACCGGTATTCCGGCTGCATCCAGGGCAGCTTTGCCTTCCATGAGTTCGCCTTTGTAATAGGCCTTCCCTTCCCCCAAAAGCAACAGGGCTATCTGAGACATGGGCGCTAAGTCGCCTGAAGCGCCCACCGATCCTTTCTCACATACATACGGAGTCACCCCTTTGTTAAGCATGTCAACAAAAGTTTGGGTGATTTCAAGCCGGTTTCCCGAATTACCATGGGCATGGACATTAATACGTCCCAGCATAGCCGCTCTGACATGCTCCAAAGGCATGGCCTCTCCTATACCGGCGGCATGATTGTACACCAGGTAGCGCTGGAATTGTTTTACCTGCTCATCGTCCAGCACGACTTCTGAAAATTCACCGATACCGGTATTTACGCCATACATGATTTCATTGCGGGCCATCTTTTCTTCAAGCATAGCACGACATTTATTGATGCGCTTTACTGCATCGGTGTGGAGTTCTACTTTTTCATGATTGCGGGCCACTTTGACCACTTTATCTATGGTTAATCCGGAACCATCTATTACTAAAGTCATATTCCAAGGTTTTTATTATGAATTGGATGTAAAAGTAAAAAAATGTAGGATTTCCTTAAAATAAATCTTCAATAGAAAAATGGTAAGTGTGTATTTTTAGGTGTTTAGGTTTTTAGGTGTTTAGGTTTTTAGGTGTTTAGGTTTTTAGGTGTTTAGGTTTTTAGGTGTTTAGGTTTTTAGGTGTTTAGGTTTTTAGGTGTTTAGGTTTTTAGGTGCTTAGGTGCTTAGGTGCTTAGGTGCTTAGGTTTTGAGACTGCTCAAAAAAGTGTGTCAAAATTGAGAAAATTAAATTAAAAAAGTAAATTTGAGTTATGGCACACAAAAAAAGTAAACACAAGCCCAAAGTTGAAGAATTGATCGCAGGCGAGGAGAAACGCGAAGAAATT
>JAIPAH010000227.1 GCA_021740175.1 Bacteroidales bacterium
TGATAGCGTTATTGAATTTCTCGTAAGTCTGATTTTCGCCGGCAAAAGCATTGGCTTTCATATAGACGTCCTGGTAGGTCTGATTGCTCGGTTTAATCTCTCTAACGATGTGTGCTACTCGTACTTTTTTAACAGGCTCTTTTTTATCAGCTACTTTGATGATGTGATATCCAAAAGGCGTTTCGGCCATAACGATATCTCCAATGTCGTTATTGATAACCGCATTATTGAAAGCCGGGGCCATGCTCCCGTCTTCAAACCAACCCAGGTCTCCGCCTTTTTGTCCTGAAGGACCGTCCGAATATTCCCGGGCAAGCGTTTCGAATTGTTCGGGATTATTTTGCAGTACGGTTAAAAGGCTATCGGCAAGCTGTTGAGCTTCCTGGCGGCTACGGGTTACATCTTGTGCCCTGTTTGCTCCCTGGTAGGCTATCAACACGTGGCTTGCTTTCATGGAATCCGGACGCTGAGTTATATCCACCAATTTAGCAATATGATAGGCATTATCTTCAATGTAGGGTCCTACTTTGGCGCCGGGTTCTGAAGAAAACATCGTGTTTTCGATTCTGGCCGGTAAATCGCCGCGGCTTTTCCATGAGCTGTCATAAGGCTCATCCGAAACGGAATTGACAAAGCGCGGTATGTTCTCCCGCTCAATAGTTTCAAGCTCTTTATTCAAATCATTTACCTGTTTCTCTATTTGCCTGCGGTCTTCTTCCGAAGCCTCCACATCAAAAACAACATATTCAATTTTCCGCTTTTCGTTTTCATTCTTAAAGCGCTCTTTATGATTGTTGTAGTATTCTTTGTAATCCTCCTCGGATATGCTGACCTCGCTGTCTTCGACGGTTTGATATTTGATCCCGAAATAATCCGCATCGGCAGTTTTGCCTTTTTCGAGATAAGCTAGTTTCGCAAGCGAATCAGGAGTATAGTGTGATTTTGTAATAAGATTGTTGAACTTTGTCTCTCTTCGTGATTCTTTTAAGAAGCTTTCAAGCGAAAACCACTGCTGTCTTTGCTTATTATTCATTTGATCCAGGTTCGACAAAAATTGCCTTACTCTGGAAGGGTCAAACTCGTTAGTATTGGGATTACTAAAATTTCTTTTTATGACCGGGTGAGGATCAGGTCCTTGAACCATATCATATAATTCATCGGAGGAAACGCCCACACCGAGTTCCTGGTATTGTTCCTTCATGATGATTTTTTTCACCATCTGATTCCAGGTTTCCTGTTTAATAGAAAAACGCTGGCGTTCGCTCAAATTTCCGCTTTGGTTGTTTTGACGGGCGTTTTTAAGATTTTGTTCGGCCTTTTTATTAAATTCCTGGAATGAGATTTCTTCACCATTAACCACTCCTACAGGCACATTCTTCCTCCCGCCTTGTCCTCTGGATTTAAATAAATCGCCCAAGACAAAAGCTGCAAGAGCTATACCAATAAAGGCGATGAGTAATCCGGAATGCTTTCTTATTTTACCAATTGCTGCCATTTTATCCGTGTTATTGTTTCTTAATCAAGGGTGCAAATCTACAATAGATTGCGAAGTCTAAAAAATATTTTTTATAATTTACGCGAATCTTCAATTACTCTTCTTTGCTGATTAGCAGGCGAACTTTCTCCACCCGCTTGCGGGATGCATTTAAAATAATGAAATTAAATTTTCCGATTTCAACTTTTTCTCCAATCGATGGGATATTTTCCTGATGATAAAGAAGTAATCCGCTTATTGTTTCGTATTCCTCCGAATCCGGTAAACCAAGGTTGTATTTTTCATTGAGATAATCAATTTCCAGGCGGCTGGAGAATATGTATTCATAATCGTTTAGTTTATTTTCTTCCATTAGCTCTTCGTCATACTCGTCCTCAATTTCACCGAAAATTTCTTCAATGATATCCTCCATTGTAACCAGACCTGCCGTGCCGCCAAATTCATCGACAACAGTGGCAATATTTTGATTTTTTTCGATAAACAGAGAGAGGACATCATTGGCATGCATGGTTTCAGGAACGTAGGTTACTTGCCTGACGGCTTCACGAATACTTTGGGGCTTTTTAAACATATCCGAGGAGTGACAATAACCAGTGATATTGTCGAGGGTTTCCCGGTATATCATCACCCTTGAAAGACCGTGGCTTACAAAAGCATCTCTCAGCGAAGAGACATTATCATTGATATTTACGGCAACGATTTCTGTTCGCGGGACCATACATTCACGCAATTTAACCTGCCGAAAATCAATAGCATTCTGAAACATTTGAAGTTCCTGCTGGATTTCATTAGCTTCATTCTGGGGTGGAGCGTATTCTTTCAGGTAATTCTTAAAATTCATGTGACTGCATGGTTTTTTTTGCTTATCGAGATGCATTCTGAAAACATCGCGCAGCAGGAATTGAGAGATACCTGAGTAAACCCGGATAAAGGGATAAAAAAGGTAATAAAAAGCGGTGATGGGTATAGCCGTTGCGTAAAGAATTTTGTTGGCATTGATTCGGGATAAAATTTTTGGAAGAAACTCGGCGATGACCAGGATAATGAGGGCGCTAATAACGATTTCAAGCAACAGGATGATGCTTTCGATATTGAATGCTGCCGGTAAAGTGTTTTCAAGATAAGGCTTCATGACTTTGACCATACCGATTCCATAAATGACCAGGGCAACGTAATTACCTATCAGCAAAGCTCCTATGAATTTCGTGGGGACGGAGATATAGTAGCTCAACAATTTGGCCGGGAGATTTCCCTTTTTCTTGTCCAGCTCCAGTTTTAGTTTGTTGGCACTGATAAAGGCGATTTCCATCCCGGAGAAAAAAGCTGAAAACAGTAACGTAATTATGATAAGAATCCATGGACTCATGCTTGATTATCGTTCATTCTTTACTTATTAATATCTGATTCATGCTCTTAAAAATACGAAATATCAATGATCATCTCCTATATACAGAGATCTTTATTTGTTTTCATCCGTCTTATCCAATTCTTCTTCACTGTATTCCATTTTTCCTTTGGGTTTTTTTATAACCCAAGAGTCGAATGATTCGTCCGACTCCATACCCTCTTCCCCATAAAGGACCTCATCTTCAGTAGTAATTGTCACAAATTTATCTGTATAGATTTTGCTTTTGCGTTGATCCCAAATAAGCTTTTCCGTATTCAGACGCTCATTTTTTTCCAGGTTTTTCACTACAACATCCTTTTTTGCTATCATTTTTTTCTTTTTGTCGTATTTGATGCCATAGTCAGCCGTGAGCCGGGAGCGAATATTATTACCCGTAGAATCGAAAAAAATGACTTTCATTCCTTCGGGAAAAATCATTCTTGGCTCTTCCCCTTGATAAATTTTTACATGGGGGCTTGTTAATTTGAATATAAGATCACCGTATTCACTGTAAAGTAATTCAATATCCTCAGCTTTTTGATGAGGGAGGGAATCGCGTTGGGTGATTTTTTTTACTTTTTCCACATCGTTCCGGCATGAAGTAAACAAGACAGGTAAGCCTCCAATCACTATCAATATAATACTCGTCAGCAGACGGATTTTTTTTCTCTGTGTATAAAAGTATTCGCTGTTCATAATTGGTATTAAAGATAATATACATCTATTAAAAAACCCACCCATTTTTAAAAAAACAGGTGGGTTTATCGGTGAACATATTTTATGTTAATCGGAAGCTCTTACGGTCGTGGTTTCGTTAATCCAGCACTCAACTTCGTACTTATCTCCCTGATTTAAATCATGGAAAAATATCGTTTCCTTTTTCGGGAAATGCTTTCTGTAATCTCTGATTCTCTTATTGGCCTCATCAGCTATTGTCTCGTCTATTTGTTTGGCCTTTTTATATTTATCCACAGCTGCCCAATAGGCTACTTTGGAAGTAAGATCATTGTCGCCGCATTCTTTAGCAGTGGCCGCATACATATCTCCTATCATTAAATACAGCTCTCCGTCTTTGGGGATGAGATCAAGCGCTTTATAAGCATTTTGCCGGGCTTTGGAATGTTTTTTCATGAACATATTTACACGTGCCAATAACTTATAGGCATCGGCTTTATTAACATCATCCTCATACAAATCTGCAGCTTCTTGTAAGTAGGCTGCGGCTTTATCATACTTTTCTTTTTCGATATTCATTTTGGCCAAATCCATCGCATGCTCGCCGGTGGAATCTACCTTGTATAAATTGGTCTTGGTTTTGAAGTACAATTCGGAATCGTCACAATCTTTTTTATCCAGGAGATTTGTAATCTTCCTGAGAAGCTCGGGATTTTCCGGCTCCTCCTCAAACTTTTTCCCATAAATGGAAATTAAGTCTTCACAATCCGCCCAGGGTTCGAAAGAGCTTTCAATGGCATTTTTTGCAGTCTCCCATTGATTGTAGTATCTTGAACCCTCATCGTACCTTTCCAGGTTTTTGTCGATAATATTGGATATTTCATCGTAGGTGTTGATGATAAGTTCCTTCTCCGCATTTCCTTTTTCTACTTTTTTAATGGCTGTTCTGAAATAATAGACAATAATGGCACTTTGGGAGTTCACCCCTCTTTTTTCAACCGATTTTTTAAGTATATTATATGCCTTGTCAATTTTTTCTGGGCGGTAACGGTAAAAATCCACACCTTTATATCCAAGGATTTTATCTTCCTGACTCTTGCCATCGCTTGTGGGAAAATAGGTTAGGCGTTTATCGTATACCATCATGAGCGTATCGATTAAAGCGTCCTTGCGCTCTTCGCTGTCTGCTTTTTTAATAAGGTTCTTGTACATTTTTGCTCCATGGATATAAAGATTCTCCCTAATACGCGGAGCCTTATCAAACAGATATCGCCAGGATTTCAAAGCATCATAAATAGCATTTGATTTATAATTTTGATCCCTCCATTGATCATAAAATTCCTGATAAAGTGAAAGTTTTCTGATAGATTTTACACTATCTTCACCGTATTTGGGGATTTTTTCTTTTTCCCCTGTTTGCGCATTGGCACCCATTGTTAAAAAGAGCGATCCAATAACAACAAACAAACCGAATATTAAGCCTTTCCTATTCATACTAAATTCTTTAGGTTACTGATATTTTCTCTGTAAGAACCAGCGTTCAAAAATTGCTAATCCAAGAGTAAATTTCACATAATTTTCTTCAATTAAATTATTATCCGTTGTTCCTCTTTGACCAATTTCAACTCCTAAATTGATGGAGGATTGCGAATTTTTTATCGGTAAACCAACACCAAATGATATGCCAAACTCTGAAA
>JAIPAH010000228.1 GCA_021740175.1 Bacteroidales bacterium
AGGGAAGAAACCCTTCCGTTTTTTGCGGGGGCCAAAATATATCGGGGGATATAGTGACCATCTGCCGATTTTTATTGATATTCGTAAATGAAATAACGGAAGGACCCTTGCTCAAAAGTAGTATGAATAAAAAACATGATCTCAAAAGTATCTTTATTAACTCATGGTTCATGTTTATTGTCACCTATTGTCTGCTGCAATTGAACAGCCAGCTTTTGACTATATTCATTTCGCAGGATTTTTACCTGGACATTACGTGGTTTTTCTCCCATCTGGATTTTGAGCCTGCCCTTACTGCACCCTATGTCCCTATCGATACAAAAATGTCCCTGACCATGGCAGGGCCCTTTGTTTCATTGCTTACGGGTTTGCTGCTGCTTTTTCTCTATCTGCTTGTCAAACCGAAAATATTATGGCTTTCCTTCCTGCTTTTATGGGGATTTATTCATGCTTTCAACAATTTTTTCGGAGTTCTGGGGATGAGTGCCTTTGCGGAAACCCCGATTTTGGTAGCCTCACAAATCTTCAATATAGGATGGTTCACAAAGACAATTTTTGCCACAGCCGGGCTATATTTACTTTTTTTGATTGGTCATAACACCGGCCATGCTTTACTCATAAAGAACGGGGATTATCTGACTACTAACAGGAAAGACCGGCTTCACTTTTTGACTGCCGGAATCTTTTTGCCAATGGTTACAGGGAGTATAATATTACTGGTTCTCGATCTTTATGATAAACAGCTACATTATTTACCTTTTGTAACTATCATATTACTAGTCCTACCCGCTTTTTTCAGGTTTTTCAACCGATTACCCGTTAATCCTGAGAAAAAACATAATAATTACCGGATTCATTGGGGCATTATCTTACTATCTATTATATTTGTCGCGCTATACTTTTACTTAACAAAAAACGGAATTCAAATTTAAAATCAGATCAAAATGAAAAAACTATTAACTTTTATTGTCATCACAGCATTCATTTCTTTAAACGGTTCCTTCGCGGAAGAACCTACGAACAATGCAGGGCTTCCACAAGGAGACACCCCGGAAATCAGTTTAAGTAATTTTGAGCAAAAAGCCGGAAAACATGTGGGTGAAGAAGTCCTTATGGAAGGAATGGTCGTCCACGTATGCAAACATGGCGGGAAACGCATGTTTTTAACCGGAGAAAACACGGATGCTCGCGTAAAGATTACCAAAGGAGATGACATGGCCTCATTCAAACCCGAATTAAGAGGCAGCGATGTAGCCGTAAAGGGCGTTGTACATGTAAAAGAAGTGGATAACGCCTATCTTGACGAGTGGGAAAAAGACGTGAGAGCTGAGATGAAAGAATCAAAACAAAAAATTCATACCGGGGAAGAAGGCCATCAAGAAAAGGAAGGAGAAAAAGAAGAAACGCTGATGAAAATCAAAAATATGCGTAAACAGTTGGAAGAAAGCAATAAAAACGTATTGACGTTCTATTCCCTGGAATGCAAAGATTACAAAGAAATTAAGTAAACCACCAAACACAAAAAACGTCTCAAAAGGGGGTTCCAAAAGCTCCTTTTGAGACCCTTTTTTGCTATGAAATTAAAAACCCTTCGACGTTGGAACCGAGCCACACATCGCGATTTAGGATATTTTTTCTTTGGTATGACATTAATTTATGCCATCTCGGGCCTGGCTCTAAACCATATGGATGATTTTAATCATAACTATTCAGTGACAAACACGAATTATACCTTTGAAGAGCAGTTGGATAAAAAAGAGGTGACCAAAGCCAAAGCTCTGGAATGGCTCTCAGAAGCTGGTTACGAAGACCAATACAAGAAACATTATTTCAAGGATAACAATACTCTAAAAATCTTCCTGGAAAATGGTTCTATGATAGTTGACCTTGAAAGCGGAGAAGGAGCGCTGGAAATTTTAAAAAAAAGACCCCTGCTCTATGAATTCAATTATTTACATTATGACCCTGTCAAATGGTGGACCTATTTCTCCGATATTTACTGCGTGGCACTTATTCTCATAGCCATCACCGGGCTCTTTATCGTCCGGGGTAAGAACGGTATAAAACGCCGCGGAGCTATCCTGACAATTGCAGGCATTCTCGTTCCCGTAATTTTTATTGTAATTCTCTTATAAAACCATCCGAAGTTATGAAAATAAATACCGTTTTTGGCCTGGTGCTAATTCTTTCAATGATTGTGGGATGCATGAAAACCAAAACCTGTAATCTGGAAATAAAAGAGGAGGAGAAGAGCTGGTTCCCTTATGACAGCACTGACCAAAGAACATTTATAAACCCGGAAGACAGTAGCATACTTGAACTCACTTTCACTCGTCTTTATCTTCTTTCTGATGATGAAGTCACCAAAGGGAATCAATGCCGTGCTGATGCAGTCAACTATATTGAAATTACCGACAGCACCGGAAACACAAGCCTGATAGGTCAGTACCGTCTATTCAAAAAAGAAAACAGTGATGGCAACATCATCAAAACCACCATCACTTTCGGTAACCTGGATTTTTACCAGACGGATTACCGTGATAGCACGCTGCACTTAAGCCAAAACAAAAATTCCCTACAAAAGCTGGATACCTTAACGATTGGGGACAGCACCTACCACCATGCCCACACCCTGGCTCCAACAGACACCACCCTGTTCACTCAAAACCAATTCCTGAACATTTATTTTTCCCGGAATTTCGAGGTGCTGAAATTCATACTATGGGACGCTGAGCAGAAACAGGTATACGAATTGATGCCTCCTGATTAGTAAGTATGCACATAAGCTCCCTTCCGTGAAGTGACATAACAGCGGTATCCGGCCTCTTCGAAGAGGGGTTTGATTTTTCGGATGTACCATGCCGGGTTAGTGCCATCAAACAAGACTGTTTTCCGAATATCAAAGTGGTCATTGATTATTTTTTCATCAATCCACGGCGAACCGGTGATAATCAAATAATCTGTAGATATAGTATAATTTTCGGGAATATCGGTTTCTTCAAGCACAGTAAAGGTTTCCCCGTTAAATGATATAAACGGGTAGTTGATGGCCACTTGTGATTTTTCGCGGACAGGTTTTTCGCGGGGTATTTCCATAGTGGTTGTTTCCAGGCTGTATTTTTCCCAAAGATTCCTAAAGGTATATTTGATTAATTCGTTATCATGCACCACCGCCGAATCACCCAAAAAGAGATTCTCATTACCCTTTATAAAATCCATAGCAAGACCGTCCCTGGCGTGATACAGAATAAATTTTTCCTGGCTAAGAACCCTGTGTTGCTTTTCTAAAAATGACCCGAAAATAATTATCAAAAAAATCAAAGCGGTCATAATCACACGCCGCTCCGCATAGAGCAGGCAAAAAACCATGACAACAAGCGCCAGGTAGAATACAAACATCTGGGGCAGCGATATCCACAGGCTGTCGAAATAGGCTCCCGGAAGGCCGCTAAGAAAACCAACACTAATGTTCAGGCCTTTGATAAGATAAGCCAGGGAGGAGGCAAGCACGTCGCTGATTATCCCTGCGCCCGCAAAAGCAAAAAGAGCAAGCGTATTGTAAATAATCAGCGTAGCCAGAGGTATGGCAATGATATTGGTCACCACAAATATGATAGAGACCTTATGAAAATAGTAGATTAATAAGGGAAAAAGAATAAGCTGGGCAGCAATGGAAACGGCTATCAAACCCCAAATCTTATCTAACAACCAATTCGACGGACGCCACCGGTTATAAATTTTAGGCTGAAGCCATACTATCCCTGTAACTGCCAAAAAGGACATCTGGAACCCCACAAAGGCAACCTGGTTAGGCTGTATGAGTAACATCAGGAGAGCACTGGCCGCCAAGGTATTGTATATGCGCGTTTTTCGGCGAAAGAGCCTTCCCAGGGCGACAAACGAGAACATGGTAGAAGCTCGGGTGACCGCAGGCTCCAATCCCGTAACCAAGGCATAAAGCCAAATAAGCCCCAAAGCCAGAAGGATTTTCAAAACCCGAAACCACCGCTTTTTATAAGGAACCAGGTTCAGCAAAAAAGCGATCACCACATACATTATCCCCACATGCAGCCCCGATACACACAGCACATGCATCACACCGGCCCCCGCATAAGCCTTCCGCAAATCATCATCTAAATAACGATCATACCCCAAAACCAGTGCAGTCGCCAAGGCATAATCATCACCCCGGAGACCGTGATTGCTCAATACCGAAGAAAGGTATTTCCTGCTTTTAACCGAAAAAGCTTTAAAAGCATTGCCCTGATCCGTTCCTACTTGTTTTATCGAATCGGAGGGAATATAAACCTGGTGATAAATATTTCGCAGGCTCATATAATTTTTATAATCAAAAACTTCCGGATTTTTGGGAGCCTCAATCGAATTAAGATATCCGCTAAACAAGATTTCATCACCATAGCCTGGTTTTTCAGTGAGGCTGTCTTTGTCAAGGTACACCAGGATCTTTCCTTTCACCGCTTTGGATGTGGAATCGGTGTATAACCTGTTGATGCGAAGAACACTCTTATAGGAGTTCGCCTTCTCTTCGGGTTGCCGGATAATTACACCCCGCATCAAGTCACCCCTGCCATAGGAATCGGAAAAATGGCCCTGGTTTTGATAATTAGCAAAAATATTTTGCCATAAAAAACCACTTAATAAAATAGCCATTAACGTAGTTATCCCAAAAATATGGCGGCTTCCAAAGCTTATCTTATTGTGAAAAAAGATTGAACTCAATGCTAACAGGAATATTGTAGAAGCTATTACATACAACATCCTGTCATTTACCGCCGGAAGATAAACAGCTATAAAAATCCCCAACGAAAAAGGTATAACAATGCGTACCAGCGGGTATTTTTGCCAGTGATTCATCTCATGTAAGATACAAAAATCCAGTGGAATTTCCTACTCATGATGAACAAAAAGTTTTTCCTACTTTTGTGAATTATGACAGGAACCATTGTAAATGCGGGAGCTGTAATAGCCGGAAGTTTGATAGGGCTGATGATAAACCGGCGGCTGAATCCAAGATTCACCAATACGGTTTTTCAGGCTATCGGCCTATTCACAGTTTTCCTGGGTATCAGCATGGCAATGAAAACCGATAACATCCTGCTAATCATCTTTAGTTTGGTACTAGGGGCACTCACCGGTGAGTTGCTGCGTATCGACAAAGGGATTGAACGCTTCAGCGATTACTTAAAACGGAAACTTAAATCCCGTAATGACCGGTTTTCTGAAGGTTTAA
>JAIPAH010000229.1 GCA_021740175.1 Bacteroidales bacterium
TTTCAGAGTTTGGCATATCATTTGGTGTTGGTTTACCGATAAAAAATTCGCAATCCTCCATCAATTTAGGAGTTGAAATTGGTCAAAGAGGAACAACGGATAATAATTTAATTGAAGAAAATTATGTGAAATTTACTCTGGGATTAGCAATTTTTGAACGCTGGTTCTTACAGAGAAAATATCAGTAACCTAAAAAATTTAGTATGAATGGGAAAAGTTTAATATTCGGTTTGTTTGTTGTTATTGGATCGCTCTTTTTTACAATGGGGGCCAATGCGCAAACAGGGGAAAAAGAAAAAATCCCCAAATACGGTGAAGATAGTGTGAAATCTATCAGAAAACTTTCACTTTATCAGGAATTTTATGATCAATGGAAAGACCAAGGTTATAAAACAGATGCTATTCATGATGCTTTAAAATCCTGGCGATATCTGTTTGATAAGGCTCCGCGCATTACGGAAAATCTTTATATCCATGGAACAAAAATGTATAGGAATCTTATTAAAAAAGCTGACGACAAAGAGCGTAAGGAAGCTTTAATCGATACGCTCATGATGGTATACGATAAACGCCTAACCTATTTCCCCACAAGCGATGGTAAAAGCCAGGAAGGTAAAATCCTTGGATATAAAGGGGTGGATTTTTACCGTTACCGCCCTGAAAAAATTGACAAGGCACATAATATTCTTAAAAAATCGGTTGAAAAAAGAGGGGTTAATTCCCAAAGTGCCGTTCTTGTCTACTATTTCAGGACAGCCATTAAAAAAGTAGAAAAAGGAAATGCGGAGAAGGAACTCATTGTTAACACCTACGATGAAATATCCAATATTATCGACAAAAACCTGGAAAGGTACGATGAGGGTTCAAGATACTACAATCAATGGGAGACTGCAAAAAATGCCATTGAAAGCTCTTTCGAACCCTGGGCGGAGTGTGAAGACTTAATTTCAATTTATGGGAAAAAGTTTGAGGAAGAGCCGGAAAATCCCGAGCTTCTCAGGAAGATTACAAATCTCCTGGATAAAAAAGATTGTGACGATTCCGACTTGTACTTCAAAACCAAAACCAATTTATACAAGGTAGATTCCACCGGCGATCATGCTATGGATTTGGCCAAAATGAATATCGAAAAAGAAAAGTATGATAAAGCTGCAGCGTACTTACAAGAAGCTGCCAATTTATATGAGGAGGATGTTAATAAAGCCGATGCCTATAAATTGTTGGCACGCGTAAATATGTTTATGAAAAATCATCGCAAGGCCCGGCAAAATGCTTATAAAGCGCTTGACCTCATCCCCAAAGACGGAGAGCTGTATTTAATGATAGGAGATATGTATGCAGCTACCGCTAAAGAATGCGGTAACAATGATCTTACTTCCAAAGTCGCCTATTGGGCAGCTGTGGATAAATATAAAAAGGCCAAACAAATAGATGAGACGATAGCCGATGAAGCCAATAAGAGAATCAGGGAATACAAAAAGCATTTTCCGAAAAAGGAAACAATATTTTTCCATGATTTAAATCAGGGAGATGAGTATGAAGTTGGCTGCTGGATCAATGAAACTACGACCGTAAGAGCTTCCGATTAACATAAAATATGTTCACAAATAAACCCACCTGTTTTATTAAAAATGGGTGGGTTTTTTAATAGATGTATATTATTTTTATACCTGTTATGAACAACAAAAATACCTATAAACAGAGAAAAACAATCCGTCTGCTGACGAATATTGTATTGATAGGGATTATAGGCTTACCTGTATTGTTTACATCATGCCGTAACGATGTGGAAAAAGTAAAAAAAATTACCCAACCCGACTCCCTGCCTCATCAAACGGCTGAGGATATTGAATTACTTTATAGTGAATACGGTGATCTTATATTTAAATTAACAAGCCCTCTAGTAAAAGTTTATCAAGGGGAAAAACCAAGGATGATTTTTCCCGAAGGCATGAAAGTCGTCTTTTTTGATTCTACGGGCAATGATATTCGCTCGCGGCTCACGGCTAACTATGGTATCAAATACGATAAAAAGAAAAAAATGATAGCAAAAGAAGATGTTGTCGTGAAAAACCTGGAAAAAAATGAGCGCTTGAATACGGAAAAACTTATTTGGGATCAGCGCAAAAGTAAAATTTATACGGATAAATTTGTGACAATAACAACTGAAGATGAGGTTCTTTATGGGGAGGATGGTATGGAATCGGATGAATCATTCAACTCATGGGTTATAAAAAAACCCAAAGGAAAAATGGAATACAGTGAAAAAGAATTGGATAGCGAGAATAAAAACAATTAAAAAGTTCCTATAAAATCATTGACATTTCGTATTTTTAAAATTATAAATCAAGAATAAACCAGCAAGGAGAACAATAGCCCATTATGAGTCCATGGATGCTTATCATAATCACTTTAGTGTTATCGGCATTTTTCTCCGGGATAGAAATCGCTTTTATCAGCGCCAACAAACTAAAGTTGGAGCTGGACAAGAAAAAGGGTAATCTCCCGGCCAAATTGTTGAGCTACTATATCTCCGTCCCCACGAAATTCATAGGGATTTTGTTGGTAGGTAATTACGTTGCCCTGGTCATGTATGGAATCGGTATGGCCAAAATCATCGATCCTTATCTTGAAAGCATTTTACCGGCAGCATTGAATATCGAAGGTCTTATACTACTGCTTGAAACTATCATTAGTGCTATCATTATCCTTGTCATCGGCGAATTTCTCCCAAAAATCTTATTTCGCATCAATGCCAACAAAATTCTTTACGCTGCGGCTATGCCCATCACCGCTTTTTATTACCTTTTGTATCCCTTTATCCGGGTTTATTCAGGTATCTCTCAATTCCTGCTGAGCGATATTTTCAGGATGCATCTCCCCAAGCAAAAAAACCCCTTCAGTTATATAAATTTTAAGAATTACCTGAAAGAATACGCTCCTCCCCAAAATGAAGCCAATGAAATCCAGCAGGAACTTCAGATGTTCCAAAATGCCATCGATTTTCGACAGGTCAAATTGCGTGAATGTATGGTCCCGCGAACAGAAATCGTTACCGTAAATATCAATGATAATGTCTCCTCCCTGAGAGATGCTTTTGTTAGCCACGGCCTTTCAAGGGTGATGATATACCGGGAAACTCTCGACAATATCACCGGATATTGTCACTCCTCGGATATGTTTAAAAAACCCCAAAGTATTCATGAAGTCGTCAGACAAGTAACCTACGTCCCCGAAACCATGCATGCCAATGATGTACTCTCCCTGTTTATCGAAAAAAATCAAAATATTGCCACAGTTGTCGATGAATTTGGGGGAACGGCAGGTCTGGTTACAATGGAGGATATCATTGAAGAAATTTTCGGCGAAATTGAGGACGAGTATGATGAAGAACTGATGGAAGAAAATAAACTAAACGATTATGAATATATTTTTTCCAGCCGCCTGGAAATTGATTATCTCAACGAAAAATACAACCTTGATTTACCGGATTCTGATGAATACGAAACAATAAGCGGATTACTCCTTTATCATCAAGAAAATATCCCATCAATAGGACAAAAAGTTGAAATCGGAAAATTTAATTTCATTATTTTAAATGCCTCCCGCAAGCGTGTGGAGAAAGTTCGCCTGCTAATCAGCAAAGAAGAGTAAATGAAGATTTACGTAAATTATAAAAAATATTTTTTAGACTTCGCAATCTATTGTAGATTTGCACCCTTGATTAAGAAACAATAACACGGATAAAATGGCAGCAATTGGTAAAATAAGAAAGCATTCCGGATTACTCATCGCCATTATTGGTATAGCTCTTGCAGCCTTTGTCTTAGGCGATTTATTTAAATCCAGAGGACAAGGCGGAAGAAAAAACGTGCCAGTAGGAGTGGTTAATGGTGAAGAAATCTCATTCCAGGAGTTTAATAAAAAAGCCGAACAAAATCTTAAAAACGCCCGTCAAAACAACCAAAGCGGGAGCCTAAGCGAACGTCAGCGTTTTTCTATTAAAAAGGAAACCTGGAATCAGATGGTGAAAAAAATTATCATGGAGGAACAATACCAGGAACTTGGGGTCGGCGTTTCCTCCGATGAATTATACGACATGGTTCAAGGTTCTGATCCACATCCAGTCATAAAAAGAAATTTTAGTAATCCCAATACTAACGAGTTTGACCCCTCCAGAGTAAGACAATTTTTGTCCAATCTGGACCAAATGAATAATCAGCAAAGACAGCAGTGGCTCTCGCTTGAAAACTACCTAATAGAATCACGAAGAGAGACGAAGTTCAACAATCTTATTACAAAATCACACTATACCCCTGATTCGCTTGCGAAACTCGCTTATCTCGAAAAAAGTAAGACTGCCAATGCAGATTATTTCGGAATCAAATATCAAACTGTCGAAGACAGCGAAGTAAGCATATCCGAGAATGATTACAAAGAATACTACAACAATCATAAAGAGCGCTTTAAACATGATAATGAAAAGCGGAAAATTGAATATGTTGTTTTTGATGTAGAGGCTTCTGAAGAAGACCGCAGACAAATAGAAAAACGGGTAAATAATTTGAATAAAGAGCTTGAAACTGTTGAGCGAGAGAAGATACCACGCTTTGTCAATTCCGTTTCGGATGAGCCTTATGACAGTTCGTGGAAAAGCCGCAGTGATTTACCGGCCAGAATCGCAAGTACGATGTTTACTTCAGAACCCGGCGCTAAAGTAGGGCCCTACATTGAGGATAATGCCTATCATATTGCTAAATTGGTGGATGTAACTCAGCGTCCGGATTCCATGAAAGCAAGCCACGTGTTGATAGCCTACCAGGGAGCAAACAGGGCACAAGATGTAACCCGTAGCCGCCAGGAAGCTCAACAGCTTGCCGATAGTCTTTTAACCGTACTGCAAAATAATTCCGAACAATTCGAAACGCTTGCCCGAGAATATTCAGACGGCCCTTCAGGACGTAAAGGCGGTGACCTGGGTTGGTTTGAAGATGGGAGCATGGCCCCGGCTTTCAATAACGCGGTTATCAATAACGAGATAGGAGATATCGTTATGGCCGAAACTCCTTTTGGGTATCACATCATCAAAGTGGCAGATAAAAAGGAGCCTGTTAAAAAAGTACGAGTAGCACACATCGTTAGAGAGATTAAACCGAGCAATCAGACCTACCAGGACGTCTATATGAAAGCCAATGCTTTTGCCGGCGAAAATCAGACTTACGAGAAATTCAATAACGCTATCA
>JAIPAH010000230.1 GCA_021740175.1 Bacteroidales bacterium
CAGCTCTTGAGGATGGGAAGCTCCCACCCCTTAGCGACAGCATTGAAACAGGTTCAGGAGAAAAGAATTACGCCGACAGGACAATGACCGATGCCCATAGAGGCGGTTTCGGGACATTATCCGTAAAAGAAGTGTTTGAAAAATCTTCCAATATAGGAGTTTCCACCATAATTACCGAAGCTTACCAGGACCCGGAAAAATTTGTAGAACAATTGCATGATTTTTCGCTGCACAAAAAAGTGGACATAGGTATCCGGGGAGAAGCCCGTCCATTCATAAACCACCCCGATAAGAAGCAATGGTCAGCGGTTTCATTACCATGGATGTCTATAGGTTATGAAGTAATGCTCACCCCGCTGCAAATCCTCACTTTTTACAATGCCATAGCCAATGAAGGCCGCATGATGCAACCCCGGCTGGTAAAAAAAATCCAAAGGTCGGGTGAAGCTACTAAAGTCTTCCGGCCCAGGGTGCTTCAAAAATCAATAGCCGCCGATGATAACCTGGATATCATGCAAACCTTACTGGAAAAAGTGGTGGAAAACGGCACCGCCCGGAACCTGAAAAACACTATTTATAAAATCGCCGGTAAAACCGGTACAGCCCAAATCGCCAACCAAAGCAAAGGCTATAACAAATCCGACTATAAGGCCTCTTTTGTAGGCTATTTCCCGGCCGATAAGCCAAAATACAGTATCATCGTGGTGATTAATAAACCCACTAAAGGCTCTTATTACGGGAATCAAGTAGCCGGGACGGTATTTAAAGACATCGCGGATAAATTGTATGCCACGCATATTGATTTTAGCTCAGAAAAGTTTCGCCGCCGAAACACAACCCAACCGCCTATCCTGGTGACAGGAAAACGAAATGATCTCACAGAGATATACAGGGATATGGGTTATAAGGTGCGCAACAGCGATATTAATTCCGATTGGGTGATCAGCATGCGTCACGAAGACACCCTGCGTTACGGTAACCGCCGGTTTAAGCCGGGAGTCGTTCCCAACGTAAAAAGGATGAGTGCCAAAGATGCTGTATTTGTCCTTGAAAAACTCGGTCTCAACACCAGGGTTCACGGGAAAGGCGACGTTTCAAGGCAATCCCTGCCACCAGGTACAAAAATCCGAAAAGGAAGAAGGATTGATATTTATCTGTCATTATGAAAAGTTTAAACGACATACTGCAAGGGGTCCGAACAATCGACCGTAAGGGTGCCACAGACATCCAAATAAGGGAGATAAAGTTTGACAGCCGACAGGTCGGAGCCGAAGATATATTCGTAGCCATCAAAGGGACTGCGTTGGATAGCCATCAATTTATCCCTGATGTTGTGGCTTCCGGTGTTAAGGCCGTAGTATGTGAAGAGTACCCTGATGAAAGCGTTGATTCCCGGCATACCGTCCTGATAAAGGTAAAAGATTCACGCCATGCCTTGGCTGTTATGGCTTCTAACTACTATGACAACCCCTCCGCAAAATTAAACCTCGTAGGTGTTACCGGCACTAATGGAAAAACCACCACGGTAACGCTTCTCTATTATCTCTTCAAGAACCTGGGCTATACCTGTGGATTGCTCTCGACTATCGAAAACCGCATCAATGAAAGAACTCTTCAGGCAACACACACTACCGGCGATCCATTGCAAATCAATGCCCTATTAGCGCAAATGGTCAGGGAAAAAGTCACCCATTGCTTTACAGAAATCAGTTCCCATGCAATAGCTCAACAGCGTATTGCCGGATTATCCTTCAACGGCGGTATATTTACAAACATCACACAAGATCACCTGGATTATCATAAAGATTTTCGTTCATACCTCTACACCAAAAAAGCTTTCTTCGATCATCTATCCCCGGATGCATGGGCACTTGCCAATATCGATGATAAAAACGGCCGTCTCATGCTGCAAAACACTAAGGCTCATGCTTATACCTACGGGTTGAAAAAAAGTGCTGATTTTAAGGGAAAAATCAAGGAACATCATATGCTCGGCTTGAGTATGGTGATTGATAAAACCGAAGTTTGGTTCGGTATCGTCGGTACGTTCAATGCTTACAACCTGGTGGCCACTTACGCTGCAGCCCGCCTGTTTGAAGAAAGCAAGGAAGAAACTTTAGCCTCCATGAGCCAGCTGGAAAGTGCTGAAGGGCGTTTTGACATCACCTATTCTCAAAGCGGGATAAAAGGAATTATCGACTATGCTCATACGCCGGATGCCCTGAAAAATGTTCTTGAAACCATAAACCAAAGCAGAACACACAACGAAACGCTCATTACAGTAATCGGAGCAGGCGGCGACCGTGACAAAACCAAAAGACCGCAGATGGGGCGTATCGCTTCCGCGTTAAGCGACAAAGTCATCCTTACCTCCGACAATCCCCGTAATGAAGAGCCTCAAACCATTATCGACGAGATGACGGCCGGAATCAGTACAGAAAATGAAAGGAAGATTATTCCCATTCTCAGAAGGGAAGAAGCCATAAAAACCGCCTGCTTCACAGCGAATAAAGGGGATATTATCCTGGTAGCCGGCAAAGGCCATGAAAAATACCAGGAAGTAAAAGGTGTTAAACATCATTTTGATGATAAAGAAATGTTAATCAAATATTTAAAATAAAAGCTACAGGATGTTATACTATTTGTTTGATTCTTTGCAAGAAACTATTGATTTACCCGGAGCGGGGATGTTCCAATTTATTTCATTCAGGGCAGCTATGGCCGTGATTTTATCCCTCCTGATTTCGCTGGTTTTTGGCAAAAGTCTTATCTCAATACTTCGAAAAAAACAGGTCGGGGAATCAGTCAGGGAGCTGGGGCTCGAAGGACAACAGGAGAAATCGGGAACGCCATCGATGGGAGGCCTGATTATCATTGCAAGCATAATCATTCCGACGCTTTTATTCGCCAAACTTCACAACATTTATATCATCCTCATCTTATTCTCCACGCTTTGGTTAGGCATTATCGGCTTTTTAGACGACTATATAAAAATCTTCCGGAAGGATAAAAAAGGGCTGGCCGGAAAGTTTAAAATCACCGGACAAATTATACTCGGACTAGTGGTCGGGGCAACCATGTTCTTTCATGGAGACATTGTCATTCGCGAAAAAGATAACTCCCAGCCCGATTATTCCTTGGTCATTAGCTCCAACGAGAACATGTCGAGAATGGAGAAAGCTCAAATTACTTTTTCCAAAGAAACGAAATCGCCCAAAACCACTATTCCTTTTGTGAAAAACAATCAGTTGGATTATTCCATACTGATCACTTGGCTGGGGGAAAATTTAAAAAAATATGCCTTCCTGGTCTTCATACCCATTATCATACTTATCATAACCGCCGTTTCAAACGGTGCCAACCTTACCGATGGAATCGACGGGCTGGCAACAGGCACCTCCGCCATTATCGGGGCCACTTTGGGAATACTGGCATGGGTGTCGGGTAACATCATCTTCGCCGATTACCTCAATATCATGTATATCCCCAATGTTGGAGAGCTGGCAATATACATCAGTGCGTTCGTCGGAGCATGCATCGGGTTTTTATGGTATAACTCCTACCCTGCACAGGTTTTTATGGGCGATACAGGCAGTCTTACCATTGGGGGTGTGATTGCAGTATTTGCCGTTATGATCCGGAAAGAGCTGCTCATCCCTATCCTGTGTGGCATTTTCCTGGCCGAGAGTTTATCAGTCATACTGCAGGTAGGATTTTTTAAATACACCCGCAAAAAAACCGGTGTTGGCCACAGGATCTTTCAAATGACACCCCTACATCATCATTACCAATTGAAAGGCTTTAAAGAGCCCAAAATCGTGTTCCGGTTTTTGATTGTAGGGATCTTACTTGCTGTTTTCACGGTAATTACGCTTAAAATACGATAAAGATGGAAAATAAAAACATTGTCATATTAGGAGCAGCGGAAAGCGGTACAGGAGCGGCTGTATTGGCTAAAGTCCGGGGTATGGATGTTTTTGTTTCCGATAACTCGACCATTCCTCCGAAATATAAAGATATCTTGAAAACCTATGAAATCAATTTCGAAGAAGGAGGGCATTCGAAAGAAAAAATTCATAACAGTGAATTGGTCATAAAAAGCCCGGGAATACCGGACAATATTCCTCTCATCCGTGAATTACACGAACATTCGATACCGATTATCTCTGAGATAGAATTTGCCTCTTGGTTTACCGAAGCGCATCTGATATGTGTCACCGGAAGCAATGGCAAAACAACGACGGCAACGATGATCTGTCAAATGCTGGAAAACGACGACTTAAGTGTTGCCCTGGCCGGCAATGTAGGGGAAAGTTTTGCTTTTCATGTGGCCGGGGAAGAACCGGTGGATTATTATGTGTTGGAGATATCCAGTTTTCAACTGGACTACATGTTTTCGCTGAAAGCGGATATTGCGGTGATAACAAATATCACCCCCGACCATCTCGAGCGATATAACGGGGACTTACAGGCTTACATCAACTCCAAATTCCGGATACTGAATAATATGACGGTCGATGATCACCTGGTTTATTGTGATGATGATCCTACTATTAAAGATGAACTCCATCGGCGAAAACCGGAAGTAACAATGCACCCCTTTTCCTTTGCTCATACTACGGCGAATGGGGCTTATACAGATGATAACAAACTGATATTCAATATCAATCAAATCACCTTAAAAATGACATTAGAAGAATTGGCTTTGCAGGGAAAACATAACACTTATAATTCGATGGCGGCAGGTATCGCCGCGCGATTGGTAGATATCCGAAAGGAGTCTATCAAGAAATGTCTTAAAGATTTCAAAAATCTGGAACATAGGCTTGAAGAAGTTGTAACAATCCATGGTATCAAATTTATCAATGATTCAAAGGCTACGAATGTAAACAGCACATGGTATGCCCTGGAATCCATGAATAAGCCGGTGATCTGGATTGCCGGGGGACAAGACAAAGGCAATGATTATGAAAAACTGCGTCCGCTGGTGGCCGAAAAGGTTAAATCATTAATCTGTCTCGGAAAAGATAATTCTATCATGATAGATGCATTTAAAAATGTGATAGATGAGATTTATGAGACGCAATCGATGATTGAGGCCGTAGGATGGGCCTATCAACTGGCGGAAGACGACGAAATCATACTGCTTTCGCCGGCTTGTGCCAGTTTTGACTTGTTCGAAAATTACGAAGACCGGGGTAACCGGTTTAAAACAGCAGTAAAAGGTTTATAATATG
>JAIPAH010000231.1 GCA_021740175.1 Bacteroidales bacterium
ATTCTGTAGCATGGTGTATAGTGTTTGGAAACTTTGTTAATATACTACATTTCAGTATATTAACCTAAACATCATGCTACTTTTTTTCACATTTTTTTGTTAATTTTCAAGGGTTTAATCAAATGCGAAACTTGAGTTAAAAACTTTAAAACCATGACTTATGAATTTTAAAAAATTTTTGTTTTTACCTCTGTTATTGATGGCTGTTTCTATAGCCATTACTTCATGCGATGAAGATGATGACACATCAGAACCCTCTGTCACCCTGGAAGCTGATGCAGGCAATGACATGACGGTGGAAGTTGGAGAAGAGGCTATACTGGATGGAAGCAATTCCAGTGCCTCGGAAGGCTCTTTTGATTATAACTGGAGCTTCTCCTCGCTCCCGGAAAACAGTTCCGCGGAACTTCAGAATGCCAATTCCGAAACGCCTTCATTTACACCGGATGTGGTAGGTGATTTCGTGGTAGAGCTTACAATAACCAATGGCGACCAGGAAGACACCGATGACGTGACCGTTACCGCAACAGAAGGTAATACGCCGAAGGAAGTTTCCGAGAATGTGGATAACAACACCACATGGACAGACCGTGTTAGCGACCCGGAAACGGCGGATTATATTGTAAAAAGCAGCATTGATGTCAATGCCGATCTGACCATAGAGCCCGGCGTGCTGGTTTATTTTGATGAAGATGTGTTTATGTATGTAAAGGATGGCGCCATCATGGCCGAAGGAAATGCTTCAAACCGCATCACCCTGACCAGCTCCAATGAAGCCGGAGAAATTTACTGGGGAGGTGTTGTCATCACGTCCTCCGACAGTCGCAACATCCTTGCTTATACCGATGTAAAATATGCTGCAGGAGCAGAAAAATGGTACGGTGTTGACAAAAAAGCCGCTATCGGTTTGAAAGATGAGGGAAAACTCAAGCTCAAATATTCTGCAATCAGTAAAAATGATGGGTATGGTTTGTATGTCGGGAACGGTGAGCTGGTAGAGTTTGAAGAAAATGAATTCAATGATAATGAAGCCCAGGGCATGGGCGTCAACATGAGCAAGGCGGCCATGATCGACGGGAACACCACCTTTTCAAACAATGAATACGCTGTGGAAATCTACGAATCCGAATCGGAGGATGGAGATGAATTAACTTACATAAAACTATCCGGCGGTGCCTCTTATTATGTTACGGGCAACCTTAATGTCTATGCAGACCTTACCATTAATCCCGGGGCCATGTTTGAATTTAAACAGGATAAGAAAATGACGGTAACTTCCGATGGTATGTTAAAGGCCGGCGCAGAAGGGGACGAAACGGTTGTATTTACCAGCGCCAAAGCGGATGCAGGGCTTTATTGGAAAGGTCTTGAAATAAAATCCGCTGATGCCCGAAATGAGCTAAACAATGTGGAAATTTCTTATGCAGGAAACTCTGACTGGTGGTTTGGGGTAGATAAAAAGACTGCTTTAGCCCTGAAAACGGATGGGAAGATTAAACTGAAAAATTCTGAGATATCGAATAGTAAGGACTATGGCATGTATGCAAGGCACGGCGTGGTGACTGAATTTGAAAACAACACCTTTACCGGTAATGAAGGCCCGGCTATCGGTTTATATGCTAACGTGGCCGGTATGATAGATGAAGGAACCAGCTTCTCTGGTAACGGCTGGAACGGTGTGGAGATATTCGAAAGCGAGCTTACAGAATCTGCAACATGGGTCAGTTTACAAGGCGATGCCAAATACGGCGTTTCCGGTGATCTGACGCTGAAAGAAGCCCTGACCGTTGATCCCGGAGCTACTTTCGAATTTGATACCGATAAAGAGCTATATGTTTCTTCTGACGGAGGTTCCCTTAATGCGCAAGGTACAGCGACTTCCAAAATCACCTTTACCCGGCGCGTAGAGGGGGAAGGCTGGTCAGGTATTCTTTATAAATCCTCCAGCTCCCTGAATAAGTTGGATCACGTGGAGGTCCTTTATGCGGGTAGCACTGAATTTTGGATTGGTGAAGCTGTTTACGCAGCCATAGCAGGAGATAATAATGCTGTTCTTCAAATGACCAACAGCAAAGTAGCTTATAGCGCTGGATTTGGCGTTTACTGGAAGGGCGTCGACACAATAAATGATATCCTGTCTCCTGAAGCCAATAATGAATTTGAAGGAAATGCCGAGGGGGATGCCGTACTTCCCTAAAAGAACGGTGTTTTTTTTGAAGTGAAAAACTATCCCGAAAAGGAAAGGAAGCACCCGGTAGATAAAGCCGGGTGCTTTTTCTGGAAATGTCCTTTATCTTAATCGCTAACGATTAAAAATAAATAACAATTTTAATTTAAATAAAGAGGTTATTATGAAAAAGCTTAAATTAATCATTGGTATATTAATTATTTTACCCATATTAAATATGAGTAAGTGTAAACAAGATGATTTTTTCAATCAAAACCTTATAAAAAACGGAAATGCCGAGCAAGGTCCGGCTGTGCCTATTAATGGAAGTGAAACAAGACAGCTACCGAATCATTGGTCTGATGTCGAAGGTGAAATGTGGATCTCCAAGTATGGAGAAGGAGCGGGTGGTGGAGGAATCGCTGATTCAGATTATCGCGGAGAAGGAAATTACTTTTGGGGTGGCAAAGTCTCCAATAGCATTATTGAACAGACGATTGATGTATCATCTGTCTTAGATAAAATTGATGACGGTAACGTCACCTATGAGCTTTCCGGTCTTCTCGGGGGTTGGCGACATCAGAATGATAGATCAAAATTACTTGCGGAGTTTTTAGATTCCGATAGTACTGTTCTGGACTCAGCGCAAATAGGTCCTGTTACCAATAAAGACAGAGATAATAATACAAGAATGGTTCGAAAGGAGTCATCTGGCATTGTTCCTGAGGGCACCAGGTCGATTCGTTTCAGATTAACAGCTATAAGGGTGGGAGGCACTAACAACGATGGCTACGCAGATGAACTCTCTATGGTGTTGCATCACTAAAAGGGGATGCCCCTTTTTTGGAAAAGCAAGAATAATATTTTCAATATAAAAAAAGGAGTTCTTATGTTAAAAAAAACAATTTTCTTTTTTATGACAGCGATTTTCGTTTCCCTGGGATTTGCAACCGGTTACGCCCAGGATGACGTAGAAGGAAGCGAAGACCACCCGATGATTTCCCGGTACGAAGGTTCGGTGATTAAAGGGTATGAACAGTTTGAGTATGACCGAGCTAAATTCCCTTCGGGCAAGGAGGATGGTGAATTGCAAACCACCACCCTGGAAGGCAAACTTACGAAGATATTTTATAGAGCTCCAGAACGACCTTCTGTTTTACAGGTTCAGAGAAATTACCAGATGGCACTGCAGGATGCTGGTTTTGAGATTTTATATAAATGCGATAAACATGGCCTAAGTAACAAATATATCGGCGGCATGGGGCAACACCTTTTTTATGACCAAGATGCATACTATATTCTGGCCAGGATGCCCGGAGAAGAAGGTCATATTTATGCTTCGATAGCTATTTCCGGACACAAAAATCGTGACTGTACTGACATCTTTCTTCGGGTCCTTGAAGAAAAACCTATGCCTACCGGAAAGGTTAAAGTTAATATAGACGCGGAAACGATGGCAGAGGATATTGATGAAAAAGGAAGTGTTAGTATCTACGGCATCCATTTCGATACGGATAAAGCTACAATCAAGGAAAAGTCTGAATCCACCCTGGCTGAAATAGCCTCGCTTCTGGAGGAGAAGCCAGAACTCAATCTTGGGGTTGTCGGTCATACCGATGCGACCGGAAATGAGGAACATAATATGGGCTTATCAAAGCGCCGTGCAGACGCAGTGGTGGAATTTCTGACATCGGAATACAGTATCTCAAAAGATAGGCTGAAACCTCGCGGAGTAGGTCCATGGGCACCGGTGGCCAGTAATGAAGATGAAGATGGCAGGGCACGGAACAGAAGGGTTGAATTAGTTAAGATAGTGGATGAATAAAACTTTGGGCTAAAGCCCTGACGCTCTGCTGCTATGACTAAGGGGCTTCAGCCAATTATTTTTCAAAAAATTATTATTAAACCAGTATTAAAAAATTATTTGATTATGAAACGATTAACCTTATTATTTATCACGATTATAGCGTTACTTTCAAATACGGCAAGCAGCCAGGATCAAAAGGCTGTAGAAACACTTGAATCCATGCAGGAGAGGTATGAGCAATCTATAAAAGATATAGATGATTATATCATGGAGGAAGAAGACCAAACTATCTATTACAAAAAGGCATATACCGATGATGGCAAGCCTTACTTTAAAACCAAAACTAAGGGAGCGTATATGGAATCAACATCATCAACGAATAAAGACTTTTATTCGCAATTATTCTCTCAGGCAAAAGAAAAAGCAATTTACAAAGGAACGGATGAAGTTGATGGCAATAATGTTCATGTGATTTACATTGATCAAATGGAAATAGGAAGCTTTAATCCAAACAAGGATGCAAAAAATACGATTGAAAATATCTTTTTGTATGTTGATTCTGACAAATTGGTTGACAGAAAAATGGAATATACAATGAAATCTCAAATAAAAGGTGGAGAAGTGCGTGAGATGTCTCTTGTAGTTAAAAAAAGAGACTATAGAAATGTCGAGGGGATGCTGATCCCTTATGAAAAAGCTACTGTAGTAAACGACAGTTACGAAAAAGTAAGCAAAGTGAAAAAGATTAAAACCAATACAGGAATGGAAGACTTCTAAATCCCTTCCGGATGTAATAAAGAAAAATTATTGTTAATGAGAACTAAAAATTATTTGATTATGAAACGTTTATTCTTATTCGTTGGAATTATTGCAGTAATCATGTCTGCCTTTTTTTCCGGGAGGGTATTCAGTCAGGAAGACGCGAAAGGCAGTAAAGACCACCCGATGATTTCCCGGTACGAAGGGTCTTACATAAAAGGCTACGAGCATTATGATTACAACCGCCTTGTGTTTGGCTATAAAACGGATGATGGGAAAAAAGAGGAAATTACAGCAAAAGGAGAGGTCACCCGTATTGGGTATGCGGCGCCAAAAGGATTATCCTCTCTGCAGGTACACCGTAACTACCTGTTAGCACTTAAAAATGCCGGTTTCGAAATTCTTTTTAATTGTATTGATGAAGGAGAAGAAGATTGCCATTGGTTGTACTGGGATTATGATAAAAACATTGACGGAACCAAGGATT
>JAIPAH010000232.1 GCA_021740175.1 Bacteroidales bacterium
TCTCAAGTCACAAGGTATGGATGTTAAGCGCTATACTGAAATCCATAAAGCTCAGCAAACAGAAGGTCAGGAAGTCGATGCTACTGAGGAAGAAATGCAGAAGTTTCGGGAAGCGCGAAAGAAAGTTCAGCAGATACAGCAGGAAGTTCAGAAAAAAATGAATAAAAAGATAGAGGCCGAAGGGATGACCCAAAGCCGCTATGAGGCCATAAGCAAGGCGCTTCAACAGGATACTGTATTGATGAAAAGACTTCAGGAAAAAATGAAGCAACAACAACCTGCGGGCGGCGGAATGGGCAACTAATTGACCGGATTCCCGCCCCGGCTGGACGATGTGAGTCGTTCGGTCTGATTTCTCAGTCACCTGTTTAGTCAGCTTTTACGAAATGACAGGGTTGTAATTGTAGGTGAAACCAAGAAAAAGGCCTGCCAAAAACGTTGGAATCTCCGGCGTTTTTGGCAGGCCTTTTTTATTCTGCTTTTTCTATAATTCCTCTCTTCCAACCAAGACCATCCATCTTTCTCTAGCCCGCTAGGCCAGCACAAAAAGCTGGAAGGTCGCGTTGTTAATCTGCCGGCTCTTGGCAATGGCTTTGAGGGAGGATCGATGACGGGTTTTGTATTGAGTGACCCTGTCAACAGCTCTTTCAAAAACGTGTTACCTGTATTCGGGATTTTCAAAATTCCACCGCGTTCCGGCATCCCACTCCTTTCGTGAATTACCATAGGTAGGATATCCGTTATTGATTTTCAGCATTTTTGCCAGATGCATCAGGTTATAAGTCATAAAGGTCGTGTTGCGGTTGGTAAAATCATTTTCGGCACCGCCTGAGCCTTCATCCAGGTAGCTGGGACCGGGACCTACCTCTCCAATCCAGCCGGCATCTGCTTGCGGCGGAATAGAGTAGCCGATATGCTGAAGGGCGTATAAAATGGCCATTGCTGAGTGTTTAATGCCATCCTCATTTCCTGTAATCAAGCAGCCGCCAGCTTTTCCATAATACAAATATTGCCCTTTGTCGTTTTGCTCACCACTCATGCTGTATAAGCGTTCAATAAGTTTTTGAGCGATCGAGGATTTTTCTCCCAGCCATATCGGGGTACCGATTATCAGGATATCCGCGTTGAAGATTCTTTTAAAAAGTTCGGGCCATTCATCTTTTGACCATCCATGTTCGGTCATGTCGGGATAAACCCCGGTCGCTACATCATGGTCTACCAGACGAAGAAGATCAACTGTAACACCCTCTTTTTCCATGATATTCTTTGAGATATTCATGAGTCCCTCTGTGTGGCTTAATTCGGGAGATTTTTTTAATGTGCAATTGACGTACACAGCCTTGAGTTCGGAAAAATCGTAATTGTTCATAATTTATAGTTTATCTCGTTATTTTCTCAAGCATTTCCGGATATAAAAACGCTTAACCACACCATAAAGTTGAATAAAAATATAATAACTTAACCTGAAAATAAGCTTCATTAAGATCTTATGATAAATTGAAAAAAGGTAAATTTGTTACAGGAATTTTTTAGAATAAATAAAAGTTATGAACCAACCGGATATAAGGTGGAAACAACGTTTCCAAAATTATAAGAATGTCCTTTCGAATTTGAAGAAAGCTATGGAGATTGAAAATCCGGATATCGTTCAGAAGACCGGTTTGATACAGTTTTTTGAAATTACTTATGAATTGGCTTGGAATCTTATGAAGGATTATCTGCAGGAGCAAGGATATATTGATGTTAAATCTCCCCGTAGTGCAATAAAAAGGGCTTTTGAAACAGAGCTTATTTCGGACGGGCATAAATGGTTGGAGTTGTTAAACGACAGAAATCTTACAGCCCATACCTATGATGAGGATACAGTGGAAAAAATAATAAACTTAATTAAAGGAAAATATTATCCTCTGCTTGAAGAGTTGGGTAAGACATTCAAACGTTTGGAAAATGACCAAGGAAATTAAACTGAAAAGTACTGATATAAAAGCCATTATCGATGTTCTGGGGAAAAGCCCCGAGGTGGAGCAGGGTATTTTGTTCGGTAGTCGAGCGAAAGGGAATTCACGGAATGGAAGTGATGTGGATATAGCTGTGAAGGGAGAGCAAATCGATTATGAGGTTATCAGTCATATAAGTTATCTCCTTAATGAGGAAACAACAATGCCTTATCATTTTGATGTGTTAAATTATCATACCATTAAAAGCCGGGAATTGTTAGATCATATCGAAAGAGTAGGTATTACGATATATCAGAAGTGACGGTCATTTACAACAATGAAATGAAACATCCTTCTAAGCTCTTTTCCGCTTTCCCTGTTGAAATGACTTTATAAACAGCCCTAACGATTTTTATGAGCTATTCCCAATGGAAGGCTTAATAGCCTTTGGCTTTAATCACCTTCAATGCTTCAGCCAGCTTCTTTTCAAGGCTCAGTTGCCCGTCTATCCAATGTATTCTGTGTCCGCTGCGTTCCATGCGCCGGAACCAGGTAACCTGGCGTTTGGCAAACTGGTGGATGGCAGTGTTAAGCTTACTCACCATGGTATTATAATCCAGCTTCCCGGTGAGGTAATCGGTGACGAAGCGATATTCCAGCCCGTAAAACCGCAGGCTGTTCGCTGATAATTGGGTATCAAGGAGGTGCTGCACTTCTTCAACCAAACCGTTATCCAGGCGCGAGTAAAGGCGTTCGGTAATCCGTTGCCTCAATGCCAGGCGATCAAAATGGATACCGATGAGCACGGATTCTATTTCCGGGTTATTGCCCTGGCTTCCGGGATTGTTTTCGTAATGGCTCTGAATTTCTATAGCACGTATCATGCGGTCGCGGTCGGTAAGGTCGGTCGTATTGTGGAGTTTTTTGCTTTTGGCTTTAAGCAATTCTTTTAGTTCCCGGTTACTCTTTTTGTTGAGCTCCCGGCGCAGCGATTCGTTTTCGGGTACCTTCAGCAGGTTGTAGCCTTTCAGAACCGATTCCAGGTACATCCCCGAGCCACCACACATTATGGGCGTTTTTTCGCGGGCGAGGATAGCCTCGTAAGCCTCCGTAAAATCTTTTTGAAATTCATAGACATTATACTCGTATCCGGGATCGACTATGTCGATGAGGTGATAGGGGATCCGGTGTCCGTTGATGTCATAGTCGTCAAGGTCTTTGCCCGTGCCGATGTCCATCCCCCGATAAACCTGGCGCGAATCGGCACTGATGATTTCTCCGTCGACCTGGTCGGCAATCGCTGCTGCAAGCCTGGTTTTACCGGTAGCTGTGGGCCCTAAAATTGTGATCATCTTTTTGTATTTTGGTTTCTATTTTCATTAACAGGTTTCGGATATTATTCAAATCGGATATGGAGCTTTCCGCAAATGAAAGATTCTCCAGCACCTGCCCGTAAGCCTTAGCCTCCCTGTAATTATTCAACAAATATTCGCTTAAAATGTGCTCGGGGGATTCCGCTATCGCTTTTTGATGCTTCTTGAGGTACTGCAGGACGCGCAGCCCGTCGAAGTTGATATGGCATTTCTTTAGAAATTCCTCAGCCGAAGCCGAATTGCGCTTCAATTTATCCAGCCATGTCAGGTCATCGAATTCGGTTTTGAGAATCCCGGGTACATTTTCATCACCGGGAAAGCGGTAATATTCCTCAAACGCGTTATAAATGGCCCTAATGCGGTCGAATAAGGAGGGATGATAAATCGGATAGCTCTCCCAATCCCCGCCGGCCCCTTTAATCATTGCCGGGCCTGTTCCGAAAATCACCCGGTCGGAGTAACGTCCTTCCGGAAAGGCTTTGGCCGGGTTGTAGTGGAGTAGCTCCCCGCTTTTGCAAAGCTTTTGCAGGAAGTAAAAATCCTCGCCGGCCTTTTTCGGAGTTAGGCCGTTTACCTTTCGGTAGGCCCACACCGGCAGTGCTATAGCCGAACCCAGGGCCGAAAATTTGTAGGGGCTATCAATCCGCCACATATTCAGTGCATAATGGCGCATGTATATCTCATAGCGCAATATTGCCCGCGAAGCCTTTTCATCACCGGGTAAAGGATGGTAGTACGGAATGGCTATACCCATAGCCGAAGGATGTTCCAGGAGATTCTCCGCCGTTTCCTGGAGATAATTCGGGGGATAGAATGTATCCGCATCCATGCTGAAAATGATATCGTTCTCGGAGGCCTGTTCATTAGCGGCATCCATCGCCGTTTTTCGTGCCCACCCCACACCGTAATTCTTTTCATCCCACCCATTTCCCGAACTGGAGCGGTCAATCACTTCGATGAAATCATCATCCATGTTCCGAAGATAGTTAAGGCTCTGTTGGTTATCTTCAAAAATGTGTTGTTTCGCCGGGTCATCCTTCCATGCTTCGGGTTGGTTGACACAAAAAATAGCCTTAAAGGGATATTCTGTCTCCTGCAATTGGAAACTCTGGATGAGGGAAGGCAGGTTCCCGCGCTCATTCATCACCGGTATGCAAAGAAACAAGTTCGGCATTTCCATACAACAAAGGTAACGCATATTCGAAAATGAACGGATAATGGATTGAATCGCCGGAGGGTTGAATGGATGTATGATTGTATGATTGAATGGCTGTATGGTTGGTGGGGTGGTTTGTTATGTGCATTTTTTTCGCGATTCCGGATTTCGGATTCCGGATTCCAAATTTCAGAGTCCGGTTTTCAATTGAAACTTTTGTTGATAGGGGAATAGGAAGGGTGGGGAAGGATTATTGATGTTATTTAATCCTCATCAGTCAATAATCTTGCAGGGCTGGTTTTAAGTTCGCTGATATTTTTGTAGATTCGGGGTAAGTGATAAAAAGGAATGCAAGTGAGATAGTGAACTTTAAAAGGAGAAATATTAACGTCTTTTGCTTTGGTGGAAATTCGAATTAAACACAATGGTTTTATTACGACGTTAGCTGTAAGTACAACAGACCTATAAATAATATGAGCAAAAGAATTGATTTGATTAGTAGTTTTTTGATAGGCAGCTGCAATCTTGATAAAATATTTATTATTTTTTCCATTTCGCATAAAGAACAGACCTACTGTACATTGCTCATATTTTTGTGGTTGCCTAAATATGTTGACCTAAATCGAGTTATAAATCAAAACAGTCAACATGGCAACGCGAGAGAATTATAAAAAATTAACCGAAAGGCAGCGTAGAAATCGTTATTTTAGTGAAGAATTTCGCCGGCAAAAA
>JAIPAH010000044.1 GCA_021740175.1 Bacteroidales bacterium
AAATTTTTGATTCATTTTTTATCCCTATCATTTCAAAAGCATGTCGGGGAATTTTTATACGAACCTGTTGCTTCTCATTAGCGAAGTTAGCCAGGAATAAGAGCTTTTGTTTTCCGGTGTATCTGATGTATGCATATATCTTTTCGGAATCAAACTGCGGGTTATTCTCATTGAAATACATCAGGTCGTAAAAATCCCCATCTATCACAGCTTCTTTTTGAGCTATTGTCGCTATTTCACAGTATTTTTCTCTAAGTGCTTTTTGTTCCCTCGATAGTTTTCCGCCATCGAATTTTCCATCATTCATCCATTTCTGATGTTCGGGAACATGCCAGTAATCAAATATAGTCGTTTGGCCGTCATCGCCACTAAAACCGGAAGCGCCTTCCGCCGGTTCGCCGACTTCCTGACCGAAATACAACATAGCCGGACCTTTATTCATGGTGGCAGATATCAGCATCGCCGGAATGGCTTTCCACGGATTGCCGGCAAAAAAGCGTGAGGCGATTCGCTGTTCATCATGGTTTTCCAGGAATCGCAGCATGCAGGCATCATTGCCCTGCAGAGATTGCCAGCAACCGGTTATTTGGCTGGCAAGTTGCTCACCACGCATCACACCCTTCAGCGTATCGTACAACCCCACTTTGTCGTAAAGGTAATCGAATCCTCCGCGGTGGATGTATTCAGAATAAGCCTCCGGGTTGTATATCTCAGCTATGAAAATAATTTCAGGATAATCCGCCTTAACCCTCGCTATCACCCATTCCCAGAATTCCACGGGGACCATCTCCGCCATATCACAGCGAAAACCATCCACTCTTTTTCCGGCCCAGTACTTCAGGATGTGCTCCATTTTTTTCCAGGTATCCGGAGTCGGGTCGAAATGCTTTTGATGATCATTTTGATAATCTACCCCATAATTCAGCTTTACGGTTTCATACCAATCGTTGATGCCGGGCTGGTGGGTAAACTGATCATTCCCGGTAGCTTTGGCAGGAAATTCTTCATAAAGAACGCCCGGAAACTGCTGATGTAACTTCTCGGGAAGGATGAGCTTCTCGTCCGGGATGTAGTAAAAGTTGTTTTGTGGGTCAACGGCTTTCGCTGCATTATCATTTTCCCCAAAATCTTTTACTCCTTCGGGCTTAGCATCCGAATGGTAAACCCTTGCCAGGTGATTCGGAACGAAATCGATGATGACCTTCATCCCCGACTCGTGCGTACGTTCCACAAGCGCCTCAAATTCACTCATTCTTTTGGAAACATCCACAGCCAAATCAGGATTGACATCGTAGTAATCCTTAATAGCGTAGGGCGACCCGGCCTTGCCTTTAATCACCATCGGATTTCCATCCGGGATACCGTGTTCGGGATAACCCTGAACCAAAGCATGTTCGATGACCCCGGTGTACCAAACATGCGTGATCCCAAGTTTTTTTATCTCCTCAAGCGCTTTTTTAGTAATGTCATTGAACTTTCCTGTTCCATTTTCCTCGCGGCTCCCGTTAAAAGTCATCTCCTCTTGTTTATTCCCGAATAACCGGGTGAAAATCTGGTATATGTAAGGTTTGGTGTTATGCATTTTTCTGATTTCAATTCAACTGAATTTCAGCAACAAAAATGCATATTTTTAGTTAAATTTGAAGAAGGAAAAAAGTTGTTATGAAAACTATAAAGGGTCGCTTTCTGATGAAGTCATTGCTGAGCGGCGCGAAGAGTTGTAAAAGTTCCAACACGATAATTGTTTTAACTCCTAAGTTGGGGTTTTTGAATCGAGTCTAAAAAGCCTTATAACCCCTAAATCCCCTAAAGGGGACTTTTTCAAACTGCTGATTTTTAGCAGTTCCCCTTTAGGGGATAGGGGTAAAAATGATAAAAATCAGCAGTTTGAAGGCTTTTTAGACTGCACTCATTTTTAAAAAAATTGCATTGTACGGTATTTTGTCGTACATTTGTAAAAAAGGAGTCTTATGGAGACACAATTAAACAAAGACGAACGAGTAGAGATAAGAATATCTTCTCATGACAAAAAAATTTTTCAAAAAGCACAAAAATTGAGCGGGGATAAGTCATTTAGCAGTTTTATAGTACGAATTGTAAAACAGCAAGCTGAAGAGATAGTGGCTGAGAATGACAGGATTATTGCAAGTGAAAAAGATCGGGAAATATTTTTTGATGCTGTGTTTGGTGAGAGTGAACCCAACGAAAATATGGTTGAAGCAGCTAAAAAGTATAAATCTCAAAAAAGCTTGTGGTGAAAATTCAATTATTAGAAAAAACACATAATAGAAAGAATTTCACTTGTGAAGAAGATTCATTAACAGACTATATACGAAATCAAGTCAGCCAGGATACTCGTAAAAGACTTGCCACGTGTTTTGTTGCTGTTGACAATAATCGGGACGTTATAGGATACTACACTTTAACAAGCGAGAGTCTTGGCCGGTGAATTAATACCTGAAAAATATTTAAAGCAAGTGCCTAAGAATTACAATGCTCCGGTTATTTTGCTGGGCCGACTGGCAAGGGATATTACAGCAAAAGGAAAAGGCCTTGGCGAGTATCTTCTTTTAGATGCGGTATTCAGAAGTTACAAATTATCTAAAGAAAGCATTGGAGCAATGGCAGTGGTTGTTGACCCCATTAATGACAAAGCAATTGAGTTTTATGAAAAATATGGATTTATAAAGCTTCCCGATAGTGAAAAGATGTTTCTCCCAATGAAGACTATCGGAAAACTGATCTGAAAACGTGTTGTCAATATTCCTCCTGAACTATTTTCCTTATACCAAAAGCCGTCCGGAATTCATTCAGGTGAAGAATTTCGCGGATAACCTCAACCATGGCCTTATCAAACTTCCCCGTGCCGTTTTCATCCCGGCTCCCGTTGAAAGTCATCTCCTCCTGTTTATTCCCGAATAAGCGGGTGAAAATCTGGTATATGTAAGGTCTGGTGTTGTGCATTTTTCTGATTTCAACTCAACTGAATTTCAGCGACAAAAATGCATATTTTTAGTTAAATTTGAAGAAGAAATCAAAAGGGGTTTCCCGGAATTAAACGACGAACAAATTCAGGCATGTCTTGAATTAAGTACGAATCAAATATGAAAATACAACAGCAAATACATAAAAGGATAAATGAATTCTCCGATATCTGTCGTAAGCATGATGTGAGGGCATTATATCTTTTTGGATCTTCATTGACAAAAAGTTACGATGAAAAATTAAGTGATATCGATTTTTTTGTTGAGATAGATGAAAGCGCTCCAATTCAGCGTGGCGAAAAGCTGATGTCTTTCTGGGATAAGCTGGAAAGTTTCTTTGATAAAAAAGTAGACCTTCTAACAGAAGACTCTCTCAAAAATCCCGTATTAAGAAAAAATATTTATAAATCCCGTGTTTTAATCTATGACGGAAGAAGGAAAAAAATACTTGTCTGATATTTCAATGGCCATTACGCGAATTGAAAGTTTCATTGAAAACATTGATGATTTTAACTCTTATGTGGATGATATTAAAACACAAAGTGCAACCGAAAGACAGCTTGCAATCATAGGAGAAGCTTTAAATAAATTTCAAAAAGCTGAACCGGAAATTAATATAGAAAATGATCAGCAGATAATCAGTTTTAGAAATCGTTTAGTGCACGCTTACGATAGTATAGACAATGCAATAGTCTGGATGATTTTAAGGAACCACCTACCAAAGTTGAAAAAAGAAATCAGTAAAATTCAAGAATAATCCGCCGAAATTCCGTAATGAAATTGAAACTCTCAACCCAATTTCTTAACCAAAACTAATTTCATTCTTCCACCTACTTCTTCCTCAAAACCATCGCCGTGCGATTCGGAATGTAGAGCATCAACGGGTTGGTCATTCCTTCTTCAATCGTTTTGTATTCCAACGAATCATCCACTCGCCCGAAGCCCCCGAATTCTTTGGCATCGGAATTCAGAACAATCTCATAACTCCCTTTTTCTGCCGGAATCTTGTAATTTTCGAACGACTCTTCCGGATTGAAATTAAACACAAATGCATAGCCTTCGCGGTAAAACACCAGGATTTGATGATCTTCATGTTCGTAGTAGGAATCAGGTCGGGATTCTTCCAGGTGGAAGTTCTGGCGGATAAGCTCAATCATGGCTTTATCAAACTTGTCCAGCTCCTGGTAACGAAGCTCGTCGTTGTCCACCAGGCTCCACTGACGGCGGGCATACTTATACGACCAGCTATTCCCTTCCCTCGGGAAATCAATCCATTCGGGGTGCCCGAACTCATTGCCCATGAAGTTGAGGTAGCCGCCCCCTGATGTGGCTATCGTAATCAGCCGAATCATCTTATGGAGCGCAATGCCGCGATCTACCACGATACTTTCGCTGGCTTTATCCATGTGCCAGTACATCTCTTTATCGATGAGTCTGAAGATTAGAGTCTTATCACCTACAAGCGCCTGGTCGTGTGATTCGGCATAACTAAGTGTTTTTTCTTCAGGGCGTTTATTCGTTAGCTCCCAGAAAATATCTCCCACGCTCCAGTCTTCGTCATTTTTTTCTTTAATCGTTTTTATCCAGTAATCGGGAACGCCCATCGCAAGGCGGCAATCGAAACCCATGCCACCGGCTTTAACAGGTGCTGCCAGCCCCGGATAACCACTCATATCTTCAGCCACAGACAGAGCATCCCCCTGGATCTCATGAATTAACTTATTGGCCATTTTCAGGTAGTTGATGGCATCTTCATCCTGACTTCCGTCAAAATACTTATCGTAATGGTCAAAAGCCCTTTCAAGGCCATGGTCGTAGTAAAGCATGCTGGTCACGCCATCGAAGCGGAAGCCGTCGAGGTGATACTCTTCCATCCAGTATTTGATGTTGGAAAGCAGAAAATGGATAACTTCATTTTTACCATAATTGAAACACAACGAATCCCAGGCAGGATGCTCGCGGCGGTCGCCTTCATGGAAATATTGATAGGGTGTTCCGTCAAAAAGGTTCAGCCCTTCGTTGACATTTTTGACCGAATGGGAGTGAATCAGGTCGATAATTATCCGTATGCCCATGCCGTGGGCTTCATCCACCAGCTTTTTAAATTCTTCAGGGGTGCCAAACCTTGAAGAAACCGCAAAAAAGTTAGAGACGTGATAACCGAAAGATCCATAATACGGATGCTCCTGGATAGCCATCAATTGGATAACATTGTAACCGGCTTTTTGGATGCGGGGTAGAATCTCTGTCCTGAATTCTTCAAAAGAACCGATATCTTCCTTTTCAGTGGCCATACCTACATGGGCTTCGTAAATTAAAGGTGATTCGGTAAGCGTCTCTTCCGGATCATTTTTCCACTGGTACTTATGTTTCGGTTCCCAGACCTGGGCACTGAAAACCTTTGTCTGTTCATCCTGCACCACGCGATTGGCATAAGCCGGAATGCGTTCACCATTACCGCCGTCCCAATGAATCGACAACTTATACTTGTCTTCATGGCGGATTTGATTTTTGTCCAGTTCAATTTCCCATATTCCATGGTCCTGACGCTCCAGTTTGTAGCCCTCCTGTTCTTCCCAGTTGTTGAAATCTCCTATCAGAAAAATCGCTGTGGCATTGGGAGCCCATTCTCTGAATACCCACCCATCTTTTGTTAGGTGTAGGCCGAAAAAATGATGCCCGTTAGCAAAATCGTAAAGATCTTTGGAGGTCGTAAGGAGTTCTTTTTCCTTGTCTTCGGCAGCTTCCGCCCTGCCGTCGATAGTTTCTTTGTATGGCTCCAGCCATGGGTCGGTCTTCCAGATCGGCTGATTCGTGCTCATTTTATGCTTTTTTGTTGAATCGGTTTGCCCGAAGTATTTTCTTTAGCCAAGATAATGATTAATATGGTTTACTGCTGAAAATTAAAGCTTAAAATTTACGCAAAGGAATACGGAAGAGAATCTCAAATTCAAAATTTCGAATTCTAAACAATATGTCAAATCCTTCTCCCTATTTAGCTAATCCAACCTCATAACCTTCTCCTGATGATTAATCGATTCCTGGTGGATGCTTTTAAAAATCTCTTCCAGAAATCCGCTGCTTAATCCTGTGGATTCCGACCGGCCTTGAAGTTTTTCCAGAATTTTTTCCCACCGGCTTTGCTGCAAAATGGTCAGGCCGTTTTTCTTTTTATAATTGCCAATTTCCTCCGATACTTTCATTCTTTCTTTCAGTATCGAGACCAACTCATCGTCGATCATGTCAATTTTTTTCCTGAAATCATCCAGATCATTTTTTGATGCGGCATTTGGTCCCGTCTCTTCGCGAATAACCAGGTTATTGAGAATTTCAAGGAGCTCTTCAGGAGTAACCTGCTGCTTTTTATCACTTAGGGCATTGTCCGGATCCACGTGCGCTTCAATAAAAAGTCCGTCATAATTCAAATCCAGCGCTTTCTGCGAAAGCGTCTCGATCAAATCTCGTCTTCCACCCATATGACTGGGGTCGCAAAGTAGTGGAATATGGGGCAGACGCTGCTTTAATTCGACGACCACTTGCCAGTGAGGTGGATTGCGGTATTGGGAAAACCCGTAACTTGAAAATCCCCTGTGAATAGCGGATATGTTTTTGATACCCGCATCCAGGAACCGTTGAATAGCTCCCTGCCAAAGCGCAGCATCGGGGTTAAGAGGATTTTTTACCATAACAGCGATGTTACGGCCTCTGAGTGAATCTGCAATTTCCTGCACAGCAAAAGGATTGGCTGAGGTACGGGCGCCAATCCAAATAGCGTCAATTCCATATTTTAGGGCAAGATTCACGTGGGTGGCGTTGGCCACTTCTGTAGCTACCTGCATGCCGGTTTTTTCTTTTACTTTTTGTAACCATTTTAAACCGGCTTCTCCCATACCTTCAAAGCCCCCCGGCATGGTCCGGGGTTTCCAGATACCTGCCCGGAATAGCTGTACGCCGATTTGTTTTAACTCTTCGGCGGTTTCCATGACCTGTTCTTCAGTTTCGGCACTGCAAGGGCCAGAGGCAATTAGAGGACTTTTTTTCTTTTGTTGACCTGCAAAATCTATTTCTATTCCCGTATCTTCTATTTTCATAATTCTGCGTTTTTTAATTAAAGGACTTTTTTGATTTTATTGGATGAGCCTATTAATGATGTAATCGTTTCTGTGTCTCCATTAGCAATGGCTTCCCGGAATTTACCGAGTTGCTTTTCATAATTTTTTATGACATCAATGATATTTTCCCGGTTTAATTCAAATACGGGTTGCCACATAGAAGCAGCGCTTTTGGCTAGCCTGACGGTGGAATCAAACCCACCGCTTGCCAGGTCGAAGATATTTCGCTCGCTTTGCTCTTTCTCCAACACCGTAAGTGCCAGGGCAAAACTACTGATGTGAGAGATGTGCGAAACATAAGCCGCATGCCGATCATGCTCGGTTGCATCCATGTTAATTATCCGCATCTCTACCTCGGAAAACAGGCTGTTTACCAGTTCTAAAGCATCTGCATCACTATTTTGATGATCGCAAATGATGCAAGCTTTATTCTGAAAAAGACTGTTTGTAGCTGCCTCTGGTCCTGAATATTCGGTGCCGGCCATAGGATGAGTTGCAACGTATCTTCCGCAGGAGTTATGCTTTGATGCCACCTCGATGAGCGGTTTTTTCACGGAGGAAACATCCGTAACGACCTGGTCGGTGACCAAAGCTAGTATTTTATCCAAAAGCCTCACACTTACATCTGGCGGAGTACCCAAAACTACCAGGTCACTTTCCGAAACAGCTTCCTCCAGCATCTTGATCTCATCGACCAACCCTAGTTTTATAATTTTTTCGTTTAGTTTGCAGTCCTTCTCGACTCCGATGATTTTCATCCCGGGAAATTTTTTTTTAAGGTCTAATGCCAGCGAACCCCCGATTAGTCCTAATCCAATTATTCCTATCGTATTTAGTTTCATTAAAATTCAATTTTTTGTAGTGATACGTTGATTTTGAATAAAGCTTTCCGCAAATCCTTTTCCTTGTTGCTAAGCGACAGCCGGATATAGCCTTCTCCGTTTTCACCGAAAATAAATCCCGGGGCTATAAAAATGTCTTTCACATTCAGAAGATATTCCACGAATCTTTCAGACGATGAAAATTCATTGGGAATTTTCGCCCAGAGAAACATTCCGGATTGATTAAGCCGGAATTGACAACCTAAAGCCTCCAGTAGTTGCTGACCGAGTCGCTCTTTTTTTCGGTATTCATCATTAAGTGAATGAATCCATTCCTCGTCATCATTAATTGCTGATGCAGCAGCTTTTTGCAGCGGAAGGAAGATTCCGGTATTAAACTGAGTTTTTATTTTCAGAATGTTGTTAATGACTCCCTTATCAGCTGTTATTCCGGCCACCCTCCAACCGGCCATGTTATGTGATTTGCTCAGGGAATTCAGTTCCACCAGATGTTCTGCTGTGTTTCCCTCTGTAAACAGACTCTGAGGGTGTTCGTTCCGGATAAGGCTATAGGGATTGTCATTAACCAAAAGAATATTTTTCCGGTGTGCGAAATCTGATAGTTCCCGCATTATTTCCTTTGAAGCCTTTGCTCCGGTAGGCATGTGAGGGTAGTTGATCCACATTAGTTTTGTGGTGTCATCTGCCAGTTGCTCCAGCTCTTCTATATCAGGAAGCCAGTTGTTTTCAGGCAATAGGTTGTAGGTAACTGGCTGAGCATCATTAATTCTTGTTGCTGACTGGTAAATCGGGTATCCGGGGTCGGGGATTAAAACCTTGTCCTCTTTGTTCACAAAAACCATGGTTATTAGCATGATTGCTTCCCGGGAGCCCATGGTCGGCAGGATTTCACTGGAAGAATCAATGTTTACCCCAAAATGGCGCTGATACCAAGTGGCCCAGGCTTCTCTGAATTCTTCTGTCCCTTTGTAGGATTGATAGCCATGCATTTCCTGCTCAAGCACTTTTTTACTTAAATGCTCTAAGGTTTCATGTTTTGGCGGTGAACCCGGGTTCCCGATAGCAAGGTTTATTACCGGTTGCCCTTTTTTGTGCCTTTCTGTAAGCTCTGCCAGTTTTGTGGAGAAATAATATTGCTCCACATGATCTAGTTTTTCAGCGGTTTGTGGTATCATAGTTTTATTTTTATTGGCTGAAAACCGGCATAAAAAAACCCGGCCTTCAGCCGGGATTTAATATTTCAAATAATTTTATAGAACATACCAACCCCGGCTATTCGTAGTATACGTAGTAGTAATAATAGAAAAACCGGTATGTGTGTATGTTATCGTTCATAGTAAATAAAAAAAGCCCCACATTGCTGCGGGGCTTTTAAGGTCATTAATATTTTTATTAAACCATAGTTTTCCCGCACGGCCATTTACCGAAATAATAGTAATAATATGTGCGGCTATGATTTGTCATTTTTCTCTCTTTCTGTACCAGCAAATGTAGGAATATTTTTTTCAAAACCAAATGGAATCAAAATATTTTAGCCGGCGTCTTTCTCATTCGATAAGCTGCTAATTACACGCCAAATTCCCTTTTATCTCCCTCATTTTCACTTAAAAACAGTGATAGGGGAATTTATACAAGATACGTTGGTTTACTATGATTTTTAAAATACATTAACTACCAACAAATTTATTTTCGAATCCTTCTTTAAGTTTCTCCTTCCAGTAGGAGAAATTGAGGGATAAATAGAACAATGGCATTAACAAAAAAATACTTTATTCCTATCGTTCCTTTATCCACTTAACGATATAATCCGTAAAACCGGCTACAAATTTTTTATCCAGCGAACCATATTCCATAGGCGAACCGGTCTCTGCTTTCTGGAACAAGTGATTGGCGTCGGGGAACAGTTTAATGCTGAAGTTAGCTTTCCCCATTTCTTCGATAGCACGCGCATTCTGGCGGGCGGACACCTGGCTGTCTTTTCCCCCGTAAAGGGCCAGGGCGGGTACATTAACTTCTTTGTAAACTTCCCGGGGATTGTGTTTAATGAAATACCTGAACCAAGGCTTTTTCATAGACTTTACCTGGGCATTAACTTGTTTGTTGATGGTGGTCGAATCCATTGATGATAGCTCTTTGGTATCTTTTAATGAAGCGAACCCTTGCCAGAGTTTATTTCGTAACGCTTTCCAGTTAACTTTACCTTTCATCAGGTAGGAGTACATTTTTTTGTTGAGCTCGATAACGTTCTTCACATAATTGTCGTCCATTTCCCGGCTATTCATAATGGATTCGGATTGTGCCAGCAGCAGTTTATCACCCCGCACGGCAGGTCCGGCCATAAGAAGAATAAAATCTACTTCTGGATTATTTCGGGCTACCTCGCCGGCAATGATAGCTCCTTCGCTATGGCCGAGGATTCCGGATTGCTTACTGTTAACATGCTCATTGGAAATCATTTTATGAAAAGCTGCTTCAGCGTCTTTGGCCAATTCAGGAGTAGTGTAATTCATCACATCTTTACCTTCCGATGCTCCCGTGCCCCGGTCATCATAGCGAATGACTGCAATACCGTTTTTCAGAAGAGCCGAAGCTAGTTTATCAAAGACTTTAAATCCGCTGATGTTTTCTGTCCTGTCCTGTCCGCCACTTCCGCTTACCAGCACAACTCCGGGATAAGTTCCGGTGGTATCCGGAATACTTAAAGAAGCTGCAATGGAGAATTTGCCACTTTTGAAGGTAATTTCTTTATTCACCCAAGGGGTCTCTTTTTTTGTTGCCTTTACCAGGTAAAAAGTACCCTGAACGCCCGATTGGCGGAAAACACCCTTTATAGAATCATTCTTCCGCTTTCCTTCAAAAACAAGGTGCGTATTGGTCGTATCCACTTTAAAGGAAAATTTTGGGGCATCCCATTTAACAGAATTGAGCTCTAAACCATAAGCGCCTTGAGAAGGAATATTTAAAACGCCTCCTAAATCATCGTTTTTATCCGGAAGATTGACTTCAAAATCAATATTTTGACCCGATACATTAATGCTCCCCGACCATTTGCCGGAAGGCTGGGCATAGGAAGTTATCGTAAAACAAAACAGTAAAGTGAAAAGGGCTATCAATCTGATATCTTTAATAATTTTCATTTTAAAAAATCGTGTTTTTTGAAGTTATCAATAAAAGGCTTTTTTTATGAATAATGCTTTAAAATCTTTTTTATTGGTTTGATGTATTCTTCCCCGAGAAGGTGTAAAAGAACAAGAAGCGGATAAAGGTTATAGATATCCATGCGTTCTTTCCAGTCCTCTTCAAGGGGATATTCTTCGGTGTATGCTTCATAAAAACGTTCGCTATACTGACCGAAAAGCCTGGTCATGGCTATATCCATTTCCCGGTGGCCGTAATAAACAGCCGGGTCAATAACATAAGGCTGATTTTCCGGGTTGACAATATAATTTGCTTCCCAAAGATTACCATGCAAAAGCGCCGGGGGTTCCGGGGGAAAGATTTTGGAGAGTTGGGGATAGAGATTATCAAAACCCGAAACCATTTCTTTTTCGATGATTTTTGCATCGCGGGCTTTTTTTATTAAGCGCTCAAGACGCTCCTCTGCAAAAAAATCCGTCCATAGTTCATGGGGACTATTTATTTGATGAAAAGGGCCGATGTAATTATCATAATCCAGCCCAAAATATTCGTTGCTGCGTTTGTGGAGTTTGGCCAGCGCTCGTCCGAAATTGCCCCAGAATGTGTCATTTTCCCTGGAAGGCTCTATGTGTTCAAGTAAAATAAAAGCTTCGCTGCTAGTGTGATCGTAAAAGATAACTTCCGGCGCATTTATTGTTTCAGTGGAACGAATAAGTTTCAGACCTTTGGCTTCTTTTTCAAAAATAGCCGGATATTGGTCTTTTTTGTTGTGCTTAAGAAAGTATCTTCCGACAGAAGTGTCAATAAGACACGTACGATTGAAAGTGCCAAGCTGAAGATCGGCATGATAAGTAATTGTTATCGAGCGGTCATGAACATCCCTGAGGTAGGATTCAATACTGTTTTTTGTAGAATCGTCGATCATACGCTTCTTTTTTCCAAAAATAAGATTTGTTTTGCAGATCATCCGTTAAAAAATTCAAAAAACGATTAATGGGTGAGTTGCAGGACAGAGATGCTATAAAACCGGGTCAGCGGCCTTAAGAATGAGAAAGCCGGAAATCCTAACTCCCGGTAAATCCAATTAATCCTCCATTGCACCTATTATTTAATTGATTTTTCGGGATTTTTCAATTAATTTTATAAGACCATTAATTAATGGAGGGTAAGATACATCAAAGAATCAAAGCCTTCTTATTAGTTTAGAAATCAGCACTATATATAAATATTAAGATTTGCTTATAAACTAAAGTATTACAAATAAAAATTCGTTAATTGAAATCATAAGTGTGCCAGCTGCCAGAGTGATTACAAATAAAAGGAAAGAAATACTATGAAAACAAGATTTAGTTATGAATTAATTGTTGGGGTTGTTTTACTTGTTGCAATTTTATTGTTTGGCGTAAAAGGAATTGCTGCAATAGCTTTGCTTGCTGTTCACCCGTTTCTGCGAAAAAAGAAACTTGAAAAAACGGAAAGAATAACCCTTTTGTTTAATAAAACCGGGAATTATACGGCAGGATTAACTCTTTTGGCGAGCATCATCATTTATTACTTTTCAGATGCTGCCATAAATGACATCAATATCGGGGATAATTGGCTGGGATTGGTTGTTTCCGCTTTCCTGATATCTCATGGATTGGCGGGCTTAATTATCTTTAGGAATGATTGAATTACCTCTGCTACAAATATTTTGCTGCTCCGCAGCTAAATAGCTGAAAGGCAGATCAAAAGCATTATTGCCCATATATAGTATTAGTTGATTCCAGGCTAAAAAAGCCCCTTTCAGGGGGATTTAGGGGTCATAAGGCTTATTAGATTGGTATCAAAATTACAAAAAATTAAAAATGCTTTTTGATCCGGTCAAAGACTTCCGCCTTTTCACGTTTTTCTTTTTCAATATCATAATCATTTTGCAATCCCAGCCAAAATTTGGCGGAATTCCCGAAATAAGAACTCAACCTTAATGCCGTATCGGCAGTGATGCGTCGTCTGCCTTTGATTATTTGAGAAACACGTGTTTGTGGAATATCGATATCTTTAGCTACTCTATAAGCTGAGACTTTCAGTGGCTTCAAAAAATCCTCTTGTAAAACTTCCCCTGGATGAACATTTTCTAATCGTTCCATTTTTTACTTTCCTTTATTGATGATAATCAATGATTTCTACTTCGTATGCTTTATCGTCACTCCATTTAAATATGATTCTCCACTGGTCATTTATTCGAATACTGAAATAATCGGTTCCTTTAAGCTTTTCAAGCCGGTTCGAAGGCGGTATTCTTAAATCATTTAAATCCTGTGAGTTGTTTAGCATTCTCAATTTTCTTCTTCCTGCTTGCTGTATCTCCTGTGGGAGCGACTTTACACGCACTCCATTCCAAATTTTTTTAGTGTCCTTTGAGCCGAAGGAGATAATCATAATTACGTACTACGTTACTAACGCCAAAGATAATTATTTGGTATGGATAAAGCAAGTTATGTATGAAATTTTTTCAAAAACTTAACATTATTTTCTGTATTCTTAATTTCCTTGATTTATTGTTTTATAGAATTATTTTACTTACACCGCTATTACATAACCCCAAAAATATTCCTTTACCCTCTTCATCTTTTCGGAATAAATTTTGTTATTTAGAGAGAAATCAAACGCCAATCATCATGAAATATCTTTGGAAGCCAATCATTTTAACCGTGGTAGTGTTGCTGTCTGCTCTTGTTGCCACGCCGCAGGATAAGGATTATGAAAAACAATGGAAATTAGTGGAAAAATATGAAGACCAGGATTTACCCCGCTCCGCTCTCGAAGTGGTTAACGAAATCTACGAACAAGCCAGGAGGGATGATAACACACCACAGTTTATCAAAGCGGTGATCAACAAAGTTTCCTTCCGTTCCCAGTTTGAGACGAACTATAATGAAAAAGCAATTAAGAAAATTACCGAAGAAGTAGAAAAAACGGACAAGCCGGTTCGTGAAGCTGTCCTGCAATCGGTGTTGGGCGAGCTGTACTGGAATTTTTACAAACAGAACCGCTATCAAATCAGTAACCGCAGTCAGGTGGATGTGGATTCCTCCCGGCTTTCTACATGGGATATTCATACCATTCTTTCGGAGGCGAAAACCCATTACCTTCAATCCATAAGGTATCCGGAGAAACTCGCCGGCATTTCCATTGACGTCTATTCCGAAATTCTGAAAAAATCGGATTATAGCAGGGGACTGCGCCCTACTTTGTATGATTTCCTGGCTTACCGCTCTCTGCGGTTTATGAAAAGCTCTGATTATCTTTTGACGGAAGCGAACCTGGAAATCTATTATGACGAACCGGATTATATCGGCGATGTAGATACATTCACTGAGTTGGAACTGGATAAGGCTAATAGTCAATTGCTGCCGTTGTACGTTTATCAGACATTGCTTAAGATTCACAGTGATGACACCAAAGCCCTGACAGAAGCGAACCTGGAACGCCTGGAATTCGTTTATGATAACTACACCCGCCCGGATAAAGAAAAGACTTACGTCCAATCATTGAAAAATTTTGCTGAAAAAGTAAAGGGAAGTCCGGAATGGGCGCTGGTACAGTTTAAAATCGCGGAGTTGTATTATTCCTCCGCGAACCAATCGCCCTACAAGAAAAAGGGATTCGGTGATGCATCTAAAGCCATGAAACATTGTGAGATGGCGATTGAAAAATACCCCGGTACATACGGGGCGAAAAAAGCCGAAGGGTTGAGAAAACAAATCCTTCGAAAGAATTTAAGTGTGGATATGGAATATGGTAACCTGCCCAATGAGCCATTCCCGGCTTCTTTTTCTTATAAAAACGTAGACAAGTTTTTTATACGGATCGTCAAAGTGAACCCTGATGGTAAATGGCTTACCAAGCGGATGAGCCGCGAAGAAAAGTTTTATTTCCTGATGAACCGGGATGATATTTACAGCCGGTCGGTACCTGCCCCGGTAACCGGAGATTATAATAGCCATTCCACGGAAGTGAAAATGCCGGCGTTAGAAACAGGATTTTATGTCTTGCTTGCCTCCTCTTCACCCGATTTTTCTTTTAAGGAAGAAGTGGTAGCCTTCTCTGAATTCTGGGTCAGCGATTTGACTTTTGTAAACAGGGAAAACAATGACGGCAATCTCATGCTTCGGATACTCGAACGAGGCGATGGCGAGGCCGTGAAGGATGCCCGGATAGACTGCTACACGAGAAGATATGATCGCCGCCGACGAGAGTATAACCTGGATAAAGCCAAAACTTTTGAAACAGGCCGCGATGGTAAAGTCACGATACCATGGGAAGCCATAGAGCATGAGTCGTTTTTCCTGGATATTAAAAGTGATGAGGACCGGGTTTTTTCGAACAAGTATTTTTATCTGCGAGAATCCGGTGACCGGGATAAAAAAGATATTCGTACTTACATTTTTACTGACCGGGCAGTTTACCGGCCCGGTCAAACCGTCCACTTCAAGGGAATCGTGCTCGAAAAAGACAGGGAAAAAACAAACATCAAAAAAGACTATTCGACAGGCATTGAGCTGAAAGATGTGAATCATCAGAAGGTCAGCAAAAAATCCGTTACCACTAACGCGCACGGTTCTTTCAGCGGGTCGTTCATTCTCCCCGAATCTACACTAACGGGGGATTTCCGTTTAATCACCGATGAGGGTAAAACCACAGTAAAAGTAGAAGAATACAGGCGTCCGCGGTTTAAAGTAGAACTGCAGCCTATGGAGGGCACTTATCAACTGAATGAAACCGTTAAGGTTACCGGGAAGGCGGAAGCTTTTGCCGGCTACCCGGTGGACGGCGCACAGGTGAAATACACCGTGAAGCGGAAAACGCGTTTTCCGTTCCCTCTTCGTTACTTTATTCCCCGACCCTCTAAGCCGGAATACACGCTGACCAGCGGTACAACACAAACCCAAACTGACGGCTCTTTTTCCCTGCAGTTTGAAACCCTTCCCGACCCGACAGTGCCAAGAGATTCCAAACCGGTTTTCAACTTTGAGATTTCAGTGGATGTAACCGATAAAAACGGGGAAACCCATTCGGCAAGGCGGTCCATTGCTGCCGGCTATGATTCTTTTATCCCCCGGCTGAGAGTGGATGAACTTATCGATAAACAACAGCCTCTTAAAATTATTCCGGATGTCGAAAACCTCAGCGGTGAGACCATTAATGCCGAGGGGAAGCTTTCCATATACCGCTTGAAGGATTTTCAAAGACTCATGAAAGAGCGAAAATGGGCTAAGCCGGATAGCCAGATTTACAGCAAGGAGGCTTACGCCAAACTCTTTGATCATTATCCGTACCGCTCTGAAAATAAAATTAAAAATCTCCCGGTCGATGAGCAGGTGCTTGAAGAGGCTTTTTATACGGAATCCGACTCGGTCGTAACCCGAAATATTAAAGATTGGCCGCTCGGGGCTTACAAGCTGGAATTTGAAGTGGCTAAAAATCGAGAGACTCACACGGTAGAAAAATGGATTACAGTATACGACAGCGACGGTGATGGGATGCCGCTAAACCAATATGCTTTCTTTAAAGCAGAGAAGCAAAAGGCGGAGCCCGGAGAAGAAGTTACGGTCTTGGTGGGGTCGGCGGCACGTAAAGTAAAAGCCGTGGTAAAAGCTGAACAGGATGGTGAAGTATTTTTTGAAAAAACTTTGACTATCCGTGATGAGGTGGAAAAGCTGACGATACCGGTGACTGAGGAGCAGCGAGGTGATTTTGGAGTTCACGCCTATTTTGTAAAGGATAATAGGCTTTATTCGTTTAACGAAAAAATTGACGTGCCATGGTCTAACAAAAGGCTGGATATTGAGCTGGCCGTGAACGATACGCCTATGACCCCCGGTGGGATGGAAGAGTGGACTGTAACTGTGAAAGGCCCTGATGCCGAAAAAACTACGGCAGAATTGCTAGCCGGAATGTACGATGCTTCTCTGGACGAAATTGAAGCGCATGAAGCCTGGAGCCTCGGACAAATTTATCCTGAATATTCCCTGTCAAAGTGGTATGGCAATAATATGTTTTCTCGTGCGGCAGGGCAAACGCTTTATGAAAGAGAACGATTTCCGCAACCGGAAAGAAAGACTTATCCGAGGCTTAATTGGTTCGGCTATAAGTATATGGAGAGGGGAATGTATCAGAAATCCAGGAGAATGGAAAAGGCTGTCACAGCTGAGGCTAAAGGTGACCTAAAAGAAACTGAGCAAGAATCCCTTGCTGAAAAGCAGGAAAAGAAACCTGAATCCCCTGAAAAGGAAAAAGAAGAGAAAAAGCAGGTTCAAATCCGGGAGGACTTCAATGAAACGGCCTTTTTCTACCCGCAATTGATTACGGAGGACGGCGAAGCGCAAATCAAGTTTACGCTACCCGAGTCGCTGACGGAGTGGAAGTTTATGGCTTTTGCCCATACCAAAGATTTGAAGACCGGGCAACAAAAACAAACTTTCGAAGCGAGGAAAGAATTGATGATAGTTCCCAATCCTCCGCGATTCGTAAGGCAGGGCGATGAGTTTGCTTTTTCAGCAAAAGTGGTGAACCTGACCGAAAAAGAGCAAGAGGTTACAGTAACCCTCGATATGCTGGAGCCTTATCCTGAAACGCTGGTTACCGAGACGCTGGGATTGAAAAATAACCAGCGAAAGATTAGCATCCCGGCGGATGAGAGCAAGCAGGTGGCTTTTGCGTTAAATATTCCGGACAGCTACGGCTTGCTGAAATATCGCATCACTGCTGAGAATGAATCCTTCAGCGATGGCAAGACGGAGTTTTTGCCGGTGCTGACCAACAAAAAGCGCATCATCGAAACACATCCTTTCTCGCTGAATAAGCCGGATAGCCGAACACTTGACCTACCTTCCCTGAAAAAGGAGCAAGTAGAAAGCATGACACTGGAATATACCGGAAACGCCGCCTGGTATGCCGTTCAGGCATTGCCATACCTTGAAGAAGGTAGCAGCAAATCAGCTCTTTCGGTAGTGAATCGCTTTTATGCCAATTCGCTGGCTTACGACATCGTAAAACAAAATCCTGAAATTGAAAAAGTATTTCAGATTTGGAAGGAGAAAGATTCCGATGCGTTGCGCTCCAATCTCGAGAAAAACCAGGAGTTGAAGAACATCGTGCTGGAACAAACCCCCTGGTTGCTGGATGCGAAGTCCGAAACGGCCGATAAGAAAAGAATTGCGCACTTTTTCCGGAAAAACAAAATTGAAAACGAGCTTTCAAAAACGTTGTACAAACTCGAAAACCTGCAAGCTTCCAACGGCGGTTGGTCATGGTATGAGGAAATGCCAGAGAGCTGGTATATCACACAAAAAATCCTGAAAAAGCTGGCCGATCTGAAAGCTGTAGGTGCTGTGGATGAAAAAGAGGTTGAGAAATTAATAACGAATGGATTTGAGTTTACCGACGAGGAGCTCATCAACCATTATGAAAAGCTGAGACATGATGATGACTTTGAGCCGGAAGAATATAAACCATCGGTTCAGGAGATATTTTACCTTTATACGCGAGCTTTGATGCCCGATTATGGAATCAAAAAGAAGGCAAAGAAGATTCAAGAGGAATACCTGGAGCAAACGGCTAAATATTGGACGGATTACAATCTTTACATGAAAGGCATGATTGCCTTTATACAGGATGCTCACGGAAAACAGGAAACAGCCGAATCAATCATTGCCTCCCTGCGTGAATATGCCATAGTGGATAAAGAGATGGGCATGTTCTGGCGGGATTTCCGTGGCGGGTGGCACTGGCACCAGGCGCCAATCGACTCCCAATCCCTTATGATACGGCTCTTCGACCAGGTGGCAGATGACAGCGACGCTGTTGAAAAAATGAAGTTGTGGCTCCTCAAGCAAAAGCAGACCCAGCGATGGCCTACATCTTCCGGTACAGCCAATGCCGTATTTGCTTTGTTGTCTACCGGAGAAGATTTGTTAAGCTCCCAGGGCACCGATGTTACTTTTAAGGTGGGTAATCAATCCTTCTCTCCCGAAAAATCCGAAGTACAAACCGGAACGGGCTATTTTAAAAAATCATGGGATGAGGCGGATATCACGAAAGATATGACGGCTATCGAGGTAGACAAAAAGGATGAGAGCGTTTCTTGGGGTTCGGTTTACGTGCAGTACTTTAAAAAGCTGTCGGAAGTGGAAAGCCATGTTTCTAAAATTAGCGTGAAGAAAGATGTCTATCGTGTCAAACAAACCGACCAGGGTGAAGAGTTGGTTAAGGTTACGAAAGATTCCAAAGTGGAAGTGGGCGACAGGATTCGCTTCCGCATTGTGTTGGAGTCTGATAGAACGCTGGAATACGTTCATCTCGGCGACGGACGCGCAGCAGGTTTCGAGCCAACGGCCAACCAATCGGGTTACAACCACCAGGACGGATTGGCTTACTACCGCGCTATTAAAGATGCGTCGGTAGACTTCTTCATCCAGTACATGCGTCCCGGAACCTACGTGCTCGAGTATGATGTATTTGCCGAACAAAGCGGAACATTCAGCAATGGCATTGCCACCTTGCAAAGCCTCTACGCACCGGAGTTTTCAGCCCACTCCAAAGGGCAGAAGATTGTGGTGGAGTAGGCATAAGAAATTAAAAACGAAGAAAGCATCATCCGGTGTGGGTGGTGCTTTTTTCATAATCGATTATTAGAATGTTGATAAATGCTATTGAATATAATTGGATAATGAGTTCAAAAAATTGTATTTTTGAATAAAAGAAAAGAATTGAAATGAATGCAACAGAATTAAAAAACGTATTAATTCATCAAATCGCGGAGATAGATGATGTATCTTTTCTTGAAGCTATTAAAACAATAGTAGACTCCAAAATGAACCAGGAAGTGCTTACTTTGACTCAGGAGCAAAAGGATGAAATCATGGCTTCTAAAAAGGAAATAGAAGAAGGGAATTTCATTGAGCAGGATGCTTTGGATAAAGAAATTAAGGAATGGCTAAAAGAAAAATAGTTTGGTCACATCGCGCGAAAATCAAGCTTTATCAGATTCTAGATTTTTATGCTGAACGGAACAAAAGCAATACATATTCCTCCAAATTGTACCGTGAGATTACCTATAGAATCAGATTATTAAATAAATATCCTGAATTAGGCAGGAAAACAGAATTTGAATCAATAAGAGCTTTAATTATTAAAGATTACTGTATTTACTATGAATTAACGTTAGATCAAATAATTATACATACCATTTGGGATAACCGCCAAAATCCTGATGAACTTAAGATATCGTAGCTTATAAATAAAAATTTTGATTTTAGCATTAGAAAGAAATTAAGGATGCATTTGAGAATTCAGAACAGCAATAATCAGAAACTACAATCATTTCTTTTTTTATTTTTAAAGCAGCCTTTTTGCCATGATAAGGACATTTTTCGTGAATAATTGTGGATTTTATCAATTGAATCAAGAATTGATAGGAGACAAGCATAATCTTTATGTGACAGCCTAAACATATTTAGTTTCTGATTGAATATACTTTTTGAAAATCGGTTTTAGGTATTTCTCCCTGCAAATATCCACAGGCCGGTTAAACT
>JAIPAH010000233.1 GCA_021740175.1 Bacteroidales bacterium
TCAAATACTTTTTCTTTAAAAGTTTGTTTTGTCAAATGTTCAGGCATGTTTGTAATCTCCAATTTAATTCGATTTGTAATTCTTTTACAATTTCCTTTATATCAGATAGTAAAGAATTTAAAAGGTTACAAAATAGAGGACTTTACTTAAATTTTAAATATTTTATAAGGTATGCTAAGGATTTGTGGATAGTAGATTATTGGATGGGTGGATGATTGGATTGTTGGATGATTGGATGGTTGGATGATTGGATGGGTGGATGGGTGGATGAAGAGAAGGGAGGATGTGGTTGGGAATGAAGATTGATAATTTTGAGTTTAGCACCACGTTTCAACGTGGTGTACTGGACTTTATTCACCAGGCTGAAGCCTGGTGCTAATCTCAATCTACTGAATTTAAGTTAATATGGGAACCTCTTGGGTTTGCCTTCGTTTATTGAGAATTTTTTTGAACCTTTCTCAAATTTTGTTGATTAATTATAACAAATCTTATAGAACCTGTATAATTAAGGTAGATGGACAGGAAAATGAGTGATGAATGATTTTTCAAGTTTTTGTCTTGTTTTTCTAGTTTGAGTTATAGCCTGATTTTCTTAAATTCACTGTTTTAAAAAACTGAAAAATGAAGAGGTGCTTTAATGAATGTTTTAACTTTGAATTCCGGGAGTTCATCAGTCAAATATCAATTAATTAGGCCTGATAAAAAAGAGGTTCTCTGCTCCGGTCAGGTAGAGAGAATAGGGATTGATGGAACCCGCATAGTTCATAAGACTAATGATGAAAAAATTAAAAAGGAACTCGATATTTCCAATCATAAAGGTGCCATTGACAGTATTTTGGAAATTATGACTGATGAAGAAATTGGCGCCCTGGAAGGCCTCGATGAAATCGATGCAATTGGCCACCGCCTTGTCCATGGTGGCGACAAATTTGCCCACTCTGTTTTGATTGATGACGATGTCATGGAAACTTTGCATGAATGTAAGGATTTTGCACCTCTTCACAATCCGCCTAATATCAAAGGCGTAGAGGCTGCCGAAGAACGTTTACCCGGCAAACCTAATGTAGGCGTTTTTGATACGGCCTTTCACTCAACTTTGCCTCCTGAAGCATATTTATACGCAATCCCTTACCGCTATTACCGGGAAGAATCGATCCGGAAATACGGTTTTCACGGCACTTCTCATTATTATGTTGCCAGCAGAGCAGCCCAGATGCTGGATAAAGATATTGAAAATATGAATATTATTACCTGTCATCTTGGGAATGGTGCTAGTGTTGCCGCTGTAAAAAATGGCAAATCCATTGACACATCTATGGGCTTCACTCCTCTGGAAGGCCTGGTTATGGGCACTCGCTCAGGCGATATTGATCCAGGTGTTATTTTCTATATTGCTGAAGAAGAAAATATGTCCATTGAGGAAGCCAACCAATTCTTCAATAAAAAATGTGGTGTTCTGGGACTTTCTGAAGATACAAATGATATGCGTGATCTGGAGGAAAAAGCCCTGGCCGGTGAAAAACAGTACAAAATAACTATGGATGTTTACCATTATCGCATTAAAAAATATATATCCGCCTATCTCGGTATAATGAATGGTGTCGATGCTATTGTATTTACTGGCGGAGTTGGTGAAAATTCTGACTATACCCGAGAAGATTCTTTGAAAAACATGGATAATCTGGGCATTGTTGTTGATAAAGAAAAAAATGATGGTTTAAGAGGAAAAGAAGCCATTATCAGTGCTGACGAATCGGATGTTGATATTCTTGTGATTCCAACTAATGAGGAACTGGTTATTGCTCAGGAAACTGCCCGAATTTTGAAGGAAAAGTAAGCCAATTTTCTACCGATCTATGATAATGAATGAAAATTCGTTTGACAGATAAATTTCATAAGCCTTTCAGTTTTAAACTAGAACTGAAAGGCTTATCTTATTTTATAAGGATATACGAAAAAGCCAGGTGTCTTTTTCAAACGATAAATAATTTAGATTTGAATTTAAAATTAGTTAATATTCGGTGGTGCAAATAAGCACTGCTGTGAAAATTATGTTTGTAAGACTGGAGGAATATATAAGCCTGTGAATACTTTTAGACGCATGCTCAGTTTTGTAAAGCCCTACTGGAAAGTTCTTGTTCTGGGCTTTATTGCTTCATTGATCTATGTCATTTTTAACCAGGCTTCGGTCTGGATGTCAGCATCCTTTATCAAAGTTATCTTTCAGGGAGGAGAAAAAACTGAGCAGGTAGAAAAAAAAGCGGATACTCAAAGTGATATAGCACCCGGTGACATATCTATACCCGGGGAAGAACAAGTTGAGAACTTGAATACGAAGATCAAAACTAAATTCGAATCGCTGATAATACGGGACACGCCTCAGGAAACATTAACCCTATTGTGTATTATTTTGATGTCTGTCTTTTTTCTGAAGAATATATTCCGATTTTTGAAAGGGCTGGCTATAAAATTTGTGCAATTACGACTGATCACTGATGTCAGGGATATGCTCTATTCCCATTTAAATAAATTGAGCCTCTCATTCTATTCTCGAAAGCGAACCGGTGAGATCCATTCTATTGTACAAAATGATGTCACAAAATTGCGCAATGCCCTTACAGTGACCTTCAATCGAGCGATTGTCGGGCCTCTAAATATTTTAACAACTGTAATACTATTATTTATTATTTCCTGGGAACTAACCTTGCTGGCTTTAATTATTCTTCCTGTTACTGGATATGTTATGGGAGTTATCGGGAATGTAATCCGGCGGCGCAGTGTGCGAAATTCTGAACAGATTGCCGGCGTCATGTCCATTCTCAATGAAACAATCAAAGGCATTCGAATCGTAAAAGCCTTTGCTATGGAGGAAGTGGAAAAAAGCAAATTTTTCAAGGCCACAAAAAAGTATTTTAAATTAATGTTCAAAACAGAACGGCTGGATACACTTTCTTCGCCTTTAAATGAAATAATTGGAACTCTAATTGGAATATTTTTGCTATGGATTGGCGGTAAAGCTGTTCTGAGTGGGAAAGGCCTGGCACCGGAAGATTTTATGCGCTTCCTGTTTCTTCTTTTTAACATGATGAATCCCATTAAAAGGCTAAACAAAGTCAATATCTCCATTCAGCGCGGTATTGCTGCTGGTATGCGAATCTTCACAATTCTTGATGAAGAGCCCGATGTGGTTGAAAAAGAAGACGCCAAAGTATTGAAATCCTTCCAAAAAGGTGTTGAATATAAAAATGTAAATTTTTCTTACAACAAGGATGAAAACACAGTTCTCAAAGATATCAATATAAATGTTGATAAAGGTGAAGTTGTAGCTTTTGTGGGGCAGAGTGGAGCTGGTAAAACCACCCTGGTTGATCTGTTGCCTCGTTTCTATGATGTGGATTCCGGCCAGATTACCATAGATGACCATAATATCAAAGACCTAACCCTGAAATCTTTGCGGGACCAAATTGGTGTTGTTACTCAGGAAACCATATTATTTAATGATACGGTTTTCAATAATATTGCTTACGGCATTAAAAATGCTGATAAAGAGAAAGTGAGAAAAGCAGCCAAAGCTGCTAATGCTCTTGATTTTATTACTGAAGAGCTACCCCATGGCTTTGAAACAACTGTTGGTGAAAATGGTGTAAAATTGTCAGGCGGCCAAAAGCAGAGAGTTACTATTGCCCGGGCCTTGATGAAAAATCCACCCATTCTAATTCTTGATGAAGCCACGTCTTCGCTGGATACTGAAGCTGAGCAAAAAGTGCAGGCCGCTATTAATAAACTTATGGAAAACCGAACAGTTTTTGTGATCGCCCATCGTTTATCAACAATCACAGGAGCTGATAAAATTCTCGTTCTTGATGATGGTCAGATTGTAGAGCGCGGTACTCATGATGAACTCTTGAGTGATGAAGACAGCCTGTATTCTTACTATTTTAATCTTCAATTTGAAGTCTAATAATCTATGGCAAATCAAAAAGAAATATTCTTTCATGTTGGTCTGGGAAAAACCGGAACCACCTTTCTTCAACATCGAGTTTTTCCATATTTCAAAGGAATTCACTATTTGCAGAGCGGCCACTTTCGCCATTTCGAGAAAAGCATAGAAAAATGCCAGGCTACCCGGATTTTTATTTCCCGGGAATTTGACCGGCAGCTGCAAGAAAAGGTCGGCCCTTTTGCCAAAATCTATCCTCATGGTAAAACAATCATAGTTTTGCGTCCCCATCTGAGCTGGATTGAAAGTGAATATAAACGCTATTTAAAAAGCGGTAAAAATAATACTTTTGATGAATTTTTAGATCTGGATAATGATCAGGGTAACTGGAAAAAAGAGGACGTCTATTTTTATCCCAAGATCAAATTTCTGGAGGAAAAATTCGACCATAAACCCCTTGTACTTTTTTATGAAGAATTGAAAAAAGATATGTGGGCATATTTTGATAAATTCGCCAATTATATGGGCGCGACTTACAATCGCCAGGATATTAACACCCGGGTTAAACACAAATCCTACAGCATCAAACAGCTCAAAATCATCCAGAGATTCAATCAAAAATTTATGCCCCATGGCCCGGATTATTCGAAAAATTATTATATTCGCAAAATTCAGCGCTGGTTGCGTATGATTCCCCGATATTTAGTTCTCTATGCAGCCCACCTTGTTCCTGAGAAGATGGTCGGTGATGAGCCGCTAGTTCCCAAGCAACGGCTCGAGCAAATTGCAAAAGATTATCAGGAAGATTGGGAAAAATGCCGGGAATATGCCCGCAAAAATAATCCCCTTTAATTAACCAATCAATTCCTGAAAAAACGTCTCATAATTATTAATCACAGTTTCAATAGTAAAGTATTTCATCACTCTATCTTTGGCCTTTTGGGCCATTTTTTTGTATATTTTTTTATCCTGGAATAATGTTCTAATATATTGGGCCATTTCCTCCAGATTTTCGTCCTGAAATAGATATCCTGTTTCATTATGGACGACCAGGTCGGGATTACCCATAGCATCGGTAGCAATAACTGGTACTTCCATATACATGGATTCCAGCAAAGTCTGAGATAAACCTTCTGTAATGGATGGTAGAACCTGTATATCAAACAAATTATAATATTCTAGAGCTTTGTGGGGAGGAATCCGACCTGTGAAAATAAATTCATGATTTTGAGGAAAT
>JAIPAH010000234.1 GCA_021740175.1 Bacteroidales bacterium
CTCTCAGCCGTCTCTTGCTCTCTTCCTGAAAGTTCCGGATTACGATGCAATTCGCGGCGAAACGCTATAATATCTTCTGGATCCAAAAAACCGGATTATTTGTTTTGTTTAAACCGATATTCAAGGTATTTGTTTTCAAAACCCACTTTTTCGTATAAGAAGCGTGCAGGATTATCAGGCTCAACATGAAGTTTAATGTCTCCATCCGTAATTTCGATGATTTTTTTCATCAACTGTTTCCCGATGCCTTTACCTCTCATATTCTTATTAACGGCAATGTACACCAGTATGTTTTCAGGAATATACCCTTTCATTCCGGTTTTATTCATTACAACGATACCCGCCAGCTCATCATTTTCATAACCCCTGAGAATAAAACCTCCCTGGAGGCTGTTTTCACTAAGGCCATAATCAATGGCGCGACGTATATCTTCTTTGCTGTCCCCGTATTGTTCAAGATGCGTGTGGAGAAAATCAATTATGTTCTGCTTCTCAATCATTCCCACCGGGGAGATAGAATCTAATACTTCAAATTTCATTATTGATAGATTTATAAAATTTTGTGCAGCAACAAAATTACACTTTTCCATTGAATTCTACAAGGAGTTGAATGTCCATAGCTTCAGAGCTATTGCTGGTCATCCGAAATCTTTTCTTCAATGGTTAAAACCGGTGAAGCATCGACTTCTTTAATATTGAGGAGACTGATCAAATCGTCAAGAGATGTTTCTATACGGCTTACTTTTTCATAAGGCAATTCACTCAATTGTTCGGTCAGCCTGTCTTGCAGGAGCGGCGGTAGCTTCTCCAAAAGTTTTTGTCCATCGGCCGTCAGGGCAATGTTCGATACCCTTTTGTCTCCAAGCTTTGGCAGGCGGGCTATCAATCCTTTTTTCTCCAGGCGATTGATAATACCGGTTATCGTACTTGCATTCAAGTTTAAATAATTTCTTATCTCACGTTGAGTGCTTTGATAATTGGGGTTATCCTTAATAAAATTCAGGCACAATACCTGGGGGATACTAACCCCATATTGCTTTTGGATCTTCTTCGACTCGAGGTTGATTGAGCGAACGATCTGCCGCATTTTTATGATGATTTCATTATCAAGTCCTTGCAAGGTTCTGTGTCTTTATAGTTTCGCTACACACAAAGGTAATAATAATTCCCAAATTTGAAACAGTTTCGGCTCAAACTTTATGAGAAATAAAAAAATGAGTGCAGTCTAAAAAGCCTTCAAACTGCTGATTTTTAGCAGTTTTACCCCTAATCCGCCTAAGGCGGAGAACTGCTAAAAATCAGCAGTTTGAAAAAGTCCCCTTTAGGGGATTTAGGGGTCATAAGGCTTTTTAGACTCGACTCATAAATTCAATGGCTTCTAAATACAGTTGGATAGCAGATGATAACGGCGAACTTTTAATTCCCGGCATTTGTTGATTTTTTAAATTCAAACCGAAAATCATGAAATATAATCAAAACCGGCTGGCCAAAGAGACCAGTCCTTACCTTCTGCAACATGCGGATAATCCTGTGGACTGGCACGCCTGGAACGATGAAACCCTGGAAAAATCACAGAGAGAAGATAAGCCCATGCTAATATCTGTGGGGTATTCTACTTGCCATTGGTGCCACGTGATGGAAAAGGAGTCTTTTAAAGATGAAGAGGTGGCCCGCATAATGAATGAAAACTTTATTTGCATTAAGGTTGACAGGGAAGAGCGCCCGGATGTCGACCAGCTTTACATGGATGCTGTTCAGTTGATGGCCGGAAGAGGCGGCTGGCCGTTGAATTGTTTTGCCTTGCCCGGCGGAAAACCTTTTTACGGTGGCACATATTTCCCCAAAGAGCAATGGAAACAGTTGTTGCTGAAAGTAGCTGAGTTATATGCCAACCAACGGGATGACCTGGTAGAACAAGCCGATAAACTTACCGAAGGAGTCAGGAATCCCGAATTCCTTAAAACCGATGAAGCCCCTGCTATCAATGAAAAAGAGACGGAGCGGTTTGTAGAAAACCTTAAGAAAAATTTTGATGTAAAGAACGGGGGAATAGGTTCGGCTCCAAAATTTCCGTTGCCTGCGGTCTACCAGGCTGTGCTTTATGCCCAGAACATCACCGCAGATAACGAATTGGTGGGGCATTTGGAGCATACCCTTGAGCAGATGAGCCGTGGCGGTATCTACGACCTCTTGGGTGGAGGCTTCGCCCGCTATTCGGTGGATGAGCTTTGGAAAGTGCCCCACTTTGAAAAGATGCTGTATGACAATGCCCAACTGGTGTCCCTCTATTCCAAAACTTTCAAGCTCACTCAAAATAAGAATTTTAAAAAGGTGGTTTACGAGACCGTTGATTTCCTGGAGAGGGAGTTTATGAGTGAAAAAGGGTTGTTTTATTCGGCGCTGGATGCTGACTCGGAAGGAGTGGAAGGCAAGTTTTATACATGGACTTCAGGGGAGTTTGAGAATGTTTTGGGTGACTACGCTTCTTTGATGGCCCGTTATTTCGGAATTGGAGATGCAGGTTACTGGGAGAAGGGCAAAAATGTATTAGTTCGTACTGAAAATAACGAGGACTTTGCCAACAGGAATAAGCTTTCGGAAAAAGAGCTGGAAAAAATTACGGAAGACAGTAAAAAGAAGCTTTTCGAAAGACGCTCCTACCGCATAAGACCCGCTACCGATGATAAAATCCTTACGGATTGGAATGCCCTGTTAGTTTCCGGGTTGGCGGATGCTTACGAAGCTTTCGGAGAAAAGCGCTTTTTGGACCGTGCCCTGGATATCCTTCATCAGCTTACAGAAAAAATGATGGCGTACGATGATGCCAGTCTTCTCTATCATTCCTATAAAAACAACAAAGCGAAAATACCGGGTTTCCTGGATGATTATGCTTTCCTGGCCGAAGCTTGCTTCAGAATGTATGAAAATACCTTCGAGGAAAAATGGCTTCAAAAGAGTCTTCAACTCGTGGAGTATGCTATCGGGAACTTTTACGATAAAGATTCCGGCTTTTTCTTTTTCACCCATAAGGAAAACAGTTCTTTGGTGGCCCGAAAAAATAACTTTTTCGACAATGTGACCCCATCCGGGAATTCGGTGATTTTCAACCTGATGTATCGGTTGTTTATGATTTATGAGAAGGATGATTACCTTGAAAAGTGCCGCAGGGCGCTGAAAAATGTTATCCCGGTTATGCCGCGGTCGGCCATTGCCTTTTCGAATTGGGGGCTTCTGCTCATGCGCATGGTTTATCCCTCTTATGTGGCGGCAATTGTTGGCGAGCAAGTTATGGATTACAGTGATGAAATCCGTCGAAGATTTTTACCGAATGTCACGCTGGTGGGTAGCACAGGAAAATCGGAGATACCGGTTTTGAAAGATCGCTTTAAACAGGGGGAGACGCTGATTTATGTCTGCCGCGAGCGGGAGTGTCTGTTGCCCACGTCGGATGTCGATAAGGCCCTGGAAATGTTGAAGCCGGTATAAAATGAAAAAAGCCGGGAGCTTTGCAACCTTTTATGGCTGCCCTCCCGGCTTGATTTCATCGCCTGTATTCAAGATTACTTCAATGCTTTGTGGCAGAACCACCAATCATAGCAGTTATCCTGTCCGCGGCGCTTTTCGGCTTCTTCTTCGGTAGTTGCCGGCGGAATAATAGCGCGATCGTTGATCAGCTCATTATTCGGCCAGTTTTCAGGCAGAGCCACTTTCTCTTTTTCGTGAGTTTGCAGTGCTTTAAGCGCACGTAATATCTCATCTACCTGTCGACCGATCTCCTGCGGGTAATAAATCGAAATTCTGATTCTACCTTCAGGGTCGATAATGAATACTGCACGCACGGTGTTTGTTCCCTTTTCGGGGGCAATCATACCCATTTTTTTGGATAAGCGACCCATTTCATCACCGATGACGGGGAAAGGGATTTCCACACCGAGCTTCTCCTTAATCCATTCGGTCCACTTAATGTGCGAGAATACCTGGTCAACCGAAAGACCTAGCAGCTCAGTATTTAAGTCATCAAATTGCTTTTTGCGGTTGGCAAAAGCTACGAATTCAGTAGTACATACCGGGGTAAAATCGCCCGGGTGGCTGAACAGGACCAGCCATTTCCCTTTGTAATCATCGGGAAGCTTTTTAGGTCCGTGTGTTGTGTTTACTTTCATTTCCGGGAACATATCCCCGAGTAGCGGCATTCCTTGTTGTTCTTCCATAGTTTTTATTTTTTTTTAGTTAGACAATTGTTTATGTTTAGATAATTATTTGATAAATGCATTGTACATCCAAATCATTTTTTCCTGCTCACCCATAAATCCGGTTAAGATGTCCGCCGTGGTCTCATCGCCGTTTTCCGAAGCCATATTGATGATGTTTCGTTCGCGGTCAACCAGTTTTTGTAAACCATTGACTACACCCTTAACGGTGTCCTCATCCGATGAAACATCGGTTTCTTCCTTGATATCGGCTACGTTCAGGAATTCACTGTAAGAATGCACCGGTCGACCTTCAAGGGTTTTGATGCGTTCGGCAATCTCGTCGCCCTTTTCGGCCAGGTCATTATATAGTTCTTCAAATTTGTCATGCAATACAAAGAAAGGCTTGCCTTCAATGTTCCAGTGATAGCCTTTCACGTTCATATAAAATACCTGGACATCTCCCAGCAGGACATTAAGTTCGTCTACCAGCTTTTGTGATTTTTCTTCTGCTAAATTTACTTGATTCTTTTCCATAATTTATTCTCCTTTTAACGCTTTGTTTTTTAATTGTTTTGTTTGTCGTCTGTAAATTCTCCTGTCAGATGTATTTTGAAATCTTCCAGTTTAAAATTCTTTATGTTATGTTTTTTGAAATAATCTTCTATTATCTTATTAAGCTCATCGTCAAAGTAATCTTCAATTCTGTCGGAATTTTTGCTGAAGAGATGGTGATGCTTTTTCGTGACAATATCATAGCGCATCACATCCCTCTCCGTTTTTACTTTTTCGATTAATCCTTTTTCCTCCAGCTTTTCGAGCGTCTTATATATTGTTCCCACAGCTATAGAAGGATGATTTTCTTGGATGTATCCCTTTATATCGTCGGCTGTGGGATGATTCTCCAGGTCGTACACCGCTTCAAGAATGGCCATACGCTGAGGGGTTACCTTCAGCCCTTTCTCCGCTATCATTTCTCGCAT
>JAIPAH010000045.1 GCA_021740175.1 Bacteroidales bacterium
TTGATTGGCTTTTAGCTTCAATTCCGCATAATTCAAATAAGAACTGGCAATTCCTCGTTTATTGCCTATTTTCCTATAGTATTGATAAGATTTACGGAAAAACTGACTGGCTTCATCAAATTGCTCTCTTTCCAAATAAACGGAGGCTATATTGTTATAATAGGCTGCCAGGGCTTCATAATCATTCGTTTTGTTAGCATACGAAATACCCATATTAAAATAATCAAGGGCCGAGTCCAAATCCCCTCGCTCCATATAAATACTTCCCATATTATTGCTAATAAATCCGATAACATCAATTAAGCTGTTTTGACGGGAAATCTTCAACCCTTGTTTATATTTTTCAATGGCTTCATCAAATTTACCGGAAGCACTTAAGTTGCTGGCAATATTATTCAATGCCAGAGCAATGCCTCTCGCATTATCGATATCGCGTGCTATCTGAAGCGAATTATAGTAATACTCAGAACTCTTCTCATAATCATTTAAATAATAATACACGTTACCGATTTTGCGGGTAGAGTTCATTTTAATTTCCTGAAAGCCTTTCTTCTCAGCCAGCTTTTTACTTTGTAAATAATTTTTCAGGGCTTTACGGTAAGAACTCATGGAAGTAAAGTTCTCCGCGTAATTTTTATACATTAAGGCCTTTTTGCGATCATTAAATAACTCCGGTGTATCTTCAATGACTTTTATCGTCTCTTGAAAATATTCACCGGCTTTCTCAGTATTGCCTTGGTCTTGTTCTAATTTCCCCATCTCATAATAGGAAGAAGCAATACCTTTACGATTATTGTTGGTTTGGCTGAGCCGCAGTGCTTTCCGGGCAAAATCCATTTTTTGCGAGTGGGAATTTGCCTTTTCCATAGAATCCAGATGGGCCTTAAAATCTTTTTGGGGGTTAGCTCTTATCGGTTGTATCGGTAATATGATCATTCCTAAAAGATGAATTCCTATAACAACAGACCATATTCTTAAAAACCCGCTCAATTTTTTCACAGCTGCATTAATTTATATCTAACAAATAAAAGGATTTTATTCATATTATCAAAGCCAGAAAAGTTCACTTCCAAGGCAATTTTCGCCTTTCCAGAACGCATTAACAATTTTTATAAGCTGAAAGACGACACCCCACTCATTGCCAGAGCTCATGAGGATAATAACCTTCATCCACCATGGCCCTTATATTTTTCTCCACGGCCGTTTTATCCTCGCGATAGGTGACACCGAACCACTGCGCATCGGATTTCAGCACCTTCACACCTTCTTTTCCGCTTTTTATCAACTCATTAACCACCGTAGGAATAAAATATTCACTTTTCTGCTCATGTCCGGATTTATCAAGAAACGCTGTTAAAAGTTGATCAAGCCAACCGAAAAAGGTAGGTTGAAAGCCCCAAAAATTCATAGACACCAAATTTTTCGGGTCTAATTCTTCCTTGTGATTAGCTTTATCAAACATCACCTTATCTTCCTCAAGGTGGATTTTTTTATATTCGGTCACATCTTCTAAATAACCAGCACTATTCGACCGGCAGACTCCCCTTGACACCGAACCATGGGGCGATAAGGTATTTTTAAGATAATAGGCTACCATGTAGTGGTCCACGCTTTTCCGGTTCAAAGCCTTTGCGAGTACCCTGTAAGCGTCTTTTCCGTAAAAATCATCCGCATTAATCACGGCAAACGGTTCGTCAATAAGATTACGGGCACACCAGACAGCATGAGCCGTTCCCCAGGGCTTTTCACGTCCTTCGGGGACAGTGTAGCCCTCAGGGAGACTATCCAGCTCCTGGTAGGCAAATTCATAAGGAACGCGGTCTTTTAATATCGGCTCAAAACGCCGGCGAAAAGCCTCTTCCAAATCACGCCGAATAACAAAAACCACTTTCCCAAATCCTGCTTCAAGGGCGTCATAAATGGAATAGTCTATAATAGCTTCCCCGGAAGGGCCGATTTGGTCAAGTTGCTTTAACCCCCCGTAACGACTGCCTACACCGGCAGCAAGGATAAGTAATGTGGGATTTTTGGGCATCAGTCTCAATATTTTTTGATTTTAAAGCTCAAAATTAAAAAATTATCATCAGGCAACAACAAGGGTTTTATATAGTTTTCCTTCTCCAAAAAGCGTATTAAAAAAAGCTCTATTCCAATAAATGGTTGATAGATTCAAAAAATTGTATTTTGGAAATCATTGAAAAAAATCCAAAGATCTAAATCTATAATTTAGAAAAAAAGGCGTAAACCTTCCTTGTATAATGCTGTTTATCTTACTATATAAACAGCAAATATGCAAGAAGCCACTAAACAAAACAAGCTTCTCAACTACGCGCTGATGCTCAGCATAATAACCGTAGGATACAATGCTATCGAAGGTATTATCAGTGTGTGGTTTGGAATGACGGACGATACGCTGGCCTTGTTGGGATTCGGGGTAGATAGTTTCGTGGAAATCATTTCCGGTTTTGGCATAGCCCATATGATACTTCGAATGCGCTATACGAAAGTAGAAACCCACGACGCTTTCGAAAGGCAAGCTCTCCGCATCACCGGATTCAGCTTTTATCTTCTGACAGCCGGTTTGGTAACCGGGGCAATCATTAATGTATTTCAAAACAATCACCCCGAAACTACCGTAGTAGGAATTATTATCTCCTCCATATCTATACTGACCATGTGGTGGCTGATGAGAGCCAAAAAACAGGTAGGCAGGAAATTAAACAGCGATGCCATAACTGCCGATGCTAACTGCACCAAAACCTGTTTTTACCTATCTGTACTGCTTTTAGCTAGCAGTGGCCTTTATGAAATTTTCCAGATTGGCTGGATCGATGCGGCAGGCTCCCTTGGTATTGCCTGGTTTGCCTTCAGTGAAGGACGTGAATCATTCCAGAAAGCTAAATCCGAAGACCTCTCCTGTTGTTGCGGTGGGGATTGTCATACATAAAGCCAATTTTTAGAAAAAGATAAAAAAGCCATGGAAAGCTCTTCCACTCTTCCACAGCTTTTTATTTTTGGAAAAGATTTTTACTGGCTGCCTGCCTGACCACCTCCGGGCTGACCGGCAGAATAGGTTTTGCTTCTTTCAATCGATTGCAGAGCCAGGTAGTTATCGCCGTATTTATTCAAATTATCCGATTCGAGATCATACTGGTCGAAGTGCCGCTCTTCATCATCGACAAGCTGCTCAAACAGGCGCCTGGAGGCAGAGTCATTATTATCACTGCACTGACGCGCAAAATCATTGTACATTTCGTAACTCTTTTCTTCCATACCTTTTGCCATGTTGAGCATGCCGGCCACATCTTTTTCTTTTTCAACCTTCTCTCCTACTACCATTTCCACATCTCCGCCCAGGAAAAGAATTCTTTCGGACAACAATTCGACGTGCTGCATCTCTTCAATAGCTGTTTTTTTAAACAAATCGGCAAGGAGGTCATACCCTTTGTCATCGCAGTGAAAATGAAAATACATGTATTGATGCAATGCCTTTAATTCATCAGCGATGGCTTCGTTCAAAACTTTGATACTCTTTTCTTTATCCATAATTTTATCGTTTGTTTTAATTCAATGATAAAAATATAAAAAAAACTACTCCCATAAAAACGGCGAATCATTGGAGATTCGCCGTTTGAATTTTGTCAGCCTTAGCCTTATGCTCAATCTTCACGAAATGTACCCACATCAGCTCCCTTGGTTATCCTTGCTCTCCTTGCTGCGCTTGAAATTTTGGGAAATTTTATCAATCCGCTCTTTAAAAATTCGGGCCGATTCCTCAAAGGCTGCTTTTAATTCTTTCGCAGAACTGCCTGTAGCTTGTTGTAAATCGTTGTATTTAATTTGCAGATCATCACGTAATTTCCGTGCCTCATCCATCTCCCTTTTTAATTCAAGCTTACGGGTTTCGCTAGCGTTCTTAAACTTCTCCTCCAGGCCTTCAAGTTTATTAAATAAATCATCAATGCGCTTTTTCGTTTTCTCTCTTCGCTCCTTTTTATCCATAATTATATATATTTATTTTTATTATTTAATATGATAGTTTCCATAACAATTTTCTAATATACCTGTTTTTTTTCGGTTTTCCAAATTATATTCCAATAAACATATCTTCTATATCTCCCCACTAATAACTCAAGCAGAGAGAAATTCAACATCTTTTTATAGTCATCATTTCGATATTTTTTTTGATATCGATATATTTTTCTATTTTTATCCACCTAACTACTAAAACTACTCTATGGAAGAACTTTTACAAGCTATTGAAAACGGAATCCAGGCTTACAATGAATACGTAGGCGGATATGCATTATTAGTCCTTCTGATCCCCACAGGGGTAATCTTTGCAATAAAGTATAAATTCCTTCATCTTACCAAATTACGTCATTCTATCAACGTCATCCGAGGAAAATTTGACAACAAGAAAGATGAAGGAGACATTAACCATTTCAGCGCCCTAACCACAGCGCTTTCTGCCACGGTAGGCACCGGTAATATCGTAGGGGTAGCCTTAGCCATATATTGGGGCGGTCCGGGAGCCATATTCTGGATGTGGGTAACAGGAATTTTTGGCATGATGCTCAAATTCGTGGAATGTACACTTTCTATGAAGTTTCGCCATGTTAACAGGGATGGCACCATCTCAGGAGGCCCGATGTACTATATGGAATACGGGCTCAAACAGAAACTGGGCAAGTTTGCCAAAGTGCTGGCGGTGGTTTTTGCAGCAGCCACTATGATATGCTCGCTGGGAACGGGTAATATGGCCCAGTCCAATTCGATTTCCGATGCTTTAATGACCAACTACGGAGTGCCGGTGTGGTCAACCGGGTTACTTTTAACCGGATTGGTTCTGCTGGTTATCGTCGGTGGTATCAAGCGGATTGCTGAAGTAACGGCACGGTTGGTTCCGTTTATGGCCGTGGTGTATTTCATCAGTGCTCTGGCAGTCATACTTTTCAACTACCAGGATGTTCCCCAGGCTTTTGCCCTTATATTTACCGACGCTTTTACGGGAACTGCTGCCACAGGAGGTTTTGCAGGCTCAACCTTTATGCTGACATTGCTTTGGGGAGTTCGGCGCGGTCTTTTCTCTAATGAAGCCGGCCAGGGATCCGCCGCCATTGCTCACGCTGCCGCCAAAACCAAACACCCGGTACGGGAAGGCCTGGTGGCATCTGTAGGCCCGTTAGTGGATACACTAATCATTTGTACGCTAACCGCTTTGCTTATTGTGGTAACCGGCGCATGGAAAGAAGATGCGCAGGGTGTGGAAATGACCATTATCGGCCTTTCCAAAGGTTTGACTAATTTAGGCATTGCGCACACGGGTCGACATATTATCGGTGCAGGACTTCTCCTGTTTGCTTTTTCCACCATGATTAGCTGGTCCTACTATGGTTCAAGAGCTGCCAATTACCTGATGGGCGAAAAGGCTATTAAGCCGTTTCGTTATGTTTTTGGTATCTTCGTCTTCATGGGAGCTATTGGCGAGATTGAGCTTGTCTGGCACTTTGTGGATATGGTGATAACTTTCATGACCATACCCAATCTTATTGCCCTGTTGCTGCTATCACCGGTAGTTACCAAAGAGATTAAAAAATACTTCACGGATTTCAAAGAATTAGCCTGACAGGTACAGGTATACGATGTTTATTACAAAAGTGCTGCCGGAAACCCGGGGGCACTTTTTTATTTTTGTTGAGTGTCATTTCAGTAGCTTATGGGTTTGAACATAAACTAATTGTCGGTGTTTAAATAATTGACAGATTGAGAAAACAAAAAAAGATAAAACCATGAATTATTTTCATAACCGGATTTACAACGACAATTTTGAAAACACCGAAGAGAAAATCACAGAAGCCTTGAAAGAGCGAGGCTTTGGAATTATCACTTCAGTGGATGTGACGAACACATTTAAAGAAAAGTTAAACAAAGATTTCAGGAAATACAAAATCCTTGGTGCCTGTAATCCTGAAAATGCCTACAAAGCTATTAATGTCGAAGACAAAATAGGTTTAATGTTACCTTGCAATGTTATTGTTCAGGAGAAAGATGATAACCATACCGAGATTGCGGCTATCGATCCCGTAGCTTCCATGCAGGCTGTTGATAATGAGAATTTGAACCCAATAGCCGAAACCATCAGGGATTCATTAAAGGAAGCCATTGATGCGGCATGAGGCCTTTTTAATGATTTAAATATTAAAAGTAGTAACTGATATTAAATGGAATGCCCGTTTCCCGGACATTCCATTTATTTTTTTTATGAGCTTACCATTTTGATAGATAACACCTGAGCACGAAGGGTTTTCCCTATATGAATTGATGAGATTAGGGAGCTTTTTGAGCTATCCGGATGGGCTTTCACTCCATAAATTTCTTGTGGTACTCAATCAATTCGTTCATGGGATCTTTAAGTATTCTTTCCACTTTGTAACCATAGGAAGCAGCCACTTTTTCAAATACATCACCGTGTAGCCAGGCGATAGTCCCCGAGACAACCCATCGTGTGCAATCGTTTTTACACACCCGTGCGACCACATGATCGAAGAAAGCACGGAAAGATTGCTCCAGCACCTGGTGAATATAGGGCTTTTCCTTATGCCTTCCGGCAAATGCTCCGAAAGAAGCCAAAATTTTTCCTGAGGGTTGCCTGTGAATAAATGTCACAGCTTCGTGTTTGTCTTTAGGTAATAGCTCACTGAATTCTTTTCTCAGATCTTTCGGCATTCCGTCTTCCAGGTAATCCTTTAACAAAAGTTTCCCGATATGCGCACCACTGCCTTCATCGCCCAGGAGATACCCGAGAGAAACAGGTTGACATTCTACCTTATGATCACGATAAATTCCTGCATTGGAACCAGTACCTAAAATCCCGACTATCCCGCTTTGGCTGCCCAGCATTGCTCTTCCGGCTCCTGTCATGTCAGTGTGGACCATAATATCCATTTTGGGGAAGAAATGATTAAGCTGCGCTGCCAAATCATTGGATATTCTCGTATCTGAGACTCCTGTACTATAAAAAAACATTTGACCTTCGGAGTCGGGAAGCCGTTGCTGAGCTTGCTTTAAGGAATACTTTAGGGATTCAGTGGAAGAATAGCGCGGACTAAATCCCGCTGTTTCAAAATAATCTTCTTTCGCAAGCCCAGGCTTATAAAACCACCACCTGGAATTCGTGGCACCATGGTCAACCACCACTATCATAAGCCCACGATTTTAGGCAAAAAAATCACCAACCCCGTAATAAGAGCAGCAATAGCCCCCATTAGCACCGCTCCTGCTGCGATATCCTTGACCTTTCCGATTGTTTTGTTGTGATGTGGGTACCATGCATCCAAGAACGTTTCCAATGCCGTGTTCACAATCTCCAGTACCAGGACCAAACCGGAAACCCCTATAATGGCCAGCCATTCAAAACGAGTGATGCAAAATACAAATCCCAATGCCACAGCGATAGCCATTAGCGCAAGCTGAATCCAAAGATTATGCTGAGTCCGAAGTGCATAGAACAATCCTCTGAAAGCGTGGCCAAAACTTTTATAGCGTTTTTTCAATGAAAATCTCTGGTTCATCAGCCTGTGTTTTGATTGTTAAAGACTTGCTCGTAATCCAGGTAATAAAGAATCTTGAGCGAAAAAGAATTCGTGTAAGGAGATTTCAGGGTACGCTCAAAATTCTTGAAGTAATCCGATATGGATTCATCGCTCTCCTTGTATATCGCATTTTTCCACACGAATGTCATTTCGCTTCCCGGAGCAAAGCGCCACGAATAGGTCATATCCAGGTTGAAAATATTCGTCGTAAAATCTTTATTTTCATCATAGCCCGAAGCCTCCAGGGTACCATCTTTCTGCAGGTTATAAAAATCGTTGTAATCTACCTGCAGCCAGTAATGTCTTACCCGCAAGTCCAATGCAATTTTGTTGGTAAAAATATAGCTGGTATTCAAGGTATTGGTGATGTTCTTCCGGTTTCTTTTACCGAATGTAATTTGCAAATCCTCTCCTTCCTTTCCGTTATCAGTCACATAACCGATCTCATTTTTTGTTCTGCTCATTTCAAAACTGTGGCGCAGGGTAAATTTGTCATTGAAGCGGATTCGCGGGTTTATTTCAAATTCATAATCCCTTCTGTTGTACTTCTCACCTCTGCCGGCTTCTACATTCACATCGATCAGGAAGCTCTTCCTATAATCCGGGGATAAGAAAAATCCGACATTAGCATATTCGAATGTTTTCACCTTCCAGCCCTCATTTCTCGGTTCGAAGTAATCGTACCCCGGCACAGGTTTAATCCAGGAATGAAAACCTATCGTTTTATGATTTTTAAGCGTGGTGCGGGAACGCATCCATATACTAAATTCGGTGAAGGCGCGAGGTTGATACAATTGACCATAGTAAAAATTGAGATCGTTATATAAATTCAAATATCTGCCGAAAGATTCAAAAATATCATATTCAAGTTTTACCGAATTATTGACTTCATTATTGTTTCTGAGAAACCCCATATCATTTGGGTCATAGGTATCGCTCTCTACTCTTTGACGGAGTCGCCATTTAAAATTTCCACTCACTTTCCCCAATTCAAGCCTGTATTTATGACCGAAATCATTTTTGTCGTCTAGCCGGTATTTTTGGCTCAAACTTCCTTTGCCGGCAATAGAATACTGGTTGTTTTTATCCGTCAGCCTGAAATCCAGGGCGCTCACATTGGCCGTGTAATAATCCGTACCGCGGTAGACATTCGTATTAGCAAAACTAACAAAAGAATTTTCATTCAAAGCCTGGTCCACCACTATCATGTTATAGTTCGTAAAGGGAGCCGTTTCCACATGTCTTTTCTCGCCGGTAATCGTATCCTGCAGGGTTGCTTCGGTATGGGCCGTCATTGCATTGAGAAAACCCAGCCCCAAACCGTTGGATGTTTTTCCCGAAATTTTCGAAGCATTAATGAGTTGAGGCTTGTCAGGATTTTCCACTACGACTTCTTCTTCATTTTCCTCGGCTTTATCTTTCGCCTCATCATATCCTATGGGTTCGTCGCCAATGCGACGACTATAGAAAATCCCGCTTTTGTTGAAAAGTTCCGTTCCCTCCTTAAAAAAAGGTCGCTTTTCCGAATAACGTGTTTCAAAAGGCGAAAGATTGACTATCTTATCGTCCGATTGTACCTGCCCAAAGTCGGGGATCAGGATCATATCCAGGGTAAAGCTCTCATTTATACCGATTTTCATATCCATCCCCCCTTTATAGCTGTATTCCCAGGCATTCTCCTTCGAATAATAATCGGCATATCCCGAAACATAGGGCATCACAGACAATCGCAACGGAGGTTCGATATTTTTTATTCCCTCAAGCTGGCCGAATTGGTTATTTCTTCCGGATACTTCCGGATTCATATGATTCCATACAGTCATTTCCCTATGCCTACGAATAAGCCGGTAAAACTGAAGCCCCCAGGTTTGCACCTCTTTGTTAGGTATTCTTAGGGCTGAATACGGGATACGAAGTTCAGCCACCCAGCCTTTGCTGTCTATATTCACGGCGCTTTCCCACACCGCATCCCAGGTCCAGTCTTCCCCGCTATCTTTGATAGACTTTTTATCAACCTGCACTCCGGAAGCAGTAACGAAAAAGCCAAAGGCATTTTTCGCATCATTATAAGGGTCGAGATACACTCCGCAATATGATGTGTTTTTGATATCATCTCTTTCACTCAGTTCTGTAAGAATAGAATCAGGATAAGGATCGTGCATGCGGGCACCGACGTAGATGGCATCATCTGTGTATACATACTTTACACTGGTCGGGAATCTTGCATCCGATCCCCCGTCATAAGGACTATACTGAAAAAAATCTTTGCTTTTCGGTGCTTTATTCCAAACTTTATCGTCAAGTTTTCCATCTACTGCTGGCTGTTGCTCGGTTTTTATTGCTGTAGCTGTCTTTTTTTCCTGTGAATATGCTGTTTGTATGGTTATCAGTACTAGTACTAATACAAAAATTCTTCTGTGCATCTTTCTGTTTTAATCTTCCTTCAATAATTCGTTGTAAATCGTATAATTTTCCTCGTCAAAACAGACAAAAACCAATTTCTCGATGTGGGTCTTATTTTGTTCCCGGTACTCTTTGACTGCTTTAAGGGCTACCTCAGCGGCTTTTCGCTTAGGAAATCCGTAAACACCGGTACTGATATTCGGAAAGGCCACAGAAGTTAATTTTCGCTCATCGGCTTTTTTCAGGCTTTCGTGATAGCATGAGGCAAGTAATTGTTCCTCATTTTGCCCGCCGCCTTTCCAAACCGGACCTACCGTATGGATCACAAAATCAGTAGGAAGCTTATATCCTTTTGTTACTCTCGCTTCACCGGTGGGACATCCATCGAGTGTCTTACATTCCTCTTTCAATTCAGGGCCTGCAGCACGGTGGATAGTACCATCCATTCCTCCACCCCCGAGGAGTGATTCATTAGCTGCATTCACTATGGCATCTACTTCCTGACGGGTGATGTCGTCGCGAATTACTGAAATTTTCATTGCATCGATTTTTGCTTCAAAGGTAATAGAAAATTAACAATTTATTAGCATTTACAGGCACCAGGCGTCTCACCCATCTTCAACAGTTATACCCATTCTTTTCATCAAAAAGGTGGCATTAAGATTTTTGGCCATCCCCTTCCTGAGTTGATAATCAAAATGGAGAGACTGTTCGTCGATCTCAATTTCAAAACAGTAGTTTTGGATAGAGCCGGGAAATTCGCGGGCCAAACCACCGACAGCCAGGTCATGGGTGGCAATGGCCCCTGAAGTTTTATACCGGAGCAGCTGCCGTAATAAGGCCAGGCTCCCTTTTCTTTTGTCTTCCGAGTTGGTTCCCTTCAATATCTCATCTAAAAGGAGAAACAACTTCTCTTCCCTTTCAAGCCGCTGAATGATATCTCTTAATTTTTTTAATTCGGCGTAAAACAAGCTTTCATTTTCCTGTAGAGAGTCATCGCTACGTATACTAGTTACCAGGGTAATGGGTGAAAACCGGAAAGTATCGGCACAAACAGGATTCCCCGACATCGCCAGGATAAGGTTGATGCCAATGGTACGGAGATAGGTGCTTTTTCCGGCCATATTACCGCCTGTAATCACTTTGAATTCATCCCAGCCGGTAAAATCCACCGGGTTATCCACTCTCTTTTGGGGATCGATAAAAGGATGGCCTGCATTATAGGCCTGTATCAGTACATCTTCAGTAGGCTCGGGAAAAGCATAAGCGGGATGGTTGTAGGAAAAAGTGGCCTGCGAAACGATGACCTCCACTTCATTGATAACGCGGAGACATTTTTCCACTTGTGAAGCATTATTTTCTTTCCAGAACTCGAGTTTTCTGACCATTCGAATATCCCAGAGAAACAAGACGTTCAGAATAATGGCGGCAATCAGGTTAAGCCGGTAATCAAACTGTTCAAGGATACGCCTGAGATTTTGAATGGTGGCAGAGGCTTCTTTCCCGCCGGATTTTGTCTCATCGTGGAATTGTTGCATTTGTTCCGAGGTCCATTCCTCCGCTTCCAAATATTCCAGCAGCCGGCGATAGTGCTGAAGTTTCCCCGCCTGCTTACCCAATTTATTATGAATCAGGGTGATCGTGTTAAAATACATAGCTGTAATTCCCAGCGGCAATACCAGGACATAGAGCACAAAAAGGCTGAAGCTGACTATCCCGAAAATAGTCAAACCCAGCATCAGAAAAGTCAGCGCGGGTATGACAGACAGCAGGTATTTGATGGCGTTTTTTCGAAACTGGGGATAAGAAGTTTTAAAAAAAGCTATAAGGCTTTGCTTGTTGGTATCCGCAGGAATCATCTCCCCGGCAGTGCGGAAGTTGAGCATCCACTGGGGTTTGAAGGAAAGCTCCCTCACCCCTTGCTGAACCCTTTTGATCGTGGCCGCATTCTTAAAGGGGGCCGTCAAACGCCCGGCGAGCATGGCACTTCCGTTCTCGCTGAAGGTACGGTTGATGCGCTGAAAAAGCGAGCCTTCACCGAAAATATCCAGGTCAAGGGCATAAGAATGATTTTTATCAAGATATGAAAGCCCATTAGCAAAGTCCCCGAAATTTCCTTCCAGGGCCTTTAGCTCTTGTTCCGTAAGGGATTTTAACATCCCGACTCTTTTGATTTTGCTTTGCGTCTTCTGATGGCGCCAGGCTACATAAATAAGTAGCCCGAAAAAGAATGCCGTCAATACTCCCGCTGCGGCAGGCTGCGGTTTTACAAACACATACAGGGACACAACAGCTAACAAGAAAAACAGCACCCGGAGCCACGATTGCCTTTTGGCAATCCTGTTGAGCCGTTCAAGATGTTGATTCGTTTCCTCTTGCTTAGCGGTATAAAATTCCGATGGTTGTTTCATGTCTCTCTTCATTTCGGGAAAATATTTCTTCTTGTCTTCTTCAATACCTTTTTAGCTTACAAAAATAGGACACTCTATTCTGAATATCGGTTGATTTGAAAAATTAACTAGCTTTACCATTGAACATGCCGGGAAAGTTCACCCCGTAAAACGGGGTTCAAAATCCAAAACCCAAAGCTCAAAACCTGTCCGGCTCAGACGAATAAATTCCAAATTAAAATTTACTCAAATCGGTTGTGATAGTAATATAGTTGGGTGAGCCCACCAAATGATAGGCAGCTCGCGAATAGCTGAAATGGAACTTGGAGACGCGGAAACCTATCCCCCATGAGAAACCGACCGTACCTAATTTGCTTTCAATTTTCATCTCCTGGCGGCGGCGATAGTTGTAACCAACCCGCAGGGTGAAGTTATTCGTAGGCATGAACTCCCCGCCAACAACAATGTGACGCATCACCTTGTCGCCGAATCCCGAATCATTGTCTTCTACCTCGCCGGTGAAGGGATTCGGCTGGTTGTTTAGGGAGGAATTTTTATAAGTCAGGTCGGGCTGCTGAAGGTTGGTGAACATGATACTATAGCGAAAAGGAAGGTGTTTGAGGCGCTTGGATAGCCCCAGTTGGATTTCAAAAGGCAGGGGCTCATTATTACCGGGTTCGTAACTTTTGATCTGCCGCCCGATATTTTTGAAAATAATGGAAGCGGTAAACCGGGCTTCGGGATTATGATAGGTACCCGAGATATCAACGGCCAGTCCGTAAGAGCTGTATTGATGAAGGAACGACGTAAGGAGTTTAACGTTAGCCCCGATGGAAAAAAGCGAATCAAGTTCGCGTCCCCATCCAAGGGTTATAGCATTTTCGTTACCGCTAAAACTCCCCAGCGTGTCGCCCTGGGCATTGGCTTCAGTAGTTTTACCATAATTGATGTATTGCACGGAACCCACAAAGCTTCCGGCTTCCTCAAATGTTTTCGAATAGCTGGCAAAGCCATAGTTAATATCCGAGTAGTAATCGACAAAACTCATGGCCAGCTTATTGTTCATCTCTTCGGTAATGAGGGAAGGATTAGCGATACTCAATGTAATATCATCATCTTTTATGGGAGCAAAATCACTTCCCAAAGCCGCAATTCTTGCCGAATTGCTTAATGTTAGGAACTCGTAAGTGCTGTTACCTCCGGTTTGTGCTTGCAAAACAATGCTTGTAAATAACAGGCCGATAATAAATATGCTTTTCTTCACAGGCTTCAAATTTTTGAAGGGTAAAAGTATAAATACCGCATCTTTTGACAAAACAAACGAAAGAAAAGAAATTTTATTTCGTAATAATATAAGGGTATTCATTTTATGGGAAACGCGCCTATGTCAATCTCTTTCTGATTGCATTGCTACTTTTTTTCGCTTTTTCCGGAATGGAATCCGGACAACCTTAACCAAGCCATTAAAAAGGAGACTTATCAACACGCCTCCTATCAGGCCGCTGATAAGGCCTTCTTTAGTTAAAGGCATTCCGGGGCTATAGGCTTTTAAGGTGCCGCGTGCAATATTAAGGTCAATATTTACCACCAAATAGCCAATTTTCCGCAAAAAAGAAGCATTTTCCAGAATATCGATTCCTTTTTCAAGTTCCTCCAATCGCTCAGAAGTTCGTTCCAATTCCCGGCCGGTTTCCTTCATAGCTGTTACATTACTATCTTCAAATGCATCCAGCAGCTTTTGCATGTCCCCGTCAAAATGCCTTTCGGCAATTTCGCTGTACCTTTCCATATGCTGTTTTTCAGCATCGTAAAAACCTCCCAGCCGCTGGGTGTAATGGTCAACAAAATTGGGTAATTGCAGGAAAAGCAGCACGCCGACGGCAAAAACCAAGCGGTCGACAAATCGATAAAATATCTTCATAAAAAGCCATTTTTTTACAAAATAAATATAACCATTAACATGAACATGATAAGTATCCAAAGGTTTGGAAAGTGAAAAGAATAATTCAGGTAAGTTCTGAATGAACTTTTTTATGGATTAAGTACAAACCTTTTCCTAATGATTTATAATACTATTTACGAGTTCGGTCTAAAAAGGTTGGAATATAGATTTTTCAACTTTCAACGTAAATATTGGTTTTTAGGCTGGGCTTTCATCATAATCAAAACCATTTGGTAGTACCAATCTCACAAATAATATTCAGCAACTTCCTTTTAAGAATAAGGATAGAAGTTGCTGAATATTATTAAGTTTCGTTTTTTGAATAGTATTTACCGCAACGCTATAGCGTCAGATTTTTTCGGTTACGGACAGCCCAATAATATTAAAATGGGTTAACGAACTGCCATTGTTTTGGAAACTTGATATTTTCCATCAGTGACTACCACCATGTAAACTCCGGAATTAAGCCGGGAAGTATTGATCCTTATGCGCTGATTACCGGCAGGAAGATCTTTTTGACTGATTTCCCTGACGACACGCCCGGATACATCCCTGATGCTTACGCTGATCTCACTACTCCTTGTCAGATTCAACCGGAGATTGGTATATTCCTTTCCGGTCGGGTTTGGGTATATCAAAAAATCTTTTACCGGATTAGGACCTTCTTCAACATTTGTTGTACTTACTCTCTTATAGACCACGCCATTTTCGGTTACGGCATAACCGGTGGATTCATACATTTTGGCATCATTGAAAGCCCCTGGCTCCCGGACCAGGCTCATGTTGACCTCTTCCCAGGTAGCACCACCATTGGTGGTTTCGGCCATATAGCCTTCCCATCCGGCCACCACACCAAGATTATCATTGGCAAAGTCAATAGCATAAAGCGGTTGGGCTAATTCGATGGCTTCCCACTGATCACTTCCCCAATCGACTTCTGTTGTAATAAAACCTCCACCCGACCAGGTGCTACCGACCAGGAACCCATCATCGGAATTAAAGAAATAAGCATCAAACCCGGTGCCTTCATTAGCCGTACCATTAATTACAGGGTATACAGGTAAATTGCTCCATGACTCTCCACCATTTTGTGTAAACTTCAATAAAGGCTGGAAAATAGCATTACGACCAATGACTAAACCAAAATCACTGTTGGCCATAAAGGCGCCATTATAGTCATTCATATAACCACCGTCGACAAATGACCATGTAGCACCGGCATCTTCAGTCCACATAACCAGGTTGCCTGATCCTCCTATTAATCCATTGCCACTGGAAGTATCGATATCTATATCATATAAATTGGCCGTCTCTCCCGGATGGTTGACAGAAGACCACGACGCACCTCCGTCGGTTGTGCGTATGAGCGTTCCACCATTGCCGGAGATAATAATCGTGTCTTCCGCATAGTATTTTACACCTTCCAAATCATTGTTGTATCCCGTATTGAGGGATTCCCACGTATCACCCCCATCCGTGGTAACGATAGCTGTTCCGCTATTTCCTACTGCAACTCCATTCTCTGCATCAATAAAGTCAACACAGTTCAGAGCTGATCCATCCGACGTACTATGAATATCCATCCATGTAGTTTGAGCATTCAGGGCAAATCCTGCCATCAAGCCTATAAGTAAAAATGTAAAAGTTTTCATAATTTATTAGTTTTAGATTGATTTCTTTAACAAATATACGATGACTACCCCTCATTTTTCAATCCGTACCAATGGGTATTATTTAAAGTAAGTATCCGTGCTGGCACGGAATTTTTTATACAACCCGAACTTAAATTAAATATAAAATTCTAATCCTTAATGATTTACAATTCTTGATATAAATTCTTGGGAATGATATTCGTTTCCCCGGTTACTTCATTTTCTATCTTTGTTTTTGAGGAAATTAAGAGGATGATTATGAAAAGATTATTTACTTTATTGATACTTTGGTTTCCGGTGTTTTGGGGGCATAGCCAGGAAATCACCAATGATTCGATCACAAAACTAGTTGAAAGGTGCTGGAATATCACTTACTCTCATCCCGATTCAGCCAGGAATATAGCTTATCGTACCCTTGAGCTATCCCGGCAAAAGGATTATCAGAAAGGATTATTCCAATCTCACAATCACCTGGGAATTATATATGATATCAAATCGAACTTTGACAGTTCCATAACCCACTACAATCGGGCTATCGAAATTAGTAAAAAAACCAATGATTCTTCGCACCTTGCTTCATCGCTATCAAATATGGGTCTTACCTATTGGCATATCGGTAAATATCACCTGGCCCTCGAATACTTCTATGATGCCCAGGCAATTTTTGAGGCTCATTCCCCCGAAAGCAGCGGGATGATATCAGTATACAATAACATCGGGATGATTTATACCGAATTGGATGATTTTGAAAATGCATTGCTTATTTTTAACAAAGCGCTCAAAATTAACAAAAAACTTAATGACACCCTTACCAGGGCTGCCATATACAGCAATATGGGCGATGTGTTCAAGAAACAGGACAAAGTGGACAAAGCGTTTAATTATTATAACCGCTCGCTCAAATTGAAAAAATCCAAGGAGGATAGCTATGGACTGAGCCTGACTTACGTAGAACTAACCAAGCTGCTCATTGATCAGGATAGCCTTAATGCCGCCAAAGAGGCCCTGAAAAAATGTTTTGAATATAGCGATAAAGCCGGGAATAAGAGCCAGGTGGCCGAAGCCTACCTGCTCACCGTAGACTTGTATGAAAAGAAAGGAGAAACCAAAAGACCTATCCGCTATTCGCGTATGGCCCTGAACCTGGCACAAAAAATAAAAAGCCGCAAGCTGGAATACCGGAGCTACAAAAAGATGGCTCAATTATATGCCAAACAACAAAGCTACAAAAAAGCTTACGAAGCATATTCTAACTACAGCCAACTGAAAGACAGCCTGGTAAACCGCCACGAGCTCAGTTATATTTATGACCTGCGCCTGAGTCATGAAGTGGATCAAAAGACCCATGAAATAGCTCTCCTGGATGAACTCCGGGAAAATCAGGCACTATTGATCGAAAAACAAGAGTTAAAACTCCAAAATCGAACCTTTCAGCTGATTATCATTATTGGATTGCTGGTAATTGTTTCTTTTGGGTTTTATCTGTGGTACATCAAATCCAAGTACAAACAAAAACAGAAACTGGATGCTGCCCTTATCAGTAAGAAAGAGGAATTGGCTACCCGGACACTTCAGGCCGAAATCAATGAGCGTAAACGTATTAGTCGTGATATCCATGATAGCCTGGGGCAGTACCTGGGTTTATGCAAACTCCAGGTGTCGCAGCTAAAGGATGGTGCAGCCAAGGATTCTGGCAAACAGAAAAATTCAATCGACAAAACCATAAACATGATCGATCACTCTATCATTGAGCTCCGCAATATCATCCACAACCTTTCACCGTCTGTGCTTCATGAAAAAGGTTTCCCGGAAGCTGTCAAAGAATTGACCGAACGCATCCAACAAAACCATTCTTTAAATATTCAACTGGAGATAATGGGGCTGGATGGGAATCTGGATTATCTCACAGAAAATACCCTTTACCGTGTTACCCAGGAAATTCTCAATAATATCCTGAAACATTCACAAGCTGATAACGTTAATATTCAAATGATAAGAAATAATGAGGATTTAACGATAATGATAGAAGATAATGGGGTTGGCTTTGACCCCGAAGCCGCAGCAAAAAGCAGAGGTTTAAGCAATATTTATACGCGTGTTGAAAATATCAATGGAAAAGTTTATATTGATTCAAAAGTTCAACGGGGCACAATTATCACGGTCATCGTCCCACTGGAAGAACCACAGCAAAGCAATGAGTGAAAGGGAACATAAAGATATCAACGTTATGATCGTTGATGACCACCGGATTGTTATCGACGGCCTGAAATCCATTTTGGTAGAAGAAGGTGATATTAAAATCAGCGGAGAAGCCGAAAGCGGTGAGGAAGCTCTGCAATTACTACAAGGCCATAAACCGGATGTCATTCTCGTCGATCTCCATATGCCTGGAATGTCGGGAATCGAACTTACCCGTAAAATCTATAAAAAGCATCCCGATATCAATATCCTTATGCTCACTATGAACGATGAAGGCACCCTGATAAACCAATCCATAGAAGCAGGAGCTTCGGGGTATATTTTAAAAAACAGCAGCACAGAAGAATTGTTAGAAGCCATTCATACTGTGTCGGAAGGCAAAAAATACCTTAGTTCAAAAGCCCAGGAGGTAGTAATGAATAGCATCTTTAAACACCATGATTTGATAAAGGATGTGGAGCCTGGAGCAATTCGGCTTACCCAGAGAGAAACGGAAATCCTGAATCTCATTGCCAAAGAATATACCAACGAGCAAATCGCTGAAGAACTATTTATTAGTGAAAGGACTGTGGAAACGCACCGAAAAAACCTTTTTACAAAAACCAAAACAAAAACAGTGGTAGGGTTGATAAAATATGCTTTTCAACATGGATTGATTTAATTAAACGCAATTGAATCACCGTGGCAGAGCTCTAATTTGTTATCAATTTGTTAAAATGAACCCGCCTCATTGCTTCGCGTTTACCACTTGTAAACATTAAAATTGATAACAATATGTACAGAAAACTACTTTTATCCTTATTATTTTTGACAGGTAATTTCCTGATAACAAACTTGTCAGGACAGATCAGTGACAATTTTGAATCGGAGCGCGAAAACAAATTCAACATCGAAATTGATGAACGTCTTGTATCCGGGGACCGGGAACTTAGCTATCCCCCGAAGCAAAATCAATCATTAAGACTTAGTGAAACCCGAATTGATTCTGCCAAAAAGTACACATACACTACAGTCTTTGACTCTGTCCCGGAGATAAAACAATTGTATACGTATGAAAATAATACGGCAACCCGTATTCATTACGATTATGATGAAAGTCAGCAACAATGGAATCCTTCAGAAAAAGATCTGAGAAACTATAATGCTGCCGGGCAACAAACAAAGCATACTAAATTCATTTGGGAAAGTGGCAGCTGGAAACCTGATTTTAAAGAAGAATATGATTATACTTCAAATGGGGAAACCGAGCAATACAGCACCTTCAGATGGGATGATACTAATGACCAGTGGGAGGAAGGTTTTCGGGTAGAACACTTTTATGATTCGGAAAATCTGCTCGATCATAAGCTATACTACTCCGATTCATCCGGAACAAGCAATTTCGGATTGTCCTATAAGCTAGAGTTTGACTATACGGAAGATGACTACTTGTCATTGCGGATTGATTATGTTTATGATGAAAACAGTTCATCCTTTGTAGAATCATTAAAAACAGAATGGTCCTATAATGCCAATGAATACTATTCTCAAATAATAAGTTATTATTGGCTTGAAAGCACACAAACCTGGCAGTGGGACTCCAAAGAAGAATATACCTATGACAACAATCAAAACGTCATCAAGATAGAAGAATTTGTCTGGGATTTTGCGGCATTTACATGGGTTGAAGATTCGAAAACGGAAAACGATTATGATGCTTTAAATAACAAGGTCCTTGAAATTGAAAGCAACTGGGATAGCAATGAACAAAGCTACGTTCCCAGCTCCAAAAAAGAATGGGATTACGAAGGTGATTTAAAATTAGAACAAAGAACCTATACATACAATGAAACGGCAAGCTCTTTCGAAATCATCGGCAAAGCAGAATTCACCTACAATGCAGAAGAAATGTTGAGTTCCGAAGCTTATTATACCTGGGACAGCGATACTGACTCATGGTCAAAGAGTTTCAAGAGTACATATAAGTACAATCAGTTTGGTGATCAAATCATGTATACAAACTACAACCCCGATGCAACAGGGGAAAACTGGGAAATTGGTTCGCGTTGGTTTTATTATTTTGACGTTCTGGGTACCGGGAAAGGTGATATCGAGCTTACTGAGAAATTCAACCTTTATCCCAACCCTGCAACTACTGTGGTGAACTTCAACCTCGAAGTAGAAAGTCCGGTAAATGTTACTCTGCAGGTATTCAGTACTTCTGGTAAGTTGGTCTATTCCGAAGAAGTAGAAAACTATAGTAGTAACACCACACTGAGGTGGAACTGCAGGAATGTGCCCTCAGGAACATACATCGCGGTTTGGCAAACGGAGACGGGGAATTATACCCGGAAAATATC
>JAIPAH010000235.1 GCA_021740175.1 Bacteroidales bacterium
GATATTCTGCGGGTTGTAACTGAATATTATGAGAAAAAGCATGAAAACCAGAATAAGACTATTCAACTGGAACTTAGTGATGAACATAAGATTTCCGACCCTGTTTTTGATGCCTTTATGAACGGATGTATTATCAATGTTTCTGACTTGAAGTATCTTAATGATTTCAAGCTGCTCCAGGTAGCCTGGATACATGATATCAACTTCAAACGATCCTTTGAGCTGATAGCCAGGGGGCATTATATTGAAAAAATTAATGAGACTTTACCTGAGGGTAACAAAAAGGAACAAATTAAAGATTACGTAAGGGTGTTTTTTGAAAAAGAAGAAAATGCGCAATTAATCTCGCAATAAAACCGGTTAACATTTTCAAGAGCCAGGAAAATGTCATAATTTTGACCTCTCAAATATCTAAGAAATTAAATATATCTGTTATGAATCTTCATGAATATCAAGCAAAATCAATTCTTAAAAATTATGGCGTACCTATCCCTGAAGGAGTAACCGCCGACAAACCGGAAGATGCCGTAGAGGCAGCTAAAGATTTGAAAAATAAAACGGGAATGGATAAATGGGTGCTCAAAGCACAGGTTCATGCAGGCGGTAGAGGTAAAGGCGGTGGTATAAAGCTGGCCAAAAACCTTGAAGAGGTACAACAAAAAGCCAAAGAGATGTTGGGGATGAACCTGGTTACCCCGCAGACCGGTACTGAAGGGAAGACGGTTCATAAGATATTAGTTGCGCAGGATGTGTTTTATCCCGGCGAACATGAACCCTCCGAAATTTATATGAGTGTGCTTTTGAACCGCCAAACCGGGCGAAATGTCGTTATGTATTCAACCGAAGGGGGCGTAGATATTGAATCGGTAGCAGAAAAGACACCTCATTTAATTTTTCGCGAAGAAGTGGACCCTACGGTAGGATTGCAAGCTTTCCAGGCCCGCCGCATTGCTTTCAACCTTGGTCTTAGCGGTAAAGCCTTTAAGGAGATGGTTAAATTTGCTTTACGGCTTTATAAGGCCTATGATAAAAGCGATGCGACACTGATGGAAATTAACCCCGTGTTGAGAACTTCCGATGATAAAATTCTGGCCGTTGATTCTAAAGTTTCTATTGATGATAATGCGTTGTTCCGGCATAAGGATATCGCCGAAATGCGAGATATAACGGAGGAAGACCCTACGGAGGTGAAAGCCGGCGAGTATGGTCTCAATTACATTAAGCTGGACGGTAATGTAGGCTGTATGGTAAATGGGGCCGGCCTGGCTATGGCCACCATGGACATGATTAAGCTATCCGGAGGGGAACCGGCTAACTTCCTGGATGTAGGGGGTTCGGCCGATTCAAGCCGCGTTGAAGCTGGTTTTCGTATCATTATGGATGACCCCAATGTGAAAGCCATCCTGGTAAACATTTTTGGTGGTATTGTCCGTTGCGATCGCGTGGCTCAGGGAGTCGTGGATGCCTACAAAAACATCGGCAACATCGATATCCCGATTATTGTTCGCTTGCAGGGTACTAATGCCGAAGAAGGGAAGCAGCTTATCGATGATTCGGGATTGAAGGTTCATTCGGCTATCCAGCTTAAAGAAGCAGCCGAACTCGTCAATACTGTAGTATAAGCGCTTATAGGAATAAGGTTTTTGAAGAAAAGGTGTATCATGGATCATGAAAGAACTCGGTGCACCTTTTTATGGCCCGCTTTGTGACAAATCGGCTGTCAGAGGGTAATAACATTAAGTTATAATTAATTTAATAAAGCTAAATAAGCAAAAGCATGAAAACTGGATTGTATGGCTGCCTTTTGGCCGGAATAATACGACTGTTGTTAAGGTATTGAATCAGTTTCCCTAAAATTCCCTATTTATATCGCATTAAGCCATAAATTACATTGCCAAACCATTTTGGCTCATGAAATAAATAATGGGTAATGACAATCCGATACCTATTAATAAAGGTACTGTAATAGAGCGTTTATTGTACTGCTGCTGCCCGATATAAGAATTCCAGAAAAAATGAATGATTATGAAAGCTCCTACTGCATTTAAAGCAATGGCTAAAAACCAGGCTACGGATTGGATATGCTGCGAAATAGATGCAATAGTAGCTGTATAGATAAGTCCGAAACTTACCAAAGGCAGGATGGCCGTCTTTTGTTTCATCTCCCGGAGATTAAAGGCCATAATGATACTGCCGAAAAAGGTGGAAAAAACCATAGAGAAAAAGAAAATGGCTCTTATACTGAATAACCAGGGTAGTTTTTCACTGCCTGTCTGATTTTCTTGTTGTTTTACCTGGCTCTCTTTTGAGTAAGGTTTTTTATATTCAGGCATCTCAGCTTTTAACTCTTCCACCCTGGCGTTTGTTACTTCTCGTTTGTCCAGTTCTTTTAGTAATTCAATCAGTAGGTCCCTGTTGTAACGATAACGTTGGCTGACCATGTCCAGCAGTTGGTAATTGGAATAATTCTTTAATCTTTCAGTATCTCCCATGTCCTTAAAAATTTTTCCAAAGGTATATATGTTAAGTATACAGTTGCAAATTTTAAAAAAATAATTTGTTCTTAGAATATTAACAACAAATAGAAACGGCGAAAGTTTGAGCAGGACTGCTTGCATCCGGGTTTTTTTATACATTTGTTTCAGCAAACAAAAAAACCATCAATAATGAAGACTACTGCACTAACAAGTATCCACGAAGAAATGGGGGCCAAAATGACCGAATTTGCAGGATATAAAATGCCCCTTCAATTTGAAGGTGTCACAACAGAACATAATACCGTTCGCGAAAAGCTAGGCGTATTCGATGTTTCGCACATGGGTGAATTTTGGATTAAAGGACCCAAAGCCTTTGAATTGATTCAAAAAATTACTTCCAATGATGCAGCAAAGTTGTATGACGGGAAAGTACAGTATAATTGCATGCCCAATGAGCAAGGAGGTATTGTGGATGATTTTCTGGTTTACAGGGAGAATGAAAACAAGTATATGGGAGTAGTCAATGCTGCGAACATCGAAAAGGACTGGAACTGGATTAACAAGCACAACACGATGGGTGCTGAGCTATACAATGCTTCCGACGAAACATCCCTCATGGCCATTCAGGGGCCTAAAGCCCTAAAGGCTATGCAAAAGCTTACTGACGAGGATATTCTTAATATGAAGTTTTATACTTTCAAGCGAGTCACGCTGGCCGGAGTCAAAAATGTAATCCTTTCAACAACCGGTTATACCGGATCAGGAGGTTGTGAAATTTATACGGCAAATGAGGATGCTCCTGCCATTTACAGGAAAATAATGGAAGCAGGGGAGGAGTTTGGAATAAAACCCATTGGCCTGGCTGCACGCGACACCCTGCGCCTTGAAGCAGGCCTTTGCCTTTACGGGAATGACCTTGATGACACAACTTCCCCCATTGAAGCACCGCTGAGTTGGATAACCAAGTTTAATGATGGCAATAATTTTATTAATCGTGAATACCATGAGAAACTGAAGGCTGAAAAGCCCTCACGGAAACTGCGCGGCTTTGAAATGATCGATAAAGGGGTCCCGCGGCAACATTATGAAATTACGGATAAAGACGGAAATCGCATCGGAGAAGTGACTTCGGGAACTATGGCTCCCTATATCAATAAAGCCATTGGCATGGGATATATTCAAAGAGATAAAGCATGGTTCGGGGATGAGATTTATATCAAAATGCGTAACAAGTTGCGGAAAGCCAGGGTTGTCAGGTTGCCTTTTTATAAGCCGGAATAAGCACCAGGGAGATGTACAGAAGTTAATATAAGCAGTTGAGATAAGCACCTTTCGCTCTATTCTAAAAATACAATTTTTTAAATATAAAACATGAGCCAAGTCTAAAAAGCCTTATGACCCCTAAATCCCCTGAAGGGGACTTTCTCAAACTGCTGATTTTTAGCAGTTAGGGGTAAAAATGCTAAAAATCAGCAGTTTGAAGGCTTTTTAGACCAGACTCAAACATTTATTAGAATAGAGCCACGCTTTTTCTTTATGTACTGCATACTATATCTTTGCAGGATTCTTTAAAAGCAAATTATGGATAGTAAAAGAACGGTTGAAGTTGCCTTTTCCCCGGTTTTATATCCTTACCGAATAACACGGGAGGATTTTGTGGTGGTCATTGTGGATGTTCTGAGAGCAACGACTTCCATCACAGCTGCGTTTGAAAACGGGGTAAGGGAGATTATTCCTGTGGGAAGTGTGGAAGAAGCCCGCAAATGGAAGGAGAAAGGCTTCCTGGTAGCCTCCGAGCGCGATGGGAAGACATTGGATTTCGCGGATTTTGGCAATTCCGCTTTTAGCTTTATGACTGAACGGGTTAAAGGCAAGACGATAGCCTACAGCACCACGAACGGCACACAAGCTATTGAAATGGCCGATGGCAGCGGGCAGGAAGTGGCGATTGGGGCTTTTAATAACCTAAGTGCCCTATCCGATTGGCTTATTACTATGAATAAAAATGTCGTCGTGCTATGCAGTGGGTATAAAAACAAATTTAATCTTGAAGATTCGTTTTATGCCGGGGCCCTTACCGATAAACTTATGAATTCGGGGGGCTATACAACAGAATGTGATTCAGCCACAGTGGCCAGGGATATGTGGCTAGCCGGTAAAGACAATATCGAGATGTATATTAATAAGGCTTCGCACCGCGAAAGACTTCGAAACCGGGGGCAGGATAATGTCCTGGAATATACGTTTACAATCGATAATGCCTCAGCCTTACCTTTACTGCGAAAAGCGGATAAAAGGCTCTATAACGCCTCACTGAACAAAGATTAATATTACCCGTTTGGGATAAAAACTACAAAAAACGAACGCATAATGGCAGGAGAGAATGGATTTCGATATTATTCGGAACAATTTGCTGATATTCGGATTTTAAGGTATAAAATCCCCGGATTTGAGAATCTGGATTTACAACGTAAAAAGCTTCTCTATTATCTCTATGAAGCCGGCCTGGCGGGCAGGGATATTATCTGGGATCAGAATTACAAATACAATCTCTTGATCCGCCATGTTTTGGAAAATATTGTTCTTACCTATTCCGGGGATAAAGATACGCAAGCATGGAAAAAGTTCATGGTGTATGTAAAAAGGGTCTGGTTTTCTAATGGTA
>JAIPAH010000236.1 GCA_021740175.1 Bacteroidales bacterium
CTTCAATAAGCGAACCGCCTACCTGGCCACCGAGGGCTTTAATAAATGTGAAGGCCATCCCTCCGCCGATAATCATATTGTCGACTTTATTCAGCAGATTTTTGATAATGTCAATTTTTGATGAAACTTTTGCTCCCCCAATAATAGCAGTAAAGGGTGGCTGGGGATATCTCAAAACTTTCTCGAGACTTTTTAATTCATTTGTCATCAAATGACCAAAGAGTTTTTTCCCGGGAAAGTATTTTGCAATGATGGATGTAGATGCATGATTACGATGAGCTGTAGCAAATGCATCATTAACATAGACATCTCCAAGTTCGCTGAGTTCTTTGGCAAACTGCTCGTCTCCCTGTTCTTCTTCGGGATGAAAACGTAAGTTTTCCAATAGCAGAACTTCACCGGGTTTTAAAGAAGCTGCGGTTTCTTTTGTTTGCTTGCCTGTGGCTGAGCCGGCGAACTTCACATTTGTTTTTAATAATTTTGAAAGGTGGGGAAGCACAGGACTTAAAGAATAGTCTTGCTCATAAACTCCTTTAGGTCTACCTAAATGAGACATCAAAATGACCGAACCGCCACTTTCCAAAATTGTCTTTATCGTTGGAAGCGATTCCTTGATCCGCGTATCGTCTGTTATCTGACGGTTATGGTTGAGAGGAACATTAAAGTCGACTCTGACTAATACCTTTTGACCTTCAAATTCACAATTTTCAATTGTCTTCATATATAAAAGATGCTTTTATGTATATTTAATAAAATGTTCATTTTCAGTGCTCATGGCGATATTATGTTGAAAACATTTCTCAACAACAAATAAATTTGTTGTAAAAATACGTAAATGTGCAGAATATGACAAAAATAAAAGTAAAGTTTATTGTATTGTAGTTGATTTCAAACACCCTTTCAATTCGAATAACAGTTGCTTTATGCAAAAAAAATTGGTGCAAATCTGTATCATTACAAATAAATCGCTAAATTTGTAACAAACCCCAGATATTGATTATGAACCAAACAGAAGTGAATATAAAAAGCAAATTGCCCAATTTTAACACATCCATTTTTGCTACGATGACTCAACTTGCCGAGAAGCATGATGCACTGAATTTATCCCAGGGCTTTCCGGATTTTAATTGTGCGGAGGACTTAACTGACCGGGTTTGTCATTACATAAAAAAGGGAGAAAACCAATATGCCCCAATGAAAGGGGTTGAAAGTTTAAGGAAAATCATTAGTGAAAAATTCCTAAAGTACCATGGCAGGAAATATCATCCGGAGCAGGAGATAACTATTACAGCCGGGGCTACACAAGGTATTTTTTCTGCAATTTCTGCCTTTGTCAAAGAAGATGATGAAGTGATTATTATTGAGCCAGCTTTTGATACGTATATTCCTTCTATTGAGTATAATAAAGGAATAATAAAACTTGCCCAGACAACACCTCCTGACTTTCAGATTAACTGGGAGGAAATTCGCCGGATGATAAATAGCCATACAAAAATGATTATTCTGAATTATCCGAATAATCCGACGGGAAAAAATATTTCAGGTGAAGATTTAGAGATGCTGTATTCCCTGATCAAGAATACAGACATTATTGTGCTTAGCGATGAAGTTTATGAACATATTTTGTTTGATAGCCAACAGCATCTGAGCCTCGCAACCCATGAAGGATTAAGCCGGCGCTCAGTGATCCTTAGTTCCTTTGGCAAGACATTTAACATAACAGGATGGAAACTGGGCTATTGCCTGGCTCCGGAAAAATTGACCCGGGAATTCAGAAAAGCTCACCAGAATATAGTTTTTGCAGCCAACCGGCCGATGCAAATGGCACTGGTAGATTTTATGCAAGATGAAGAAAACTATCTGGGCTTAAGCGAGTTTTATCAGCAAAAGAGAGATTATTTTGTGGAATTATTAAAGGATTCCCGTTTTAAGATCATCCCTTCGCAAGGCACATTTTATCAGTTAGCCGATTTTAGTGCCATCTCCAACAAAACGGATTTTGAGTTCGCCAGGGAGTTAGTGGAACAGCACAATATAGCGTCAGTTCCGTTATCAGCATTTTATAATAGAAATAATAATTACCAGTACATCCGTTTTTGTTTTGCCAAAAGCGATGAAACGTTAAAAAAAGCAGCTGAAATATTATGCAGGATTTAAAAGTATCATACTTGCAGACTTCACTCGTATGGCACGACCGGGAGGCCAACAGAAAGAAGCTTGAGAAAAAAATCAGGAATATCCCCACAGAAAATGACGTAATTATTTTGCCGGAGATGTTTGATACCGGGTTTTCCATGAAACCTGAAAAAGTTCCGGAGCAAAAACATGATAAGACCTTGGCCTGGATGAAAGAAATGGCGCAGAAATATGATATGGCTATTTGTGGAAGTACAATAACACGCAAAGGACAGTATTATTTTAACCGGTTTTACTGGGTTGATCCTGCTGCTAACATTTTTCATTATGACAAAAAACATCTCTTTCGGATGGGAGATGAGCCCAAACATTACACAGCCGGTAAAGACAAAACAATAATTCACTATAAAGGCTGGAAAATATTGCCACTTATCTGTTATGATTTGCGTTTTCCCGGATGGTCTGCAAACCAACTTCGTGACGAATCGGTTATGTATGATCTTTTGATCTATGTAGCCAACTGGCCATCAACAAGAAGTCATGTTTGGACAGCTCTGCTGCAGGCACGCGCTATGGAAAACCAGGCTTGCTGCATTGGTGTTAATCGTGTCGGGAAAGATGGGAATAAATTGAATTATAGCGGCGACTCAATAGCTTTTGATGCGAAGGGCCGCGTATTAGCACGCAGTGCTCCATTTTTAGAAGATGAAGCAACTTTTCAATTGGATAGAAAAGAATTGGAGGATTTCCGGAGAAAATTCCCGGTGAGCTATGACTGGGATAACCTCAAGATACAATGAACCAGAACATTATTTACAATATTAACCCCTATTGTTTCCGCCGGATTTTGACACGGGAGGTGAAAGTAGGTCATCTGTCAATCGGAGGGGAAAGTCCGGTGCGTGTACAATCGATGACCAATACTTCAACCCGGGATGTGGTTTCTACAACAAATCAGGCAGAACAAATAATTAAAGCCGGAGGAGAGCTCGTTCGGTTTTCCGTAGCAAACAAAAAAGAAATTGAAAGCTTACGTCAGATTAAAAAGGAATTACGCCAACGGGGCTATCAGACGCCGTTGGTTGCTGATACTCATTTTAATGCTGATGTTGCCCGAATGGCAGCAGAAATTGTTGAAAAAGTGAGAATAAATCCGGGGAATTATTACCGGAGCAATAAAGATACATATTCCCAAGAGGAGTATAAGCAGGAACTAAAAAAGACTGAAGAAAAGCTGCTTCTGTTGATTGAAACCTGTAAAAAGCATAATACAGCGTTGCGTATAGGGAGTAATCATGGGAGTCTTTCTTCCCGGATTATTTTCCAATATGGTGATACGCCGGAGGGCATGGTTCACTCAGCTCTTGAGTATGTGGATATATGCAAAAAACATAATTTCTTTGACATCATATTGTCCATGAAATCATCCAATACGCGGGTGATGGTTCAGACTTACCGTTTGTTGATGCACCGGATGATAAAATCCGGCGATGTATTTCCTTTGCATCTGGGCGTAACTGAAGCCGGCCATGGAGAAGACGGACGGATTAAATCCGCCGTGGGAATTGGTGCTTTATTATTGGATGGACTGGGCGATACCATTCGTGTCTCTCTTACGGAAAATCCTGATTTAGAAATTCCTGTGGCCGAAAAATTGAGAAATATTGCACTGGATCGTTTTGCTTCAGAAACGCAGGATATTGATTCCTTACCTTTTGACCCTTTTGAATATCGCAGACGTAAAACATATGATGTAGCAGGAGTTGGAGATAATAATCCGCTGGTTGTGACAGGCAGAGATGCCATGTTTGAATATTATTTGAAAAAAAATGCATTATATCGATCCGATGGCGAAAAGCTTCAGGTGAAAGTAGTTGAGATAAATGATGCACAGGATTTAGACATAGCTTTAGCCATAAAAGAAGATAAACTAATTTTTCTGCACGCAGAGTCAGTTCAGCAAGCAAGATCCTTGATAAACAGATTAAACCAGGCAGAAGATTTCTCTCCTGTTCTTTTGCGAATAAAATCCCAAATAACAAACAAAGAAGATTTAACTATAGAAATGGCTTCCCTTGCGGGTACTTTTCTTGTGGATGGTTTGGTTGACGGTCTGATGATCGAAAACGATAATTTTAGCTCCGCTGCTCTTTACGAATTGTCCTGTAATATTTTGCAGGCTTCCCGTGCTCGTATTTTCAAGACGGAATTTATCTCTTGTCCGGGTTGTGGCCGTACGCTGTTTGATTTGCAAACTACAGCTGAACATATTCGGAAATCCTTAGGCCATCTGAAGGGTTTGAAAATAGGCATTATGGGATGTATCGTAAATGGACCCGGCGAAATGGCAGATGCTGATTACGGATATGTGGGGGCGGCTAAGGGGAAAGTGAATTTGTATAAAAACAAAGAGATTATTAAATCGGGAGTGCCCGAAGATAAAGCATTAGAAGAGCTTATAAACCTTATTAAATTTTATGGTGACTGGAAAGAGCCCGGTTAACAAGTTTAAGCTTTATGCTGAAGGAGCAAAAGGGATTGAGTTTTTATGTTGGTAGTTGATTAAAATCCATGTCAGCAGCAGACCTGCTATTGTAGTAAAAGAGCTAAGCCAAAAGATATCATTGAAGCCTTCAAACATTATCAAGTGAACATTAGCGGAGTTGGAATAAACTGACTGGAGTGAATTTTCCACAAGTGTTTTGCCCAAGAGGCCCGGAAAGAGTCCAAAGATTAAATTCAATAAAACAATGAGCATTGGAATTACTGATAAAAAGCTAACCGTATGTTTTTTTCTTTTGCTGAGATGAAGGTTACCGATAAAGATTTTATATACAAGCATAAAGGCCACTGCTACCATCATAATATTGGCAATCACTCCGAGGAGGAGAATACCCGAAGAAATGCCGGGCAGATATATCTTGGCTTCATAGATCAGCTCTTTGCTTAAAAAACCTAGCATAGGAGGAATGCCAGCCATCGAAAGTGCCGCT
>JAIPAH010000046.1 GCA_021740175.1 Bacteroidales bacterium
GGAGAAAGTTTACGCAAAACACGTAAGAAAACATAATAAAATTATTGTAAATTTGTCAGCCCATCGTTCTTTTGAAAACTGAATCCTCAGGGGGGTCAATATGGCCGGATCGGGGGGTCAATATCACCGGAATATGCAACCAGGCAGAAAACGGGGCTTTTGCTCATTGCCTTCTTCATCTACCGGCGTAAATTTCAGGGTCTGGTCTCTCCGTGATAGCCTTCCGGGATTGAATAAGTAGTAGGTTTTTTTCATATTTATACCTTCAAATACGATGACCTTAATCTATCCCGATTGAATAAGTAGTAGGTTTTTTTCATATTCTGATAACATTTTTCCAAATCCAATGCTCAAGCAAAGGATCGCTCAATTCATAGCTTTTGTCTTCCTTAATGAAAATAAATCCTTTTTCTTTCAGTCTCTTAAGCGCCCTGGCCACATTAATGTGTTCCTTTTTAAGGACGGAATAAATATTTTTTCCGTATTTCACTATAGCTATAACAGTTCTTATATTCTCCTTTGAGGAAGCTAACTCCTCCCAAGTTTTTTCAATGTAGTTTTTCTCATCATTAAGCATCCACTCAATTATTTCAGCGTAAGCTGGCATTCTATTGTTGATTCGGTTATATACAATAAGTTGCTGAAGGGCAAGCTGGGAATAGTAAGGATGCCCCCGCGTAAAATCCAGCAGGGTTAACACTAAATCTTTATCAAATGGGATTTTGTATCGGGTGAGGATTTTCTTGTAATATTCAGCAAACTTGTTTTTATCAATATACCCCGGCTCAATAATCTTGGCAAACCGATAAAATGGAGCATTTTTTTCAGCAAACAGCACATTCATCAACGATTCATGACTTCCGGCAAAAATATAAGAGGCGTTTTTATGCAGTTGAATTTTTGAGCGGAAAAGCTTAACCACCTCCTTACCATCGAGTTTAAGTATATCACCAAACTCATCGAAGCCACTTACCATATGCCGATTATGTTTCGAAGTAAAGCCATCGATAAAATTGAGACTATGGGCCAGCAACTCATAAGGATTTTTCTGACTAGAAGAAAACTCGAGGAGAAACTCAAAATTCTCAATGACTGCTTTTAACTTCGTGTTTTGAAACATCTTAATGGCGCTGTGCCGGGTTTTATTAAACACTTTGCCTAACTGATTATTCTCTAAAACAGCCTGGGTAATATTTTCAGCAAGGATTTCAATCGTGGGTGAAGAAAAAACATCGATAAAAGAGGTGTAGAAATTCTCTTTTCTTTTGCGGGACAATATTTCCAGCATTATGGAGGTTTTACCGAACCTGCGGGGAGCTGATAAAACTATGTGCTGTCCCATGTCCAGATAATGAGTGATCCTCTGTATTTCTTCCTCCCTGCCAATTAAATCAGCGCCCGTTACGGGATTTCCTGCTATAACTTTTCTCATGTCTTTTTATTACAAATATAATACATTTTGTGTATCATACAGACTTTGTACCTTTTATAAATACTATACTTCAATCCTTTACTATACACTTATTCAATGTTTAAACACACTACAACTTATGTATGATACAAAACCTGTCTTATTCTGCAGCAGACTGATTTTGAGATTGAATTCAAGATTGATGTAGATTGATTCTGAGTTTGATTTTCCATTAATCCTGCATCAGTCTTCTATCAATCTTCCTTTTCAATCTCCTTTCAATCTACCTTCAAACTTCTTCTTCGCTCCAGCAAAAGTCAAAATAGGCACACTTGCGGCAGAATGATTTTTTTGTTAGCCGCGGTGGCGCTTCTTCCTGAGCGATGATGTTTTTGATTTCCTTTTCCATATCGTTGATTTTTTGATGGTCTTCTTCCGTCAGCTCTACCGGGTCGGTTTTGCGGAGTTTGGGGTATTCCAGCAGTCCGGTTACGTTTTTGAACCCGGCTTTTTGAAGCTTGTAAATGTAGTACTTCACTTGCCAAAAATGCGCATCTTCCATCTTGTCGGAGCGCTTGATTTCGTGAATCACATTCTCCCTGGGGTCGAAAAAGTCTATCTTAATCCCTTCGGTTTCTATCTCCCGGTATTTGCCTGCCCGGTCCGGATAGCTGGTTTCATGCAGCAGTTTTCCGTCGCTTACCGTTTCGTGGGTCTGCTCCATCTGTATGCCGTTGGCAAAGAGCCACAGCTTTCGGTGACAGATGAGATAGTAATTGAAGTAGGTGCCGGTGATGTGCATGGGTGTTGGTAATTTTATTTAATTTACTCAAGATAAATTATTCATCAGATTTATTATAAAACCTTCCAGATCATTATAAACGTTGTCAAAATCAGGTAACTTCAATGCCGGTATTTGATGATTCAGGCTGCTGTTCCAGGCTCGCCGGTTGATTTCGCGTTTTTTGTTATTAACAAATTGGTTAACACTTTCAATTTCAATGCCCTTATTTCGACTTTTGATAAATAAGGCTTCTTTAACTTCACGGAAATTTATATTTTCATGATGCTTGAACAAATACCAGCTATCATAAATATCCCGGGGTCGATTTCTTTGGATAAGTGAGCGTAACTTTTCCGCTAAGATTTCTTCCAATTGATAAGCTAAAACAGTTTGCATAATCTTTTCTTTATCAGAATAAGGGTGAAATAATCTGCTTTGCTCAGGCTTTAACAATAGACTTTCTGAATAACTAATATCCAGTTTCACTGACGTTTGCCACCGGGCGGGAGGCAATGGTCTTTGCCTTGGGTTATGATCAGCGCCCCAAAACTTTATTTTGATTTCATAGCCCTGGCCTTCATCCTCACTCCGGGTGGGCTTAAGGTAAGCTAAAGAAAAACGGGCATTACTAAGCGATGAGGCATGCCTCATTGCACGTTTTATGAGCTTTTCATCAATTATAAACGCTTTGTCTTTCAAGGTGAAATCCAAGTCTTCCGAAAAGCGGTAATCATCGAAATGAACCTTCCTCAGGCATGTTCCTCCCTTAAAAACAAACTGATTTCTGATATCATCGAATGAAAACAAAGCATTAAGCAGATGTCCCAGCACCCAATCCTTATCTATCGTAGATTTCGGGACATCATAATATTCTGACGCTTTTATGATTTCCTTTTGCGTGATCATGTTGTTAATGGCTCATATTCAAAATTTCCTTTTCATCGATATTCAAAATAAGGCGCCAACGTTCATCTGTTCTTCCTTTTGCTTCCTGATAATGCCAAAAAGGATCGTAATTGCTATTCCTGACAGAGAGGGCATAATCAATAAAATCATCCATACCGGTTTTGCCGAACAGCTCAGATAAGTAAGCAAGGCGTTTCGTGATGGCTGTTTTGTTGAAAGCTTTGCAATATCGCTTAAGCTTGAGCGGTTTAATCGGCGCCTGGTAAAAAGCCTTGATGATTTCCGGATAGCCCCCCGAATTTTCCGGCCGGTCAAAACTATCCACCAACGTTTTTTCCACATCAGTAATACTAAAACGGGAGTTACCGAATCCCTTTTCCTGGTAACCTATCAGTTTATATTCCCTGACCTGAATGAATTTGTAGTGAACACCAAAGACTTTTTTATCTTTCTTCCATTGACTCGTTTGCACAAACACCGTATTGGGTATTTGCTCCGTTAAACCATGATAGTTCATGGCGCTCCAGTATGCAATGGCTCCCTTTTTTACAAGAAATGTCCCGATGACCAATTCATCGGCAAAATTGTGCCGGCAATATTTCCCTTTTTCTATAACCTTTAAATACCCAAGGTCAATCAACTCTTTCACGCCACGCACAATGCTGCTTTGGGGAACTGTCGTAATCGAAAGCACCTGGTCTTTGGTAAAGATATCCAACCCGTGGTCGTCCAAATATTCCAGTATTTTTACAGTGTGGTTTTTCATGATTATGTATTGTGCTTTGTTGTGAGATGTTTACATCTAATTTTTGTCTTATTTCAACTTTTAAAAGCTGATTATCAAATTATATAACAGACTTTTCTTTTAAAACGCCTTGTAAAATTAACACAACGAAACACAATTTGCAAATTGTTGGTATACAATATCTCGATTTCATTTTAAAGGTCTGCTTGATGTTCTTTGCAATGCTATTTACCTTTCGTTGTGGCTTACCATAGTGAAAATGGGGAAATGGGATAATGTATGGTAAAAGGCTTCCCTACTTATTTAAAGCTTTAAAAACTTTGTCTTCAGTTACAAAAACTCTTTTTTGATTTTGCAACATAGATTCCAATAAAATAAAATCTTCAATGTCTCTTCATCAATAAATCTTGGATTATAGCCCAGCCTATTAAGCAGTTTCCGAAGATAATTTATTTTCTTTTTATTACATGAGTTCACTATTAAGGTTTTCATAATCATATTTCTTTAGTTCATTCATTTGTTGATCAAAAGATGTTCTCCATTCCTTTAATGTCCATACCTATATATGAATTATAATTACTAGGAATTAGAAAAATCGATTTTGTTATATCTTTTGATTTAATTAATTCGGAACTTCCACCTTTTTTCCATATAGGAATGCTCAATGTAAATTGGTTCAATTCATGATTAGCCATTAATCTATCTGAAAGCTTTGTTTTGGTATTTTTTATTACCTTTATGAGCTCATCAATTCTTATTTGGTTTTTATCATAAATAGGTGTCGGAATGCCATTAACCTGTGAAATTTCTCTGAACATCCTTTGTGCTTCTTTTTTGTTATCAGCCTTGTAACCCAACTCAAGTAAGCTATAAGCATAATTGAATTCTTTATAAAAACCTGTTTCTTTTATTTCTTTCTCATTGTAAACACTATTCATTAAATCTTGCTTGCTCTTATCTGTAAGTATTTTAATATGGAATTCTTTAAGTTTTTCAACAGTTCGATCCACAATTATTTTATCATAAATATAGTAGTTATCAGAGGGATCTCCGCAAGATATAATGATGTTAGGAGAATTGTCTTTTCTTATTTCTTTGTATGATGCTCGATAAACCCTTCCCATTCGTTGAACTAAAGAATCAATTGAGGCTTTTTCAGTGAAAAGTATATCATAATCAATATCTAAAGAAGCCTCAACTAATTGAGTAGTAACCCACACAACAGGTACGGTTTTTTTAAAGTCGATTTTAATGTCATCTTCTTTCAAATTCCTATCTGATTTAATAAAACCAGAGTGCAAGAGTTTTACATTATTTAATTCTTCCGATAAAATACTATAAATCTCTTGACTTTTTTTAACAGTATTTACAATTACCAAAATTTTATTGTTTGAATCTTTATAGGCATTAATAATCCTTTCTATCAATTCATTAACAATTCCGGGCACTAATTCAATTTTATGCTTCTTTTTTTGGTTGAATTCATAAGGAAGTATATAAGCAATATTTTTCATCTTTTCTATGATAAAAGGATGATTTGTAGCACTCATGTAACAAAAACTACCACCTAATTGATTTATCTCTTCTAAAGATTTAATAATCATTGCAAGTGTTTTAGGGGAATAGCCCTGAGGTTCATCCAAAATTATTTTTGAATAAGCCAAGGTGGCATAAATTCTCTCATAGCCTGGCCATTTAAATACAGAAGTAAATAATTGGTCAGCTGTTGTTACAGTTAATGGAAAAGAAAGCTGACGGGTGATATTAATTTTATTAATATTTGTTTCAACTGATTGCTCTTTATTATTCTCAATTTCGTATGAAAAACTATCACTATGCAATAAGCCAACTTTTTCTATCCCAAAAATATCAGAGAGTCTTTTATGCATAGCGTTAGAACTTACACGCAAAGGAAGTGTATAGAAACTCTTATTATCACCTAACCAATTGACAGCAAATTCTGTTTTTCCAATACCTGTTGAAGCAGTTGCTATAACACTTTTATTCCTATAATATTCTCCTTTTTTCTGAAATTCTTTAAGGGAATTACTTTTGTGTTTTCTAAACAGATAGTTGATTAAAGGTTTTGTTGTATCTCCTAATCTTTCAGTTTCAATAGGAACATGAGCAGAAGCGGAGTAATCAAGTCGATGCAAAAGACCTTTTAAAATAACAAAATCATTACTGTATTTGATTTCATTAATTTTATTATTGTTTTCATCTAAATAAGTTTTTAGGCGATGATAATAATTAGCATTTATGCTTGAATAATTATAATCATAATAATACTCTTTAATCCATTCCAATATTTCATTATCAATATTTGAAATATTGTTTTCAATGTTCTTAATCAACTCATCTTCATTGAAATCAAAACTTCGGTCATGATGAAATGCGATAGCGAATAATATTCTGAGCTTTTGCCCTTTTGTTAATCCTGATAGACCCTCTAAAAAAGCAGGCGACAAATAATTATGTGGAATTTCGCTAATATTACCTGTTTGTGAATCAAGCTTACTAAGCTTAAGAAAACTTCTAATATTATTTTGAAATGAAATAGATGCTTTTCCCAAATCATGAAAAATACATGCTATTTCTAAATCTTTCCAAATATCATTCTTAGTGTATATTTCGCTTATTTCATTAGAATATATTGATTTAAGTTCTCTTAATGCATCAATTAATTCTTCGGTATGTTCCTGGATCGTTTCAGCTTTCTTTTTTCCATTTTCATAATATGTTTTAGCGTAATACTTCATCCTTTGTAGTAATATATTTTCCAAATAATTCTATTAATACTGGCTTAGTGAAAATACTATCAGTTTCTTTATCAACAGCAATATCCAAATCCTCATCAATTGGATCAAGAAGTCCGGAATCTACATACACCACCTTCTCTTTTTCAAAAAATCTTAAATCATTAACTAACTGATGATAAAAAGGGATATTAAAATTAGATCCCTTTATTCCTGATAGTTGCGCTGTTTCAGGTTTTAAATAAATCCCATATTCAATTGAAAAGCCATTCTCTTGAATATGTTCAATTTCTGGTTCGATATATTTTATCTCATCAATTCGAAGCAGGTCTTCGTATCTACCGAGTGAAGGGTAATTCACATAATAAACATTATTTATAAACCTATCCATATATTCATCCTCCATGTGAATATAAATTCTTAGGAAAATATTTGTGATATTGGCTACATAAGTTGGAGAATTTGATAATGCTTTACTAAACTCTTCTATTATTATTTGTTCTTTGTTTTTTCTTATTCTATCAAACTTTTTAAGGGTCTGTAAATCATATGTTATTGTATCAAATTTCCCAGTCACTGCAATATTCATTGGCAGTTTCTGCTTTTTTTCACTCTCGCCGATTACCCAATGAACCCAACCAAGAATTGTTGAAAAAGGAGGCAATGGAAAAGTATCCCAATAACCATAAGAAAATGGTTTACGATAGCACGCAAAAGGTTGATATCCTTTAATCCTAATCAATCTCATAATATTCTTTTAACTCATTTTTAATTGATTCAAAAAAGGAGTTTATTGATATGTTATCAGAAGCGTTAACAAGTCCTCTCAGCTCAGCCTCATTACTCCAATAATTTGAAACAAATCCAACTTTAGTTTTTTCTTTAACAGAAAACTGTGAATCGCCTATTGTAAGATTTATACCCATAACAGAATCTATCAGATCTGTATCAATTTTATAGGCTTTCTTATCTTGATCAAAAGTTGTTTTAATTCTCCCAAGGAAAAATGGATTTTTGACGGGATAAATTCCACCTACAACAAATAATGGATTAAGATTTTCTATTCTGCCCTTTATTTCTCTATTCAAAATTTGAATTGAGTCTAAGACCATCGCAACTCTCTTGTATTTTTTCTTATCTTCAATAGTATCACCATCATTTTCATCTATCCCGATTTTATCCAAATCTATTGTTATTGTATAAGAATAAAGTGATAATTGATGCTCAAACTGGAAGGGATTTGGGTCCTCACCTGCCCGATCTGCAAAATTTTTGTTAGTACCAAATTCTATATCATTTAAATACGGTTCTAAAGCAATTGCAGGAGTAATTCTTACTACAGCAGGCCGAATTAATGCTCCTCGATTTCGTTCAGTTTTCATATAACCAAACAAGTCTGCTTCGGCATACTTAGCAGCGGTTGTGTCTGATTTAAATTGCACCACTTGTTGTTCAGAATCTAATGGATTATCTTGATCCTTATCCATTTGAAAATTCTCAGTTAAAGCTTTATAGAGTTCATACCTTAATGCCTGTCTTGACATATAGGTATATGTATTATTTCCTGAATTTAATTTTTTAAGCTCAGAAATATTTCCTAAACTTTCACCATAGTTCATACTCATGGCTTTAAATACTACTGTAAATGTTAATCCTTGTGCCATATCTGCAATTTTTAGTTTTTTAATTTTCATTTAGTGCTTGACCTAATAGACCATTAACATAGCTATGTCCAATGATTTTAAAATTTTCTTCTAATTCTAATGAATTGACCAAACTCTTTGGAGCTTCCATATTAAAGCCTATGTATAACCTTAAAAGAACATTCAGAAAGGTAGTTTTGTCATTGGCTCTAACGGCATTTAATAATCTATAAGAAATTGAATTAATTTTATTTCTTGCATCTCTTTCAATGAATTTTTTTTGCATATCATTACCTAAACTATAGATATGCCAAATGTGTCGCTTTTCCATATTAATTGATTTATGTTTAACATTTTTGATATAGTTATTAATCAACACAACTATTTTATTTATTTCTTTAGGATTGTAATTAGTCGATATGAAATTCTTTGTTTCTTCTTGTCCCTGTAAATAAAACTTCAACAATCGATTTATAAAATTGAAGTTGATTTTATCATTAAGTATAAGATAAATAAATTCATAAAGTAAATTTTTATAATCGTCTTTAATCTTAAAGAACTTAGTTGATAATGATTTTAATATCTCATGACTTTCTTTTATAAAATAAGCCTGATTTCTGGAGATATTTAATGTCATAATTTTGGGCATAATATTACTTTCTATGTCTATTTCGACCAATGCTATATTTTGAAGATAGTAATTTGATTTAATTTTCTCTTCATTTAGAAGTAGCTCATAAAAATATGATACTAAAAGATTTTCCCTATGATTATTATTTATGACATTTTTGAGTAGCATATTACTCTTCCAAAGATTTGCAATGCTACTATCATCATTGACAAAAAGAAATGTACTATTCTTAAAACTCTTTGTTAATCCTGCCCAATGGACAAAATAAACCAATTCGCAAATTTCACATAAAGGCAATTTTGACTTAAATCCCCAGGTAAAATTTCTAGCATCTTTATTTAAGCCTTGATAAAGTACAAGTGCTGTACTGAATATCGTATCTTTTTTTGCAATTCTTGTATTGCAATATATACAATTATATTTCTTTTCAATATAATTTGTTCCCTCTAAGAGAGGAGTCTCGAAATCTTTTTTAAATTGCTCTTTCTGACCTTCTTTAATATTAAGACTTAAAAAACTTCCTTGTTTAGAAAAATTGCGAAGATAAGTTTGAACTTCTTTTTCTACAAAATACTCTCTATTCTCCTTCAATATGTTAATTAGCTTATTTGTTAATTCAGATAAATCCTCTGTTGTTTTAAACTTTGATCTTTTTATTTTTATAAATGACTCATAAGCCACACCTTTCCACCTCTGGGAGATAATCTGAATTATCTTTTCAATAATAAGTTTTTCTGTGCTCTCATTTAATTTATATTTCTTAGCTATAACTTCTAGCTTATTATCCTTTAATGATTTTATATCTGATTGAATTTCTTTGAGTAATTTATATATAGAATCATATTTACCATGAAATTTAAAAGCGAATTCAAAAAACTTATCCGTAAAACCATCTAGTAAACTTTTGTTAAACTCAATATAATTATCTCCTATTTTAATGTGGTCAGACAGGGGATTACCATTATTAAATGAGATAATATTCATTAAACCAACAATTCCAGCATTGTAAAGCCAGTCGCCGATTTCTATTCTTACAATATCATTCTGATTCTGTATCTCTGTTTCATGTTTTTCCATAGTCTTTCTCTATATTATATCATTTCCACCATCCCAAATCCTTGGCTTCTCCTCACTCCAATGCCTATGTTATTTATAAGGTCCAAAACCTGCGGTTCTGCATGCATTTCAATGATGCCTTTGTTGCAGGTCATTGACTGATTGTAATGACTTACCACCATTGATTTATGTTTGTGAATTTTATATTCAAAATCTATATCTGGAATGGCAAGAAACTTTCTGCTCAATTCATTGATGCTGTGCCTAAAACCATGATCAAATTCTTCATCCTCGGGTTTTAGATATTTAGATTTATTTCCTTTACTATTAATTAAGAACGGAGCAATTGTTCTGAAATAAACATGATTCTTATTCACTTTCTTGTTAAAAAAAGCGGATATATTTTCTATCGTAAACTCATTTTTATCACCCCATTTATGAAACTTGAGTTTTCTCGCGCCATTATACAAATGGGTAAGAAGCTCCGGTGCATTTGATGAAAGATTAATAATAGCTTTATTCCCCACTTCCAGATGCTCATTATTACTCTGCTTCAATTCAGGAAAATAGACTGAAAATGTAAATGGTTTATCAACAGGCTCACTGCTTTCATATAGTCTTTGATAAAACAAGTTATCTCCTTCTTCAAAAGCTGCTTTAATCAAAGAAATAAAAGCTCTCCTGTAATCTTTAGGCAGGAATGATTCTTTTAAGGTAGTGTCAATCTTTATTTTCATATATTTTTGGTTCTAATTTAAACAATTTCTTTTATTATTTCAAAACCTTATATGTATGTTTCTGCATCTTAATCTCCACCAATCTATCTTCAATCTTCCTTTTCAATCTCTCATCAATCTCCTTCAATCTCTCTTCACCTCCCCACACCCAAACCCCTGGCTATTCATATCCCCAAATCCTCCGAAATATCCGGTTTCTATCAGGGCTTTCGGGGAAGTGAGTTCAAAGTCGAACATGTAGCCTATGACTTTTATGGGGTGGGCTGTGTTGGATTTTATGGTGATTCCTTTTTTACGTGGTTTCCCTATCAATCTGAAATTGAAATCCGGTCCGGTTTCCATAGTGTTTGCTCCTTCGCGTGCGTTGAATTTCCTTACCAGATTTTGCCGAAACAGCTTTTCAAATCCTTCATCTTCCGGCGATAAATACTTGTGATTGAGCTTGCCGTTTTTCTCCTCGGGTTGGCTAATAACAAGCGGTGAGGTGGTAGTAAAGCGCATTGTCTCTTTAAATTCCGGCTCCGCTAGTTTCTCTACCTGCGTCACCTGAAAGTTGGCCCATGATTTTCCGTCGGAAATCGTGGCTTCGGTGTTTTTAAACAAGCCAATGATAAAACTCTCTGAGGCCTTTTCCGGTAAAAATGAAATTGTAAGGTAAATATCTCCGGGATGAAGATGAATCCGGTCACCCTTTATCTTTCTTATTTTTTGGGGAATATTTAAATGAGAAAAAGTAAAAAACTTGAAATACTGCTTTCCCGACTGATATCCATTCCTGTGTAGCCATTGAGCAAAGTCTCGGTCTCCCTGGTCCAGTATCTTGTAAACCCAACTAGCGATTTCATACTGGTAATTAATCGGCAGGATGTCTTGCTTCCCCTGGGTTTTTAATGTCAGTTTAAATCTCATCTATTTTATGTTTCGATTTCTTTCCAAGGATTTGTAAAGCTAATTTCAGCTTTTGACAAATAGCGTCAACTGCAATTAAATTTCTAAAAAAACTCCTTCTTCTCAAACATCCCGCATTCAAACTCTTTTTCATCTTTTTGGTCCCACCGGTTCATGGCGCATAGCAGGTTTTCTTCCCAGTCATCCCAATCATCGCGCCTGCAAAGCGTGCAGAGTCCGGGTTTGGGTATATTGTTCAAATCAATCTTCTTCCCGTCGTCATCAAAAAATCCATTGATTTCCTCTTCCATAGTTCTCTTTAGTTAGTTTGCTCCATCTTCTTCAATCTTTCATCAATCTTTTTTCAATCTCTCTTTAATCTTCCTCAATCTCTCTGCTCTTTCGTTTTCCCGTATCCTCCCGAAAGGTCAACAAGCAATTGAAGGACGCGCTGTATTTTGTTGTGGTCTTTCATACAGGTCTAATATAATCATCTAAGATAAGAAAGTAACTATGGCGAATGGCAAAAATGATCATCCGCCCGAATCTTTTGATCATTCGCCGGTTTTTTACTGAAATTTGTAAGAATCCCTCCTCGGAGTAGGAGTTTAAAAACAAAAAAGTAAACCGAATCGGCCCGCACTACACAGCGCTTACCTGTCCACTATTTCGCGGGCGCTTTGGTAACTTTCGTAAAACCCGGGCTGACTACCGATAAACATTTTCATAAGATTATCCGGGTGATTCCGGGCGGCGGTGACGACATTGCGAATGAAGGCTTCCCCCTCGTCATCGCGCAGGCGCTTCACATCCCTTTGGGTTACTTTCTCTTTTTCGATATAAAATCGCTCCGGTCAGTTATACTCCCCTTCCCTACCGGGTCCGCACCAATCGTCATTAAGTTTAATGCCCTTTGAACGGTGTGCCGGGCCCTATTCGTTGCGCCATAAATTCTTTGCTAAAACCTCTAACCTCTCCGCAGCCAGTGCCACGCGTGCTTAACGACCTGCGAGCCGTCATGCAGTCCACTCAAACCTCCCCGAACCAGCCTTATTCTCAATATCAAAAGCCTTTTCTGAGATTCAGATAAACCCTGTTGAATTGATCGTTTTCCTGAAAAGTACCCTCGTAATGTACCGAGAGCGATAATTCATCCCAAACTTGCCACCGGAGATTGATTTCGCCGATGTTTTGAATTTGGGACAAAGGATTTTCCGAGTAATCGTAATCGACATATCTGTACATTATGCCCCCGTATAGTTCGTTAGCAATGATATCCCGGTACAGTCTCAGGCTGTAGATATTTCCGTTCAGATAGGCTGACTCCATAATCATCGCCGACATAGTGGCGGAGGCCTTCAGGTAGGGAATATGGCGATAACTCACATAACCCCTGAGGTTTTTTGAGCGGCTGGGATCATCTTTTTGGTATCTGTATCCTGCTCTTGCACCTATAGTCAGGTTGTTTGCGGGATTATATCTGACCCGAAAACGGTATCCCAGGCGCGTCTCCGAATTGATAATGCTATCCAGAAGGTTTTTATACGTTTCGTAATAAATCACGTTTTCGCGGGCACTGTAGGAAGCCGTCAAAGATAGCTTTCGAACCGGGCGATAGCGTAGCGATAAATACAAATTGGTCAAATCAAAAGTGTTTTGAGGATTGTCATTCAAGTTTTCATATAAATCCATTTCCATCGTACCATAAAAATACACATCCTCAAGGATCGTGTTGGTGTGTTGAAAATAAGCAAAGCGCCGATCCGTTTTTGAACTGTTCTTTTGCTCAATAATTCCGAGTGTACTCCGCACAGACCCATCGCCGACATCATGATCATGCGCAAAATAGGCTCCGTATTGAAACAGATCCAGGTTAAAGCTGTAGTCGGTATAATCGGGCCGGGTTCCGGCTATAGCCCCTACCGTAAAATCATTGAATCCTTTTTCAGCTTGCAATCCATCAATAGCTCCGAGACTCGAAATTTTGGGATTGATTTTACGTCCCAGCCACACCTTCATGCTCTTGCTTTTATCATACTTCAATGAGAGATCATAGATTTTCAGGGCATTAAAAAGGTTGTTCTGTACTTCATTCCATTGATTACCCTGATGGCGGAACGAAACATAACTCTCGGCCGAAAACTTGGATCCCCCCAAATTTTCAGCATCAAAGGAGAATGTGTAGCGCATACGCTGTGAATTCCCTCCGGGGGTATTTGAAAAATTAGAATATGAAGCCACAGAGATCCGCCCGTCCAGACTCTGTTCCCTTTCGCCGGCATCCTCTTCACCGGTAGTGGTCGTGGCTTTTTCTTCCTGCGGCTTCTCTTCAGGCTTTACCGTATCCGATTTTTTATCAGCTACTTCTTCCTTCGGCTTTTGCAGGGCCTTTTCTTTTGTACGAAAAGTCGCCAGCAACACATCATCTTCTTTGATTTGGCGATCCTGAAGCGGAGTGCCGACACAGGAAATGGAGGAAAGATTATTTACCTCTAAAGCCGGTACCAAACGATTCTTCTGCAAAAAATAAAGCGTATCGCCCTCCGAAATATTATCGGTGTTTTCGAACTTTACGTAAACATTCTTTGAGCTGAGATAAGACACTTCGCCCCTGATGGTGTCGAGCGTTTGTGCTTTGAGAGACAAGCCTGCAAGAATTATGATAAGTGTAAGCGCTAAGGGTCTCATAACCTTAATCTTTTATTTGTTTCTCGAAATCCTTGGACTTCATAAAACGTTTATCGCCCCCACCCGATGGATGGCAATCCAGGCAAGCGGAGCTTTCATATACATACCCTGATACATCATCATGTTCATCATCCATATCGGTCTGGTTATGTTCATGACATTCAATACAGGTGAAATCCGCGTAGTTTGACGGATTGGTGTGACATTCACTACATGAACCCCAGGTGCCGCTGTGCTCACCCGAATATACAGGAAAGTATTGACCATCATGCTGAGCAAAATTTATATCATCCCAAACATTCTCATTATGACACGTCTCACAATCCGTAGAAAATTGGGAGGAGGCATGATCGGGTTCGGTAGTTTGGTTGTAATCACTTTCGTGACAACCAAAACACGAAGTGGGTGTTTCAAGATAATCACCGCTATGGCAAGCATTACAATCATCGGATATGGTGGCATGAGCGCCCGTTAATTGGTAATAATCATCGTGATTCGGGAAATCTGCAGGCGCCCAACCCGGATTGGTTGTATGACATGTCTGGCAATCCTGCGACAAGCTTAACTCGGTATGATTAGGATTGGTCGACTGGTTAAAGTCAGTTGTATGACAATCAGCACAATATGTAGAAGTGCCGGCATAGCCATCAGAGTGGCAGCTTTCGCAACTCGTGGACGTATGAGCTCCTGTAAGAGGAAAATCCGTTTGACTGTGGTCAAAAGCATCATCGGCTTCTCCCGTAGGATGGCATTGGAAACATGCCTCCGAAGCATAGGAATAACCACTTACCTCATCATGTTCTTCATTCATGTCCGACTCATTATGTTCATGACATTCTATACAACTAAACTGGGCATAATCCGACGGATTGGTATGGCACTCGGTACAGTTCTCCCACGTACCCTGGTGCGAACCTGAATAAACAGGAAAATACTGAGCATCATGTTCAAATGAAGCAGGCTCCCATGCATTTTGGTCGTGGCAGCTCTGACAGTCGGTTGAAAACTGTGCCCCTGCATGATCCGGATCGGTGGTTTGGTTATAGTCACTTTCGTGACAACCAAAACAAGACGTAGGTGTTTCAATATAATCGCCGTTGTGACAGGTGTTACAATTACTAGCTATTTCGGCATGAGCCCCTTCAAGGACATAATATTCATTGTGATTGGGGAAAGCGGCCGGTGCCCAATCCGGCTCCGTGGTATGACAAGTTGCGCAGTCTTCCGACAGGGCCAATTCAGTGTGGCTGGGGTTGGTGGATTGATTATAATCTTCGCTGTGGCAATCCACACAATTCGTAGGCGTTCCGGCGAAACCATCGGAATGGCATTGCGTACATTCGGTCGATGTATGTGCCCCGGTAAGTGGGAATGCGGTGTTACTATGGTCGAAATCCTCGTCCTCGCTACCTGTTGGATGACAAGCCAGACATGCCTGACTTTCATAGACATAGCCGTCAACCTCATCATGTTCTTCATCCATTTCTCCCTGGTTATGCTCATGGCAGCTTATGCAAGTAAATTCCGCATAATTGGAGGGACTGGGGTGACACTCCGAACAGTTATCCCATGTGCCGTCATGCGATCCTGAATAAATCGGAAAATACTCCCCGTCATGCTCCCTGTAAGTCGCCGGCGTCCAACCGGGTTGTGTGGAATGGCATTCCGAGCAGTTGGTCGAGAAGTTGGAAGCTATGTGGTCGGGACTGGTGGCTTGGTTGTAATCTTCTTCATGACAGCTGTAACAATCGGAAGAAATACTGCCGTAAGGCTCCCCCGGCTCATGACAAGCATTGCAGTCATCCAGGGCATGACCGTTAGTCAAAGGAAAGAAGGAGTGATTAAATCCCCGTGCCGACCATTCATAGGCATTCATAAGATGACATTCATTACAGTCGGTGGAATAATCGGCGGCTACATGGTCGGGATTTTGGGCGGAGAGATATTCTTCGTGGTGACAATCCACACATTCCACTCCTAACGGCTCAAAATTCAAAAATGATTCTGTTTCGTGACAATCTTCGCAATCTGCCGTTTGATGAGCCCCTACCAGAGGAAAACGGCTTTTGCGGTGAATAGAATTCATTTTATTGACGATCCATGAATTCGTGTTATGACACCTGGAACATTCGGAACCTACTGATTGCTGATGCACATCGGTATGACATGAAACACATTTGGTCTCTGCCTCCGAAAATTTCAAAGACGAATGACATGCCCGGCAATCGGATTGCTGGTGTACGCCTTGCAGCGGAAAAGCCGTAGAGTCGTGATTAAAAGCCAGGGCCTGGCGATCGACTTTCCATCCTTCAGTAGTATGACAATCATTACAATCGTTCGCCAAATCTTTCTCATGAGGTGATTGAGGTGTTTGGGCTGATAAGATTACCGATAGCAATAAAAACAAAATTATTGATGACAGGTTTCGCATTTGAACTCCTTGTATTTGTATTTAATATAACTCACATCTTCTTTTTCCACCTCCCGGTGGCATTCATTACAGGATAAATCGGCATGAGCATCCTCAAGCTTAAAATCAGTCTGGCTATGGTCAAATTTACTAGCCTCCCAATTTTCAAAACCATGACACCTTTGACACTCATTTTGACCGTTTTGCTCAAATTGACCATAGTGTACATCATCGTGACAACCAATGCATTTCGATGATAATTCGGCAAACTGTTGTGAATACCCTCCGGTTTGATTATTTTCAATAAAATGGCATTCCCTGCAGGATGGGTTATCATGCGCTCCTTCTAACCGAAAGTCCGTTTTGGAATGATCGAAAGACACCTCACTCCAGCGATTCACCGTATGGCATTTTTCACAATCCTTATCAGGATAATATTCATCACTAATAGTTTTTTTATGAATATCCTCATGGCAGTCATTACACTCTTTTCCGAGGTTTTCATACTGCCATTTCTCTTTGTCGGCCTTCTCGTGGCATGAAAAACAAGGGGTGGCAGCATGTGCTCCTTCCAAAGGGAAGTTGGTTTGATTATGCCGCCCTATAGTAAAATCATGTTGTTCAAATCCTTCAACGGAGTGGCATTTATCGCAGTCGGAGGATTCGCCATTGTCGGCAAACTGATTTTCATGATAATCGTCATGGCAATCAGTACACTCCTTATGCTCAATAGGTTCGCTATATCCATTCTCATGGCAACTATTGCATTCTAAATCCCGGTGCTGGCCTTCGAGAGCAAAGTCGGTTTGACTGTGATCAAAGTCTTGCATTTTTTTGACTCGGTGAAAGCTTTCTTCGGTATGACAACGGCTGCAATTTTTGCCAAACTTATTGTCATGAACATCTTCGTGACAGTCGGCACATGTGGTATGAGCTATACCGGAAAACTTTTGTATCTCGCTTCCGTTAGCCATTTGCATGGGATGACACTCTTGGCAATCTGCTTCCTTATGTTTGCCCTTCAAAGCGAAATCCGCCCGGCTGTGATCAAAGGAAGGAGTTTTTTCAAAGGTTTCAAACCCATGACAATCCGTGCAGGAAGAAGCTAGTTGTCCCTGGTGATAATCATCATGGCAAGAAAGACATTCCCTGCTTAATCCTAGGTAGGTGTCCTTCTTCTTTTGGATTTCCCTATTGGTTATAAATTCCTTTTTGTGACATGTTTCACAATCCTGCCGGCTATGGGCTCCGCGCAATTCATAGCCGGTAAGGGAATGATCGAATTCTTCCTTATCAAAACGTATCATTTCAAATTCGCGGCCGTGATGGTCGCCATGACATTCCTTACATTGCTTCCCCTCTACTTTGGAAGAGGCATGAAACCCTAGACCGGCTTTTATTCTTTTATTCAAGTGGTCATGGCACTTCAGACATTTCTCATTGGTCACCTTATCCCCCAGGTCATGACATTTCGTACAATTTGAGACCCCTTCAAGGTGTTTATGGGGTTCGGCCAACTTTCCCGGAGAAATCTGCCCTTTGGCCGATATTCCCAGAAAAATTAGCAAAATAATACTATGTCCTATCAGTGTTTTTTTCATGCCGCGAATAGGTTACTTCTTCCGTTTTTCCTTATCCTTATCCTTACTATTTGATAAAATGGCCTCACCGAATTTGCGATCGATTTCAAGGCCTGCTTTTTGCAAAAACTGTGTCGGTAGCTCTCCCCCGATAAAAATGTAAACCTGGTCATTCTTAATCCGAAAAGTTTCGCCCTCCGTGCCCTCACGGATAGTTACCGTATCATCTTCGATAGACACGACATTGGTGCTGAAAAGCACCTTAATCTTCTCTTCTTCTATGGCTTGTTTTATTTTTTCGTCATTTTTGGGTTTAATCCGGCTAAAGGCGTCTTTCCGGTAGGAGAGCGTAACATTATTCTGCCCGGAAAGCATCAAAGCCGATTCGATGGCCGAGTCACCACCACCAACTACAAGAATCTCTTTCCCATGAATATCTTCAGGCTCAAGCAGCCGATAGGAAACCTTTTCCTTAGATTCACCCGGAACATTCAATTTTCGGGGCGTTCCCCGGCGGCCGATAGCAATGAGCACTTTCCTGCTTGTTATTCTTTCGCTATCCTTTATCTCAATATTAAAATGGCCATTGACTGAATTTATCGCCTCGACTTGTGAATTTTCTTTGATTGAAATATTATTTTTATTTAACGCATCATTCCAAATATTCAGAAGCTCGGATTTTTTGGTTTCATTGAGCTTTACCTTCCCGTAAAGGGGAAGTTCCATAGGCGCCGTCATTACGATCTTAGAGCGGGGGAAGGTGTAGACGGTACCGCCAAGCGTTTCCTGGTCAAGCACTAAAAAATTCAACCCATTCTTTTTAGCATTGAGGGCTCCGGCAATACCGGCCGGACCGGCACCGACAATCACAAGGTCATAATCGGCCTCGTAGTGTTGTTCCTCCCTGAGTTTTTCTGCAATATTCTCCACGGCCTGCCGGCCCTGTTCCACGGCATTTTTAATTAATCCCATGCCTCCCAGCTCACCGGCAATAAATATGCCCTGAACATTCGACTCGAAATTGGGCTTAATATGAGGAATGTCCACGCCACGTTTTTCGGTGCCTATGACCAGGGTGATGGCATCTGTGGGACAGGCATGAAAACACGCGCCATGTCCCACACATCGGGATGCATTGATGGTAGTAGCCTTGCCGTTGCGGATGCCTAAGATGTCTTTTTCGGGACATGCCGCTATACAGGCTTCCGTTTTTATACAGTTGTTGGGATTAACTTCCGGATGGAGCGAGGCAGGCTCATACAATCCCGCTTCTTTGGCCTTTTGAATTTTCCTCTCTACGATTTTATTCTGGCGCCTTTGTTTCAGAATATAAATTAAAACAATGGCCAAACTAAAGAGGATAACCACCCCATAAATCACTATTTCTTCCGTCAATAAACTCATATCAAAAAATCCAATCATATCCGAAAACTACTGTCACTCCAATATGGATAAACATAATCACCAGCATCACCAGGGCAAAGGGCAAATGAATGACGTGCCAGTGTTTAAAAAGTTTCTGCATGGCCTGAAGCCTTTCGATGCGTCT
>JAIPAH010000237.1 GCA_021740175.1 Bacteroidales bacterium
ATGAAGTTGTTGTAACGGACGGATTTAAGAAACGAGTTAAGCGTATTTTAAAATAATATCCTTTTGTAACCTCCGATCTTTCAAATTTGATATCCTCTCTTGAAACCAATCCTAATCAAGGCGAATCATTAGGTAAAGAGGGTTATAAAGTTCGGATGGCAATTACTTCTACTAGTTTTTAGGAAAGCTTCATGGAGAGAAGAAAATAGAAGGAATAGTTGAGTGTATAGAAAATAAGCTGCAAGCTACGTATGTTGAATTATTTTTGCATTTGTAAAGTTTTTCAATAACATTTTAAGAAAATAAACGCTGCCTCACAGACGCTAAGATTATTCTGCACGCGAAAAATTTGCGCGCGCGAAAGTAGAGCATGGATGGCAGTTTTTTTTTTGGTTTTACAAATAATGCCAAATGAAAAAGCCCTCAAATCATCAACTATTTCGCTCATATTCCTCCCTCAGAACCCTTCTCATTACTTTATTGGAAGCCGTACGGGGCAGGGAATTTCTTAGCACTACATCGGAAATTTTAAACAGAGGATTTAACTTTTTCTTTATCCTATCCTGGAAAGATTTTTGCAATTCCGTGGTTCCTGTGCTCTGTCCTTCTTTTAAAACACAGAATACCACCAGTTCCTCGGGTCCATCCGAAGCAGGTTTAACGGCAATAGCGGCTGTTTCGTTCACTCCTTCCACCATATCCAAAAGCCTTTCGATTTCCACCGAACTGGTTTTAATGCCTCCCAGGTTCATGGTATCGTCGGCACGGCCTTGCGCACGGAAGTAACCATTCTTTAGCTTACGGATTTCATCACCATGCCGCCTAAGTATGGGTGGGTTTTTTAGAGCTACTGTTTGTTCTCCCAGCAAGCTTCCTAGTGTCCCCTCCCAGTTTTCATCGGGTTTGGGGAGTCCGGTGTAGTAGGTTTTGTTGTGGTCTTTATTAAGCAGGGTATTGGAAAGTCCTATCGAGGGTGGAATCAAAAATACTTCCCCTTTCCCGGAAGGTTCGGCGTTTTCATCAAGGATGACCAGGTCAAGCCCTAATGTTGGCGTGGTAAATGCGGATGGCGATGCCGGTTGAAGAACCGTATTGGTAAGATATCCACCCCCGATTTCCGTTCCGCCGCAGTATTCGATAACGGGTTTATAATCCCCGCGAGCCATAAGCCATAGATAATCCTGCGGATTGGAACTTTCGCCGGTGGAGCTGAAGAGTTTGATGCTGCTCCAGTCAAGGCCCTGCATGCAACCTGTTTCCAGCCAACGCTTCACCATGCTGGGTACAACGCCCAGCATGTTAACGCCTGCATCCTGAACAAACTTACCGAAAGGTCGTCCTGTGGGCGCTCCGTAAAACAGCGCAATAGTGCCACGGTTAATCAGCGTGGCAAAGATCAGCCACGGTCCCATCATCCATCCGATGTTGGTGGGCCAGGCTACCACCTCGCCTTGTTGGATGTCCTGATGGAAGTAGCCATCGGTGGCTGCTTTGATGGGAGTGGTATGGGTCCAGGGAATAGCTTTGGGATCACCGGTGGTCCCGGAAGAAAAAAGTATGTTGCAATAATCCGCCGGTTGACAGGAAATGGGGTAAAAGGATTCCTTTTTTACGAGAAAATCCTTCCAGGTCAGATCATTATGTCTGATATCGCCTGTCACATCGTTACCTTCAGGGAGAATAACAGTTTGGGGCATTTCGGCTTGCAGCAGTTTACGGTAAAGGGGAATTTCTTTTCCGCCGCGCGTGATTTTGTCCTGCGTAAAAACCATCCGGGTGCCGGCAATCTTCAATCGTTTTTCCACTTCAGCGGGAGCCAGGCTGTCGGCTATCGAAACGACGGCTCCTCCTGCTTTGATAATACCCAGGTATAGGGCCACGGCCTCAGCAGTCATAGGCATGACAATAGCGGCGCGGTCGTCTTTTTCAAATCCGAAGTTTGTAAGGCTATTGGCTATACGGGAAGAAAGGCCATCCAACGCACCGTAAGTCATTCCCTGTAAAACCCCGTCTTCCTTTCCATACACAATGGCCGTTTGGCTGTTCTCCTCTGTAAAGCATGCCCTGACTATATTCAATTTCGCTCCGGGCAGCCAATCCGGCGATTCCAGGCCTTGACCAACATCCACCACCTTCTGCGGAGTAGTATCGAAAGGGATGTTTAGTTCGTGTAGCATGTCATTCCAAAACTCCGGTCTTTGCGTGACCGAATAATGATGAAGGGCCTGGTAAGAATTAAAATTCTTTTTCCGCATGAAACGCTTTAGGTTTGAGTTCTCTGAGGTATAACTATTAGGAAACCAGGCCGGGGGCGCTTCGCTGAATTTTTCATCCTGGTCATACACCCATTGGAAAAGTTTTTGGTGAAGGCCGGCAGGCATGTCAGGATGTAAAACCTGACCGGTTAACTCTTGCCAGCATTTCTGTGGTGTGTTTTGATGATCCTTAAGAATCCGGTGAATTTTTGCTGCATCGGTTGCATTGGCTCCCAGTTCCCGGATTTCTTCGATAGAAATGGTTTTGGCAGTTTGCATAATCTTCCGGTTTGATTAGTAACAACGCTTTGATGTATTTAAACCTCTGTTTATTTAAATAGTTTAATTTTTTTAATTAAATTTGGACTGATTAAAAATAATATTTTTCTATCTGGAAAATGATTCTAATCAAAAAAATTACAGCTTATGGAACTAAACGAAGTTCTTGAAAAATTACCTCGCCATCTAATGGATTTAGTCATTGATCAACCTTACAATGAGTACACAGCCCAGGATCATGCCGTATGGCGTTTTGTTATGCGGCAAAACCTTGATTACCTGCAGCATGTAGCTCATCCGGCCTATGTTGATGGTTTGCGCAAAACCGGTATCAGTATTGATTCCATACCCCACATGTATGGGATGAACCGGATTTTAAAAGATATCGGATGGGCAGCTGTTGCGGTCGATGGGTTTATTCCGCCCTCGGCTTTCATGGAATTCCAGGCCTACAATGTGCTGGTGATAGCCGCCGACATTCGACCGATTGATCAGATTGAGTACACACCGGCCCCGGACATTATCCACGAGGCAGCCGGACATGCTCCGATTATCGCTGATGATGAGTATGCCGAATACCTGCGGAGATTCGGTCAATTGGGAGCAAAAGCATTTTCTTCGGCCATGGATTACAAGCAATACGAAGCGATCCGCCATCTTTCGATTCTGAAGGCGGATCCCTATACGCCCAAAGAAGAAATCCAAAAAGCAGAAAAGGAACTGGAATCCATTGAGAATAACCTGGGAGAACCTTCTGAGATGCAAAGAATTCGTAACCTCCACTGGTGGACGGTAGAATTCGGGCTTTTTGGTGATTTGAAAAATCCGAAGATATATGGCGCCGGGCTGCTGTCGTCGATTGGCGAGAGCTACAACTGCCTGCAGGACCATGTGAAGAAGATTCCTTATACAATCGATGCGGTGAACTATAGCTTTGATATTACTTCACAGCAACCCCATCTTTTTGTTACGCCGTCGTTTGAGCATCTGAATAAGGTGCTGGATGAGTTTGCCGACACCATGGCTCTGCGGACGGGTGGTATGAATGCCGTTAACCAGGCGATACGTTCCGAAAATACGGGGACGCTGGTTTGGAACTCCGGGCTGCAGGTTTCCGGAACGTTTACCGATGTCCGGAAACATGATGGGAAACCGGTTTACTTAAAGACAAAAGGTCCGACAAACCTGAATTACGACCACAAAGAACTGCCCGGTCATAGCAAAACGGATTATCCCAACGGTTTCGGCTCCCCCATTGGCAGACTAAAAGGAACGACACGGCCTCTGGAGCATATGAATAGCAGTGAGTTGAAAGCAGCCGGTATTGAAAAGAATAAACAGGTTCCGCTTGAGTTTCATACGGGAGTTACTGTGGAAGGCAAAGTGGAAGACATTATCAGCCGTGAAGGTAAGAACCTGTTGATTATTTTCAGTGAAGCTACAGTGAAATACCAGGGAGAATATCTCCATATACCCGGGGACGGAAAATACCCGATGGCTGTTGGCGAATCGATTATCTCCGGATTTTCAGGGCCGGCCGACCCGGATGCTTTTGAGCTGACATTTAATCCGCCGGAAGAAAAGACTCACAAAATCGAACATAACGAGATTTCCAAACGACTTCACAACCTTTATCAGCAAGTAAGGGATATTCGCGATAATAATTACGGATATGACCACCTGCGGGCTATCTGGAATAAGGTCAAACAGGAATATCCCCACGAATGGTTGTTACCTATGGAAATCCTGGAGCTGGTTCGGGTGAAGAACGTGGATGATAGTCTTCACGATGAACTGGTCAATCATCTTGAAGCTAAACGCGAGAAAGAGCCTGAATTCCACAACCTGGTGAAAAACGGTTTTAAGCTTCTTGACAGTGGTATTGGTAATCAGACGGTTGGGTTGAAGAAGGAAGGCGTGTAAGAGCCTAGAGCATAGGGCTTAGAGCATAGGGCTTAGAGCATGGAGTTCCTTGTTCCTTGTTCCTTGTCCTTTGGTTTGGTGTTCGTTGTTTGGTGTTCGTTGTTATGTGATGGTAATTGATTGTAATTAAGTAATTTATAGTAATTAGTAGTAATTGGTTGTATGTAGCTGAGGGGTTTGATGGGTCTGACTTTCCTGCTCTTTGGGCTGGCATGGCTGGGAGAGGAAGATGGAAGGGCTTGACGGAGGAGTGAATGATTGAATGGGTGTATGGATGAATGGTTGGATTTATTTTTACAGCTGCCGCGCATCTGCGATGCGTGGCAACTTGTCCTGGCGTTTGTAACGCCCACCCGGAAGCTGGAACACGGTAAACTCACTCTACGTGCTGCAGGTGCGTCACAGACGCAAAGATTTGCCGCACGCGAAAAATTAGCGTGCAAGCGATTACAGATTCCGGGTTTCGGGTTTCGGATTTCGGATTCCGGATTCCGTTAGTGGTTATATCTGTCCATGCCTAAATAACGTTGACTTTTTTTACCTATTTAATGGTGATGTTGACTTTTTCTTTTTTGCTTACTTTTTTCTTTTTGTTAATAACCCACTTTTTTGTTAATAAACCCTCATTTATCATCCTTTTAAATTTT
>JAIPAH010000238.1 GCA_021740175.1 Bacteroidales bacterium
TAAATTTCACATAATTTTCTTCAATTAAATTATTATCCGTTGTTCCTCTTTGACCAATTTCAACTCCTAAATTGATGGAGGATTGCGAATTTTTTATCGGTAAACCAACACCAAATGATATGCCAAACTCTGAAAGCTGGTCTCCCTCTATCTGATGATAGGTGTTATTGTAATGACCTCCAAAACGATATTTTATCTTTTTAAAATAACTGGATAATGTGTTGTGCTCTGGCCAAATTTCTGCACCAAAAGCGATTTGAGAGCTGTTTTTTAAAGAATCGGAACGTCCGAAAGATTCATAATCTCCCCATTTTTGAAAGCGATAGTCCAGACCGAAACGTAAACGGTTGGTTTTTTCCAGAACAATTCCGGCTCCAAAAGATTCGGGGATTTTAATGTTACCCCTTTGGCCTTTAGTGTGCTTTATCGTATCTAATACTCTCTCCGCACCATTCTCCCGGCGTACCAGCATGGTGGACAGATTTTCTTTTTCAGCACCCAGTTCTGCTAAGTTGCTGTAAGTAAGTCCTGTTATTAACTGCCAGTTGGTCTCCAGGGGAATTTGATACTGTAATCCATAAGAGAATCTTATATCCGATATGTTGCGCCTGTTAGTAAAACGCGTATCCCAGTAAAATTCTTTATTGGGAAATGTAGTATATTTTTTTAAGTTTATTTCACCCCATGTATAAGAAGCGTTGAAGCCCAGGGACAATCTTTTGGTAACCTGGGCACCGAATCCAAGATAAAAATCGTTGAGGCCCCCGGTGCCCTCAAATATTTGAGCAGTCGTGTCAGAGAAGGGTTCACCTTCAGGGGGAGTTTCAGTATAGATAGAATATCCGACATTACTCAACGGTTTAAGTCCAAAACTCGTTTTTAACCATTTCGTTATAGGAAAACCAATATTGAGATAACCCAGGGAAGAGTATTCCGTTTGTTCTGACATGTTGACCGTTTCCCATGTGCTTATTTTTTCGGCGGCACCTCCGTCAAAGACAAATGAAAGCGTGTCGAAATCGGTATAAGAGGCAGGATTTTCAGAGTTTATTAAGTTATTATCACGTAATGCCACTGAGATACCCCCCATACTCATTTGAACGGGATGATTGGTTTTGGTCAGGTCGCCTATTCCATAACGTGAATAGGGTGACCGGTAATCTACTTGTGCTTTTCCGCTGATTGTAATCAATAATGTCAGTCCGATTAACCAGCTATATCTACTTTTTATCTTCAATATTGTACCTTAGTATTTGATTTAGTCCTGCTAATACGATATTTGGGCTTGCAAATATGTTATTTTTTAAGTTCTTATCAAAATAATTTATATCGCCCCCGGTAATTATAACAACTAGGCCGGGTTGCTCTTCACGAAATTGATTTATCATCCCGTCTATTTCATTAACAGCGCCGTTCAAGACGCCTGAATGCATAGATCTACTGGTTGAGTCTCCGGTAACGGGCGTTTCCTCTATTGGTTGAAGCAAAGGAAGGTTTCGGGTGAAATGATTCATTGCCCGGTAGCGCATGTTCAGCCCCGGAGCAATAGCACCTCCCCGGTATTCTCCTTCGGCGGTGACCACATCATAAGTGATACAACTCCCCGCATCGATAACTAATACCGGTTTACCGGGAAAAAGGGTTTTTCCTCCTACAGCGACGGCCAGCCGATCACTACCCAATGTTTCAGGGGTCTTATAGGAGATTTTTAAAGGCAGGGGCGTTGATGAATCCAAAAAAACCGTTTTACATTGTAAGTTTTCAGTAAGGTAATCGATGAATGATTGCTCCGCTCCGGAAACACTCGAAACAATGGATTGAGAAATATTATAGCGCTGGAAATAAGTAGCCAATGTCTTTTTATCAAACCTTTTATACTGCGTTTGATAAATAAGATGCTCTCTTTGGAATATCCCTAATTTGGTGTAGGTGTTGCCGATATCTATAACTAACTTCACGACAGCAAAATTAACATATTGGTAGATGGAGAGATAATAATTTAACGGTTTTTAACAAGATAAAAGGTTAAACAAAAAATTTCCCGGAGCATAGATTTTTTTGCGATTCTAATTTTAAAATGTTTATATTTGCAACCGCTTTTGCAACGGTGCCATAGCTCAGTTGGTAGAGCAACGGACTGAAAATCCGTGTGTCCCTGGTTCAACTCCAGGTGGCACCACAGGGGAGCCTCTAAGGTTCCCCTTTTTTATTTTGAGGCATATTTCTTAAAAGAAGGTGTTAACGAGTTTTCACCAAGTTTTTATTAATAATCTGCATAAGGTTTTCTTTTTTTACGGGTTTTGCTATATAATCATCACATCCCGCATCCAGAGCTTTTTTCTCGTCTCTTTCCATGGCATAGGCTGTTTGGGCTATAATAGGAATTTGTTTATCGATCTTTCTGATTTGCCGGGTTGCTTCATAGCCATCCATAACCGGCATTTTGAGATCCATAAGCACCAGGTTGATATACTGATTCTTTTCAAAGATATTGACGGCTTCGGCACCATGTCGCGCCCGAATTACATTGAAGTTATAATTCGACAATACAATTTGAAGAAATACATAGCTGTATTCCTCGTCTTCCACTACTAAAATAGTTTTATTGTGACCGTTGACGTCGTTCGATTCTTGGTAAGCTGCTTCGTTATCAACATCTTTTTTAGCAGGTTGATAGGGGATAGCCACATAAAAAGTACTACCCTTTTCTTCCTCCGAAACCACCCATATCCTTCCACCTAGCATCTCCGTATAGCCTTTGGCGATGCTTAAACCTAGCCCCGACCCTTCATGGGGACGGGTTATATCGAGGTCGGCCTGCATAAAGCGTTCGAATATCGCATTAAGTCGATCCTGTGGAATCCCTATACCGGAGTCCATAACATAAAAAACAATTTCATCATTTTCTAATTGACACCCCATTTCTATAAATCCCTGAGTGGTGAATTTAAAGGCATTTTTGATAAGGTTCCCCAGGATAGACTCCAGCTTGGTTTTATCTGTTACGAGTTTATCTATTTTTCCAGCCATTGCATTGTTTACTTTGAAATCCAACCCCTTTTTATCAGCCTGCTTTTTATAAAAGTCATGGAAATATTCAAGAACTTCAGGCATATCAACGGTGGTTTTATTCAGCGATGTTTGCCCTGCTTCCAGTTTCGAGATTTCAATGATGTCGTTAATGGTGTCTAACAGCCTGTTACCTCCTTTCTTAACGATAGAAATATAATGTTCCCGTTGTTCTTCGCTGAGGGCTGTATCCTGCAATAAATCAATAAACCCCAGGATTCCGTTCATCGGGGTCCGGATTTCATGACTCATATTGGCGAGAAAGGCCGATTTCAGGTGATCACTCTCTTCCGCTTTTTCTTTTGCATCCTTTAGCTCCTTTATCATGTTTTCCCTTTCGGTGATGTCTTTGACAAAGGAATAGCTTAAAAGCTCTCCCTGATATTCAAAATAGGTGACCGTCACTTCCACCGGGAATTCAGAACCGTCTTTTCTTCTGTTTGTCGAAGTTATTGTTGCACTTTGTTTTTCTTTCACCCTTGAGCGATGTTGTTTAAAGGTCTCCGGGGTAAAATTCGGGTCAATGTTAAAGATGGACATGCCAATCAGTTCATCCCTTGTGTATCCCAAGCTTTCGCAGGCATGATCATTTGCATAATGAATAATGCCTTTTTCGTCAATTTGGTATATTCCCAGCTGGGCTTTATCGATTCCGAATCGCGTTTTTTTCAACTCCAGTTCGTTGATTTTCTTTTCATGGATATCCGAGTGCGTTCCAATCATGCGCAAAGGTTGTCCTTTACTATCCTGGTGAATTACCTTACTGCGATTGAGTATCCATTTGTAGGAACCATCTTTACATAGCACTCGTTGCTCAATGGCATATACTTTCGTTTCTCCCTGCAGGTGCTTATCGAGATCCTCCATCGCTTTTTCCTTATCAGCGGGATGGATACGTTTTTTCCATTCGTCGAGGTTGTTTGATATTTCCTCTTCATTATATCCCAGCATGTTTTTCCATTGTCGCGAGAAAAAAACTTCACCGGTTTTCAGGTTCCAGTCCCACACGCCGTCACCAGCCCCTTCGAGTGCAAATTGCCATCGTTCTTCACTCTTGCGGAGCTCTTCCTCGGCTTGCTTCTGTTTATTGATATCCTGCACGGCCCCCTGGATTTTTATAATATTTCCATACTCATCTTTCAGGGCTTCACCGCTGTTTCGCACCCATAGCCGGTTGCCTTTCCCCGTAATGATTTCCAGTTCTTCGTCAAAGGGAATGCCTTCTTCGGCACATGCCCTATACATCTCCCAGACTTTCTCCCGCCATTCCGGGGCCACATAATTGATAGCCTCTTCCTGCGAGGGCGAAAATCCCTCCGGCATTTCATGGATACGAGCTGCCTCCGGCGACCATTTCAGTTTGTTGGTTCTGAGATCACTGCTCCAACCTCCAAATTTTGCACTTTTTCCGGCTATTTGCAGAAGTTGGTAATTTGCTGCCAGCTCTTCTTCTTTGGCTTTGATATTGGATATATCCTGGATAATTCCTGTTACGATATTTTTCTGCGGATCATATTCGGCTACGGATCGTACGGTAAGTATTTGCTGATCGCTTGCCCGCTGTAGCTTGAACACTACATCATATTCATTTTCTCCCTTGATTAAACCTGTGAGCTTTTCATCAAGCTTATGGCGGTATTCGGAAAGAGGGATTTTCTGCACTTTTTCAATAGTTAGGTGTTCGGAAGGATTAAGGCCGTAAATCCGGTAAGCTTCTTTAGAGGCTATTACTTTTCTACTATTTAGGTCAAATTGCCAGCTGCCTATTTTTCCTATTTCCTGAGCCCTTTCGAGTTGCTTTTTGGTCTCCTGCAATTGTTCCTGCATATAGTAATTCTTGGTAATATCCCTGAAAACAAGGATAACACCTCTCATCCGGCCCTGGTCGTCTTTAATAGGAGAACCGGAGTCGGAAATTTGATATTCATTACCATCTCTGGAAGTAAGCTTAGTGTGATTGGCCAGGCCAACAATTTGACCGGTTTCAAGTA
>JAIPAH010000239.1 GCA_021740175.1 Bacteroidales bacterium
TCATAACTCCTGCCACAATTTTTTCAAATACCGCTTCATCAATTTCGATAGCGATGCGCGCTCCAATGATAGAACCAATGATTACAGGAATTCCCAAAATCAAACCTTTGCGCCAATCAAGGACATTTTTGGAGCGGAAGGTGGCTACCGATGTGAAGGTTTGCAATGCTGCAGCAATGCGATGTGTGCCATTGGCCACATTTAACGGTAAACCAAGAAACATCAGCATCGACAACGAGATAATGGTGGCCCCGCCGGCCAACGTATTGATGAAACCTACCAGTAACCCGGTTGTTATGAGAGCTATGATTTCGATTATGCTCATGCCTTGCTTTTACACCCGGAGCCTTCTCCGGAATATTTTCCGGCAAATATCACTATAAAGTACAATATGGCGATTCCAACGGGAAATAATATCCAGGAAGAGATTCCATAAGCCGCTGGTAGGGTTCCCACAAAAATGGATACGGCTCCTACAGACAGGGCATAGGGCAACTGGGTTCGCACATGTTCGATATGGTTACATGAGCTGGCCAAGGAGCTGAGAATGGTGGTATCGGAAATTGGCGAACAATGGTCTCCCAGAACCGAACCGGCCAAAACTGTGGAGACTACGTTGAAGAAAATCTCGTAGTTATGAGTAATTTCCAATCCATTTTCCGTTCCGATAAGCCATGAAGCAGGCAGAATCAAGGGATAAAGAATGGCCATGGTCCCCCAGCTAGAACCGGTACTGAAAGCAACAAGGGCAGCCATAATAAAGGTAAGAACGGGTACAAAGTAAGGTGCCATTTCTACCTCCACCAGGAATCTGGAAATAAAATCTGCCGTGTGCACATGTTCTGTAACCGTTGCAATCGACCAGGCCAGAATCAGGATAATAATTGCTGTAAGCATGGTGCGGAAACCATTAATCAGGCTGTCGACCGAGTCTTTTAAAGAAAGGATTTTCTGTATTTGCGTAAGCAATACTGCTACAATCATCCCCGAAAGGGAAGACCACAAAAGTGCTTTGTACGAGTCGGCTGCTCCAATGGTGGCCGATAGTTTTTTTGTAAATGAAATATCCTGTTCCCAAAGCGCACTGTCCCAGCCCGTATACAGAAGCCCTGCCATAGTGCCGAAAATGATGATAGCTACCGGTATCACCGCATTGTATGCACGGGCTTTGACGTTAGAGGGAACTTCCAGGTCATTAAGTTTGTTGGAAAAACTGTCGGCATCATCCGTTTCATTTATCCCATGCTGGCGGGTATGGCATTCCGCCTTGTGCATAGGCCCGAAATCCCTTTGCTTCCAAACAAGTAACAGGATAAATACCAGGGCAAAGATGGGATAAAACGAGTAAGACAAGGAATTCAAAAAGATCGTATAAGGATTTTTATCCAACCCTATCGTATTAATCCCGTCCTGGATATAGCTGAGCTCAGCTCCGATCCAGGTGGTTACAAAGGCAATGGCCGCGATAGGAGCGGCTGTAGAGTCAACGATGTAGGCGAGTTTCTGCCGCGATATTTTCAGCCGGTCGGTGACCGGGCGCATCGTATTACCCACAACCAGCGTGTTGGCATAATCATCAAAAAATATGGCGATTCCGAGCAGCCAGGTTATAAACTGTCCCGAGCGAGAAGTTCTGGCGTATTTCGAGAGCCGGTTTACCACACCCTTCATGCCCCCGTTACGGGTTATAAGGTTTACCATTCCTCCTATCATCATTGAAAAGACGATGATGGACAAATGGCCGGTATCAAAAAGGGCTTCGATGATATACTCCTCCGATATGGCAAAGATACCTTTGAAAAAGGCAATAAACAGGCTGTTGCCGGCATAGAAGTAAATGATAGTAGTGCCGACCAGTAAACCCGTAAACAAGGCGGAAAAAACTTCCCTGAAAACCAAAGCCATAAGAATGGCTATCAGCGGTGGTAGAATAGACATCCATAGGGGTATGGCATTAACACTTCCTGAAAAAGAGAATAAATCGGAATGTACTGCATATTCATCTTCGGTACTGAATTGCATCTCAAAGTCGAGGCTGCCGTCGTGAAATGTTAGGGTGTCGGTTTCCCTGTTTATCGTTACTTCAACCTTTTGGTTTTCAAAATGTCCGTATAAGTCCTTATCGGTTAGCTTAACACTCACTTGCTGGTCAACACCGGAGACGATAATTTCAGGCAACTCCAGTTTAAAATCTTCCTGCTTGGTATCGGGGTACTCCTGGGAGGTGCCCACGAAAGAAAGAAGCAGCAAAAGAGCTATAATGGATTTTCGCATCTTTCCGGTATTGGTCTATAAAGAAACGAATATACGGATTGTTTTTGATAAGGAAAATAGATGCTGAAAGGTTTTTGCGTGAGAGGTAATTTTAATGGAATTCTGGTAGTCAAGTATTTTGTTCTTTTTCCCCGGAAAAGTGCTCGGTTATCAGCTTAGCTTTGGCCGGGCCGATAACTTTGGCGATTTCATCTTCGCCGGCTTGTTTGATACGTTTTAATGATTTGAAATGAGAGAGAAGCTCTGTGGCCGTAGTCTCTCCAATGCCTTTGATTTCGGTAAGACCGGTTTTGATAGTTCCTTTCTGGAGGCGTTTGCGATGGTGGGTGATGCCGAAACGATGGGCTTCATCACGCATACGCTGGATAACTTTCAGCGATTCGGAAGTTTTGTCAAGATACATGGGTACCGGATCGCCGGGTTTGTAAATCTCTTCCAGCCTTTTAGCTATGCCGATAATCGAAATTTTTTGATCCAGGCCGAGCTCTTTAAGCTTTTTGTAAGCCGCATTTAACTGCCCTTTGCCTCCATCAATGATGATCAGTTGAGGTAGGGGTTTCTCTTCATCGAGAAGACGCTTGTATCGCCTGCGTATGACCTCTTCCATAGAAGCATAGTCATCCGGGCCCACTACCGTTTTGATATTATAGTGGCGATATTCCTTCTTAAGCGGTTGAGCATTTTTGAAATGTACCATGGCTGACACCGGGTAATCGCCCTGGAAGTTTGAATTATCAAAGCACTCAATACGAACAGGCGATTCTTTCATACCAAGGTCTTTTCTGATTTGTTCCACGATCCGTTTTTTATGGCGATCGGGATCCACCAGTTCGCTGCGCTTTTCCTTTTCGAACCTGTAATATTTTGCGTTACGTTCCGAGAGCTCCAGCAGGTGTTTTTTGTCTCCCTTTTGCGGGATAGTGATTTCAATATCATTTGTGGGGATTTCTTCAGGCTCGAACGGGACAATGATTTCTTTGGCATCGCTGTCAAAACGTTGACGAAATTCCGTAATGGCAATCGAAAGCAGTTTTTCGGCCGATTCGTCCAGCTTGCGCTTCAGCTCGATGGTGTGCGTTTGGATAATCGCCCCGTTGACAATCTTCAGGAAATTTACATAACCGCTATTTTTATCATCAATCAGGGAATAAACCTCTACATTGTTGATATTCGAAGAAACAACCGTTGATTTGCTCTGGAAACGGGTAAGAATATCCAGTTTGTTTTTAATTTGCTGGGCTTTTTCAAACTCCCTTTTATCCGCATAATCCATCATGATGCTTTTGAACTCCTTGATGACAGCGTTGATATTTCCTTTGATGATTTTGCGGATATGGTTGATGGTTTGGTCGTATTCTGCCTTACTTTGCAATCCTTCACATGGGCTTTTACAGTTTCCCAGGTGATACTCCAGGCAGACTTTGAATTTTCCTTTGTTGATATTTTCATCCGTAAGGTTGTAATTGCATGTGCGCAAAGGATAGAGCTGGCGGATTAGATCCAGCAGGGTATTCATCATCCTTACTGAGGCATAGGGGCCGAAATATTCCGAGCCATCCCTTACAAGATTGCGCGTGGAGAAGACCCTCGGGAAGGGTTCGTTTTTGATACAAATCCACGGATAGGTCTTATCGTCTTTTAACTGGACATTGTAGCGGGGCTGATATTTTTTGATCAGGTTATTTTCCAGCAGAAGGGCATCGGTTTCCGAATCCACAACCATCGTTTGGATATCGGAAATCCTTTTAACCAGCAATCGAATTCTGCCTGTATATTCATGGGCTTTGGTGAAATAGGAAGTAACTCGTTTTTTAAGATTTTTGGCTTTGCCTATATAGATAATTTTCCCGTTTTCATCAAAATACTGGTAAATGCCCGGTTTTTCGGGCAATGTTTTGATGATGGGATCCAGCTTCTCATAATTCGTATTCACCTTCTCCGCACTCATTCTTCCTTATCCTCATTATCCCGGTTTTCCTCTTGTTTTTTCTTCTTTTCGGGATTTTTTTCCATGTCTAACAAAGCATCCCAACCCTGGGCGGTTAGCGGAGCCACTTTACCATCATGGCTAATCAGGTTGGCACTGCTTTTAATGTCAGTCATATGGCCGATAATAGAGATTTCAGGAATATCTTTGATCTTTTCGTAATCATTTTGATCGATAGTGAACAGCAGTTCGTAATCTTCACCACCACTCAAAGCCGCTACTGTAGAGGCGATGTTAAATTCCTTGGCGACTTCTTCGGTTTTGAAATCAATAGGAAGTTTTTCTTCGTAAAGGTTGCATCCCACTTTCGATTCGGTCGATAAGTGGAGGATTTCCGAAGCCAGTCCATCGGAGACATCTATCATGGATGTGGGTTTCACTTTGGCTTCTTTTAATATCCTGAGAATATCGGCCCGGGTTTCGGGTTTGAGCTGTCGCTCCAACAGATAATCCTGGCCTGAAAGATCCGGTTGCGCATTCGGATTGGCTTTAAAAGCTTGTTTTTCCCTCTCCAAAATGAGCATCCCCATATAGGCCGAACCCAAATCTCCCGAGACGCAAAGTAAATCATTTTCTTTAGCGCCACTGCGGTAGACGATATCATCTTTGTCAGCCTGACCTGTAACACTTACCGAAAGAAAAAGACTGTGGGGACTGGAGGATGTGTCTCCCCCCACAAAATCCACCTTATAATGATCGCATGCTAACTGAATGCCCGCGTAGATTTCCTCGATGGCCTCTACGGCAAACCTGTTCGATACGGCTATGCTAACCGTAATTTGCG
>JAIPAH010000047.1 GCA_021740175.1 Bacteroidales bacterium
CGGCAAATCGTTTTTCTTCTCCGGAATCCATGTTTTCAAGAAGATGCTCTTTGTTGGCCGGATATAATGTCAAATATTCCGTTTCATCCATTTCAGATGATACCTTGATAACCACCTCTTTATCGCCGAAAAGCTTTTTAATCGAATCCAGCCAATTCTTATCCAGGTCTTTCGCTTTTATTTTATATAATGCTTCCATTGCCTCTTTTCTTAAAATCCTATATAAAAATACAAAAAAATGTACAATTCGTTGAATGATTGGCAAGCACAGTTCACTCGCGGCTATAGATTTATCAGGAAATAATTGAAATTTAAAAACAGCATTATTCATCTGGTCTTCATCGGCTATTAACTTTTATTCAGAAAAATTGCCAACGGCTCAATGCCAACTGCACACTACCTCTCACTGCCGGAAAATCTTCTCCATGAGTTGTTCGGGATCTGTAAGTGCATCAAATTCACCGGGGAGGTTGTTGCTCCGCACAGGGGTAATGTCAATCCCTCCACGGCGGGTATAAACACAAGCGATAGTCAGGTTGCCGGGTTGGATTTTTTCATAAAACCGCTTGAACATCATTTCGGCGATTTCTTCATGGAAATGGTTTTCATTACGCATCGAGACAATAAACCGCAGGATAGATGCGGGTGAGAGGGTTTTTTCGCCTTGAATATTGATAAAGACTGTTCCCCAATCCGGTTGATGAGTGATTTTGCAGTTACTTCGCAGCAGGTGGCTTTTCCATTGTGTCGTACCGTTTAGAGGTTCGGTCTTTAAGGTGATTTGCTCCTGCGTTAAGTTTGAAAAAGTAAGGTTTTCGGCGAAAAACAAATCCTCCAGGGTGGGATAATCCGTAAGTCTATTTTTGAGCGGTTGGCTATGGATGTCGTGAAATTTCAGCCATACGGTGTCACTGATGGTTTTCTCAAGATCTTTCCTAACCTTACCCTCGAAATTTTCTGTCGCTTCAGTTTTACTTTTCCCGAGCTGCTCGTTATTCAAAGAGTTGAGATAAAGTTTAAGCGATTTGCTTTCAATTATATTCGGGCTTGAAGCCGGATAAACGATTTTTATGATCCCGGTTACCGGGAGGCCGTTATCCAAAAGAAAGCTTATCTCGTAAGCATGCCAGATGTCATAGCCTTCGAACAAGTTAGCCACCTCATCAATGCCATGCTGCAGGCGGTTTTCAATCCGTGGTACGGCCACCAACAGCGAAGGATCATAGGCTTGCGGCGTGCCCGCCCGCTTTCCCAGGAAACGTTCTTCATTCCGTTTATCAGGCATTTTGGGTATTCAGTTTGGGTTTGATCAAGGCAACAAGTCCGTAAACCAAGGGAGTATCCAAAACGGCAATGACCAGCTTCACCACATACTGCCCGAAAATCATTTGTAAAACAGGCACTCCCGTACCATAAAAAGCGATTACGATAAACAAGGAAGTATCAATTAATTGAGACACCATAGACGACAGGTTGTTGCGCAACCACAGGTGTTTCCCCTTCGTACGGCTTTTCCAGAAATGGAAGGCCCACACGTCATGGCGCTGGCTCACCAGGTAGGCAATAAGGCTGGCCAAAACCACCCTGATGTTGCTTCCGAGGATGGTCTGGAAGGCTCCCTGGTTCTCCCAGAAAGGGCTGCCTTTCATCTCGATGGCCCATTTAATGAATACGGCCGATAAAACCGCTGCGGCAAAACCAAGGTTAATTACAAATTGCGTGGTTTTCTTCCCCCATATTTCCGACAAGGTATCCGTAACGACGAAAGTTAGCGAATAGCACAACACCGCCGCCGGAACAATCAGTCCGCCAATGGTGATAGTTTTGACGGCGATGATGTTACTCACCACCAGCAAACTGATAAAAGCAGTTACTAAAACCAAAAAGTATTTATTGTCTTTCGTCAGCATCACACTTATCTTGGCAACAGCGACTCATCCTTCAGGCCGGGGGCCCTACCATCATAAAAACCAGGAAATATCAACCGGAGCGGGCTTTAATTTGAAGATGACTCCTCATTGGCTTATCCGTAGTTTTTATTTATAGACAGGATGTTGCGACTGTCTGTTATTTTGCGAGTGCAAAAATAATAATTTTTGAGCTAAGATGGAGAGCAAAGAAGTTTATTCTCATTAAATTACTCTCCGGCTTACTCCACACAGAGAAACCCCATGCTCTCTCAATTGGTCCGTAAATTCTTCTTTATCCATACCAACCAAATTGGCAGCCTGTCCTAATGATAGTTCCCCTTGTCATATAACTGATTGGCTAACAAGAGCATCATTTCTTTTTCGTCCTGATTATCTGGTATTTGTAATTTGACCGTTTTCATTTTTACTTCCCTTTATTTTTAAAGATGGGAATAGCTTATCTATTATGAATTTTTTAGTTATCTTTGGGATATGATATTTATTTTTGGTGTTAACGACGGTAAAGTAAAAGAAACTCAGACGAACCACACTGAGTATTGTTCCCGGTGCGGCAATACCGCCCGCTGGATGGTCAGTAAAAAGCCTGTAAATGCCAGCTTGTTTTTTATCCCGGTTTTCCCGGTCAATATGAAATACAGGTACTACTGCCCCGTTTGCCGGGATGGACGTAAGATTTCTAAAGAAAAATATGAAAAATTGGTAGAGTAAAGGAGTTTTAATTCTGAATTTCTCTTACTCATTAATCCTGCTTAACAGGCAGAGTAAAAATAAATTTAGCTCCTTTTCCTGCCGCGGATTCAGCCCAGATTTCTCCCCCGTGCTGCCTGACAAAATCTTTGCACAGGAGCAGACCTAATCCGCCTTCTTTTTTATCTGTTGACTGGGTGGATTTATCATCACCCAAATTAAAGAGGTTATCGAGTTTTTCAGGGCTTATACCTATACCCGTATCCTTAATAGAAATTTTTGTCTGTTGATTTTGCTGTAAAGCATCTACATATATGGCTCCCTGTTTGGATACATATTTGATGGCATTGGAAAGCAAATTACGTAATATTGTTTCCAGCATGTTGGTATCGGCAAACACTTTCATATTAGGGGGAACATTAACTTTCAAATCAATTCGTTTTTCAACTATACTTTCCTGCAGTAATGTAGTTATATTCTCCACCACCGCAGCCAGGTTTAGATTCTCCGGCTCAAATTTTATTTTTCCGGTTTGCATTCTGGACCATTGCAAAAGATTTTCCAGCAAATTCGAGCTTTTCTGAGCCGATTGATAGACTTGATTGAGATTATCGTGCATCTCACTGTACCCGAAACTTTTGCATTGTTCCAGGGCCAATTCGGTGAAACCCAGAATAGTATTAAAAGGACTTCGTAAATCATGGGCAATGATACTGAAAATCTTATCTCTTGCAGCTACAAGCTCCCTGAGCTGTTTTTCCTTTTCCTTCAGCTCGGTAATATCTCGCATGATACCACCCAATTGCAAGTCATATTCCGTATTCATCCTAAAAATAACATCCTGGACTATCAGGGATTTTCGCTGTTTTGTTTCTATCTCAATTTCGTATGGAGTATTGATACGTGCCTGCTCATCCGCATTTAAGAAGTTTAAACCGGTATGCTTGAAGTTGTTATAGAGCCCTTCATATTTTTTATTTTCAGGAATGAGATTGTAAAGCACATCCCAGAAATATCTCCCTTTCACCTCCTTGTAGGAATAGCCCGTTAAGTTGGTGAAAGCCTTGTTGATAAATATGATTTTCCCGGTTTCATCGACTACCCGGATAGCATCTGTTGAATTATCAAGAAACTTCCTGAATTTTTCTTCGCTCCTTTTATGCGCTTCCCTTGCCCTTAACTTTTCTGTGATTTCTTGAAAAATGCAGTTGGTATGCAAAAATTTCCCTTTAGCATCCCTAGTAACTGATGCCGAATATGAGACGGATATAACTTTCCTGTCTTTTCGAACGATACTCAGCACAATATCATCCATCCGCCCGTATTCAATAAGCAAAGGGAAATTCTCTATAAATTGTTTTTTTGACTCGGATGTCAAAAAAGTACTGAAATGTTTTCCAAGAATTTCTTGTTTCTTATAGCCTGTTTCCCAACACCAACGCGGGTTTACATTCAGTATATAACCGTGTTTATCCAAGGCTTGAAAAGCAACCGGGGCATTCTCATATAAGTCCTTAAATTCATTTTCACTGACATTCAAAGACTTTTCCAGTTCTTCATTGAGTTCTCTATTTTCGGCGCGCAAGTCTTTATTTTCAGCTTTAAGGTGATCGATTTCCTTAAGAAGCTCACTATTTTCTAATTGTTTTCCCATCGTAGATCCCGGCGATATTAATTGGATGCTTTCTTGTTTTTTTCGTTTTGAAAAATAATGATAGAAAATTGCAAATCCAAAAATTAAAAAGAATTTCAATATTTTATGTAATAATTGAATATTTGTCTTTTTAAATTGTTGAAGAACAAACTTAAACAAATAATGTATGAAATTTTGTACAGCAATAAATTGTATGGATGGGAGAGTTCAATTGCCGGTCAATGAGTTCCTTCGAAAACGATTTGGTACCAAAAACGTGGATACTATTACAACTGCCGGGCCTAACCGCATTCTGGCAGAGCAAGCCCATGAACAGGTTATCCAATCGCTACTGCAAAGAATAGATATTTCGATCGGAGCTCACCAATCTTCAGGACTGGCTATCGTAGGGCATCATGACTGTGCGGGGAATCCCGTAAATAAGGAAGAGCAAATCAAGCATATCCGGGAAGCCATCCGGTTCTTAAAAACCCAATATCCAAACATTGAAATTATAGGCCTTTGGGTTGATGAAAATTGGCAGGTGGAGGAGGTGGAGTACCATGAGACTTAAAGTTTTTTGAAAAACCGGTCAAGAATAAACGCGAAAGGCAGGCATTAGGCTATTTCGATAGTCCGGCCGGCTCCTCCTTCAATGAATTGCTCCGGGTATAACTCCTTCATTTCGGCTTTATGTTGGGTGCAATGGGTCGGGCAAATCAGACCGATTCCTTTCAGGGATTCTGACTCCGTACCATGCATCCCGCCGATGATGCCATAAACCTGTCCAAATCTTGATGCGGTATGGACAATTTCATGCATATCCGGATGAGCACATCCTACGATAACAACAACGCCTTGTTCTGTTTGAACGCAAAGGGCTTGCTCTATTCCTTCAAGCTGGCCGGTAGAATAAAGTCCTTCGGAAAGCTTCAAGGGAATTTCCAAATCGGTTATCTCCCTGACTTCCTCCTGAAAACGAAATGAAGGCGGAATGAAGACATGAACATCATTATTTTCCCTTAAAAAAGCAGACAAGCCCCCGGTATGATCAAAATGGGAATGAGAAATAAAAACCGTATCGATTTCATCGGGAGAAATACGGAGTTTCTGCATGTTGGAAAGTAATATTTTTCCACTGGCCCCGGCGTCAAAAAGGATCATCTTTTTACCGGTTTCTACCAAAGCAGCAAAACCCCAATCGGCCTGAAGATCGGATCTGAATGAAGTATTGTCGTAAATAATGGTGATTTTCATATTGCTTATGCCAATTAATTTTTACTCATAAGTAAGCCACATGAGTCACTAAGAAAAATCAAATCGTAATTGTATTGCTAATCTATTAAATCAATGAGAACTAAAAGCTACTCCTGGTAATAGATTCGTTTCACTCTCCTGGAAATCCCGGCAAGGATTTCATAAGGAATCGTACCCATCTTTTCGGCAAGTACACTCACCGGTTGATTTTCTCCGAATATTTCCACCTTATCTCCTTCCTGTACATCCATCCCGGTTATATCAATCATACACATATCCATACAGATATTCCCGACAATAGGAACTTTTTGGCCGTGAACGATGAGACCGGCTTTACCATTACTCAGCAACCGGCTCAACCCATCGGCATAGCCCACCGGCACGGTGGCAATCTTTCTTTCTTCTTCAGCCTTATACTGCCGGCTGTATCCTACCGTGGCACCGGGCTTTACAGTTTTTATCTGTGAAACACTGGAGCGCAACGAGCTAACATTCTGCAATTCATCCTTAAGCTTAGAATCAGTGGCTATGCCATACATGCTAATGCCCAAACGTACCATATCGAACTGACCGTCGGGGAAGCGAGTGATACCTGCTGAATTTAAAATATGCCGGAGAATTTTATAATCAAAAGCCTGCTGAATAGTATCGCTCAATTTTCTAAAAAGTTCGATTTGACCCCTGGTAAAATCATCGTTTGCCCCTTCGTCGCTCGCTGCAAGATGGGAGAAAACGGATTGGATGCGGATAAGTTCGTTCTCTTTTATTCGGCTTACCAGTTCGTCTACTTCTTCTTCCACGAAGCCAAGGCGGTGCATACCCGTATCGAGTTTGATATGGATCTTAACCGGTTTATTCTTAGGTAAAAGATTCCGTTCAATAGCGTCTTCAAGGCGCTCAAGAATACGGAAGCTATAGATTTCGGGTTCAAGCTGATATTTCAATATGGCGTCGAAGCTTTGCTCATCCGGGTTCATTACCATTATAGGAACATACACGCCGGCCTTACGAAGCTCCACACCCTCATCGGCATAAGCCACGCTAAGGTAGTCAATGTTGTGATATTGCAAAGTATTACTTATCTCGTAACTACCGCTGCCATAAGAAAAAGCTTTAACCATAGCCATTATTTTTACTCCCTGGTCAACCATTTTGCGGTAATAGTTCAGGTTGTTGATGAGGGCATTAAGATTAATCTCAAGCACCGTTTCGTGGTCCTTTTGCTGTAAAGCATTGCTGATGCGTTCAAACTCGAAAACCCTGGCGCCCTTTATCAGGATAGCTTCGTCATTGAATCCCGAAAAAGGATAGCTCCGAATAAACTCATCCGTGTTTTTGAAAAAAGATTTTTCCATGGAGAAAAGGTTGGCATGCCGGCTTATCGCCTCTCCTATCCCGATAAGTTTATTGACCCCTTTTTTCTGAAGAATATCGGCAATCTCATGATAAAGATCAAAGCTTGAGCGATTTGTCTGTAAAATATCAGAAAGGATGATAGTCTTCTTTTTGTGTTGGCTTTGCCTGTTAAGAATATCCAGGGCTATATTGAGCGAGTTCAGGTCCGAATTATAGCTATCGTTAATCACGGAGCAATCATTAATACCTTCTTTCAGCTCAAGACGCATGGCTATAGATTGGAGAGCTTGCATTCGCCGAGCTATGGTATCATTATCATAACCCATATCCAACATCACTGCCCAGCAGTGAATCGCATTCTCCACTGAAGCTTCGTCGCTAAAGGGTATTTTAATATCGATAGCCTCATTGTTATATACCGCATTTACAGAAGTGTGGATTTTACCTTTATCCACTTTCCGAATTGTCAAACCGGCAGCGGATTTTCGCGACCAGGTAAAGGTATTTACTTTATTCCCGAGCCCCGATCGAATCATCACTTCCCTGATGGCACCGTAATCTGGGCTGTATATCATCGTACGAACATGCGTAAAAAGCTTCAACTTCTCACCTGCTTTCTGGATATCGCTGATAAAATTTTTATCATGAGCTGGTCCGATATTGGAAAAAACGCCGATAGTGGGTTGAATAATCCGCTGAAGATTATCCATTTCTTCCGGCTCCGATATGCCGGCTTCAAAAATCCCCAGATCATTATCGTCGTTGATTTGCCATACGGATAGAGGGACACCAATCTGGGAGTTGTAGCTTTTCGGAGAACGAATGATATTGTAATCTTCCTGCAATAACTGGAACAACCATTCCTTGATAATCGTTTTCCCATTGCTGCCGGTAATTCCGATAATAGGGAAGGAAAACTGCTTCCGGTGATAGGTGGCCAGTTTTTGCAGGGCTTGAAGACTATTCTCTACAATAACAAAATTAGCTTCGGGAAAAGAAGAAGGAAATTCTTCCTTTGATACGACAAAATTCCGGACACCTTTTTCGTACAAATCTTCGATATAGCGATGCCCGTCATTCTTACCGGTCCTGATCGCAAAAAAAAGCGTTTGGGGGCCCGAGATTAACTTCCGGCTATCAATCAGGATATCATTTATGACACTATAATCGGGATTTTGTAAACATAGCTGCCCTTTCAATATTTGGGCAACATCTTTCAGACTATATTGATGTGATGAAGACATAGGAGGCGTTTAATTCGTTTTATAGCGTAAATCGTATTTAATGGTATTCCGATTGATCGGTGTTTTTTTCTTCTGATGCAACGAATGCATTCCTTTTTAAATTGTCATATTCCTGCCGGTTCCTGTAAATATCGCAAGCCAGATATACCGCTTCTCTAAAAGATTCCGGTGAAGCCAGGCCTTTCCCAGCAATTTCATAAGCCGTTCCGTGCGACGGCGAGGTCCGAATGATGGGGAGACCGGCGGTATAGTTGACGCCACTGTTAAAAGCCAGGGCTTTAAAAGGAAGCATTCCCTGATCATGATACATAGCTAGTGTTCCGTCAAAATTTTTATAGTTCAACGTTCCGAAAAAGCCATCGGCAGGATAGGGACCAAAGACCAACAAATCCTCCTGGTTCGCTTTTTCAACAGCCGGGATTATCGTTTGGGACTCCTCCCGCCCAATCAAATTTTCATCCCCGGCATGAGGATTAAGACCCAAAAGGGCAATTTTGGGCTTTTCAATACCAAAATCCCTTATGAGAGCATCATGCAGAATACGGGTTTTACGCAATATTAAATCTTCCGTGATGGTTTCATGTACTTGAGATAACGGAACATGACCGGTTATTATCCCTATGCGCATACTATTACCAATCATAAGCATAAGGTCATCCGTTTCGCCGAAACGTTCAGCGAGGTATTCGGTATGTCCCGGAAAGTTAAATTTCTCGGATTGAATATTGTTTTTATTGATAGGAGCCGTAACCAATACATCGATGTATCCTTGTTTTAGAGCGTCAACGGCAGCTTCCAAAGCCATTAAGGACAATTCGCCTCCACTGCTCGTAGGTTTGCCCAGTTCAATTTTTATTTCGCGGTCAATAACATTAACAATATTGGCATGATGAGCCACTGCTTGCTTGGCACTTTTTACCAAGTTCAAGTTAAAATCGTTGATATTTAAAGCTTTGCGATGATAAGAAGCTGCTTTGGAGGACCCGAAAATTATGGGTGTAATATTTTCAAGGATGCGCTGATCCATGAAGGTTTTTATAATCAGCTCGTAGCTGATGCTGTTGACGTCCCCGTGAGTTATACCTACTCTGATATTTTCTCCTTTACCTTCTTTTTCGTCCATTTTTATTTGTTGTATTTTGTTAAACACCCTTACTATAAGTATTATAGGCTACAATAATTAATCATTGTAAAGCAGCCCAAGATATTCATTTTAAATTTTTTCCCCGCAATTTCTATGGCAAAAATAAAGCAATTTATTGGCGGTGAAGGAAAAAATCAAATAGCAACCGCAAGCCGTAGCCTGTACCGCCTTTTCCATGGTAACTGTTTCCTTTTTCAGAAAAGGCAACACCTGCTATATCCAAATGCAGGTAAGGATAATCGGTGAAGTGCTCAAGAAATTTGCCGGCGTGAATCGCACCGCCTTCTGCACCGCCAAGATGTTTTAAATCAGCAATATCCGATTTAAGTTCTTCACCGTATTCTTCCCAGAAGGGAAGTTCGGCGACACGTTCATATACATCTTTCCCGCTCTCCCTAAGCAGTTGCATCTCGTTATCATTATTACCCATTGCCACAACACCATGGGCACCGATAGCCCGAGCCGCCGATCCCGTAAGGGTAGCAGCATCAATCACAAGTTCGGGATCATACTTTTTGGCGTAAGCCAGTGCGTCCGCCATAATCATGCGCCCCTCGGCATCAGTATTTACCACCTCTACCGTCGTACCATCATACATGGTCACCACATCACCGGTAACATAAGCATTGCCATTTATGCGATTGTCAGTAGCGGGAATAAGTGCGATGACATGCAAAGGAAGCCCGGCTTTGGCTACAGCCCCGGTAACGTTTGCCATAATGGCTGCCCCGGCCATATCCATTTTCATATTATTCATGTGCTGACCGGGTTTGAGGTTCATTCCTCCTGTGTCAAAAACGATGCCTTTACCCACAAGCACAATAGGTTTTTCATTAACCGGATTTTCAGGCTTCCATTCCATGATAGAAAATGTAGGCGGGTCGATACTGCCTTTATTTACAGCTAGAATACCTCCCATTTTCAGTGACTCAATTTTCTTTTGCGTCAGCACTTCCACACGGGCTCCCGTTTCTTTGCCGAGCTCCGTGATACGCTCTGCCAACTTTGGAGCATTCAGGTGCGAAAGGGGTTCGTTAACCCAATCGCGGGTCCGGTAAACTGCATCCACCAGAACTTGCAATTGTTCCAGGTCTTTATCCCCGATTTTGTTATGGATATCGATAAGGGTAATATCCCGGAGGCTATTAGCTTTGTCCTCCTCGTCATTCTTCAACCTGAGAAATTGGTAATTCGATAGCGCCATTCCCTCGGCAAAGGCTATTCCCAAAGACTCTTCCAAACCGGCCGTAAGTATTTCCACGCTTCTTACTTTTCGATTATTAAAGAAGCCTGCGGCTTTCCTGCCCTCTTTTCTGAGTTTTTCGGCATCCTGATAAAAATCATCCTTCAGTTCGATTATCCTGACCATGATGATGTGGTCCAGGTAATTAAACTCAAAGTCCCGGAGCTTATTTTGATCGTGTTGCTCTTTGATGTAATTGATTACTTTTTCTGTAAGATAATCCTGCGGGAGGTTCCCGGGTTTATCGGTTAAAATTATGCTATTTGCTCCTGACGAGCCCTTGGATGTTTTATATAGTTTCATGACAATCTTTATTTATATTATCGTACAAAATTAGTAAAAACAGCAAGCAGCAAAACAAAGCGAACATCTTTACTCACTTGCCCGAAATGTCTTTGATTCATTCGGAGAAGGCAATTCATGATTCACCGCTAAGCTGAGCGATTCTCTTCACTACCCAGCATATTTTTCCGGATGATTTTAAAGACGTTGAAAAACGTTATCAAAAGAGTTATGGCAAGCAAAATTCCCATTACAGTGTGATACATATCCGGAATCACCTGTTGTCCGGATACTTCAGACAGGCGATAGGTTCCTGAAAAATAACTGTTATAACCGTTAATCTTTTCAGAGGAAGCCCCGAAGAAATAAGCCTGCCAATGAGCTTGCCATTGCAAAATAGCCCATGCGGTAAGATATAAGGCTGAAAAGTGGTCGGCATATTTCCATCTCAAAAGCTTACCGCCAATAGAAATAATGAGAAACACCATAAGCAGCGTATAAATGCTTATCAAATCCGGGGGATCTCCGACAGTAAGTCGGGAAGGATCCCAGAAAATCAAAGAATACCATAAAGCCAGGAGCAGCAGGGGTACAAAGGTGATCGTATCTCTTTTCATAATTATGACATTTAATGATTTATAATATCAATGACGGCAAAATTCAGCAATTTTTGTGATTTAATTATCATCGTCTATGTATTTTACCCCTTAGCAAATACAAAAAATACCGGAAACGTTTCCGATTTTTATTGTTTCCATTTATAAAATGTTTAGTTTTGCTTCAAATTTACCTTTAATGGATGAACGACTGGAAGAAATACTTAAGGGAGCCAATAAGGTGTTTCACAACTACGGTATCAAAAGCGTTTCGATGGATGATTTAAGCAGAGAGCTGAAAATCTCCAAAAAAACATTGTATCAATATGTTGATAACAAAACCGACCTTCTTCGTCAATCTATTGATTATCAATTTTTAAAAGATAACGCCAAAATTAATTCGGTGATAAACCAAAACTATAATGCCATAGACACATTGGTTGAAGTTTCTAAAATGATTTATGAAGAACTCAAGAAATTTCACCCGAACATCATTATGTTCGATTTAAAAAAATATTATCCCGAAACCCTTGAATACCTTGTGGATAAAAAGCGCAAATATTTTTACGATTACATAAAAGGAAATCTGGAACAAGGTATCCGGGAAGGATTATATCGCAAAGATTTAAATGTTGATTTAATCACCCGCCTTTACATCCGAAAAATGGAAGATATGCATGATCCTGACGGCTTTCTTAACAGAGATTACAGCTTTGAAAAAATCTTTGAGGTCATGTTTGACAATCATATCAGGGGAATTGCTAATGAAAAAGGCATTAATTATTACGAAGAAAAGCGACAAAAATTAAAATTCAATGAATAAAAATATGTTCCAAAAAAGCAAACGCATGAAAGGAATAAAAACACTTATCCCCACGCTTCTTTTGCTAATAGCCGGGCAGGCCTTCTCACAAGACACCCTGCAACTTTCGCTAAAAGAGGCTAAGCAATATGCACTCGAAAACAACCGGGATGTAAAAAATGCAGAACTGGAAAGATTGAAAGCCCAAAAAGAAATATGGGAAACCACGGCGCAAGGATTGCCCCAGGTGGATGCTGATATCTCTTATCAAAATATCTTTGAAGTCCCTACTACCCAGTTTCCCCAGAATGCTATCGTGAAAGATCCTCCCATGAATCAAATCTCCGGGCAACCGATTGAGACTTCTACCGGAACGTATGGATTGATCATGACGGAAGGACGAGAGATCAAACTCGGCACGAAAGAATCGACAACAATCGACCTGACTGTTTCTCAGCTCATTTTCAGCGGATCATACATTGTAGGGCTACAAGCTGCCAAAGTGTATAAGCAATTAACTATCGACCAGCAAGAGAAAACGGAAATAGACACAAAAGCCCAGGTATCGGATACATATTATATGATCCTTGTATTGGAGGAAAACCTGGATATCCTGAATAACACCCTGAAAAATCTCAAAAAAACCCAAAATGAAATCAGCGAAATGCTTAAAGAGGGGTTTGTAGAAGATACAGACCTTGACCAGGTTAAACTCAACCGCATGAATATAGAAAATGCCATAGGGGATCTTGAAAAGCAAGTCGCTACTTCTTATGACTTGCTGAAGCTACAACTGGGACTCGAACGTAAAAATAAAGTGATACTCACAGAAAATTTAGAGGCCATTAAGCAAAATGTTCCTTTAAATGACCTAATGAACGAGCAGTTCAACGTCGAAAATCATATTACTTATCAAATGCTGGAAACCCAGGAAAAGTTATCCGAGTTGGATGTTAAACGGCGCAAAAGCGAGTTCCTCCCAACCATCTCCGGATTTTACCGGCACCAGGAAAAAACTCAGCGTGCTGATTTTGACATGACTATTCCCGATTTAGTGGGCATTAATGTTCAGATCCCGATATTTCATAGCGCTGCCCGTTTTTCCAAGGTTAAACAAGCCAAACTGGAACTGGCTAAAACCCGAAACAAAAAAAACCAGGCAATACAAGGTTTATATCTCGAAGTACAACAGGCCAAAAATGAATTTTCCAATGCCGTAAACAATTATAATAATCAAAAAAAGAATATGAACCTGGCGCAAAAAATTTATGATAAAACCCTGACCAAATACAAAGAAGGTATCGCCAGTAGTATGGACCTTACTCAGGCCAATAATCAACTGCTGGATACCCAATCGAAATATCATGAAGCCTTGCTCAATATGCTTCAGAAGAAAGTACAGTTAAATAAGAAACTTAACAATTTGTAGAATCACTAACACATCGGAACCATGAAAAAATTCGCATACATAATCATTCTTGCTTTATTTGTCAGTGCTTGCGGAAGTCAGACAAACAAAGAAAAACTAAAGGATCTCAAAAAAGAGAGAAACGAAATACAGAAAGAACTCTCAGCTATTAACAATAAAATCGGTGAGTTAGAGCAAACCATCAAAGAGAAAGGAGAAAAGCTCCCCTCACGGAACATCACCCATGTACGAACGAAAAAGACCACTTATTCTCCTTTTAGGCATTACTTAAAAATACAAGGAGAAGTTACTTCCGATAATAACATCGCTGTACCAGCCGAATCGCCGGGAGTTGTCGAAAGAATCTATGTGGAAGAAGGCGACAAAGTTACTAAGGGACAAAAGCTTGCCCGGTTGGATGCCTCGAGTCTCGAAAAACAAATGGAGGAGTTAAAAAAAGGTTATGAATTGGCTAAAACGGTTTATGAGCGTCGTAAACGCCTTTGGGACAAAGAGATAGGTAGCGAGATACAATATCTCCAGGCTAAGAATGAAAAAGAGCGTCTTGAAAAACAAATAGAGAGCTTAAAAGAACAACTCAATAAAAAGACAATTACTTCCCCGATTGGCGGAACTGTGGACGATGTTTTGCTTAAAGAAGGTGAAATGGCAGCTGCCGGCCGGGCTACTTTCCAGGTGGTAAAAATGACGGATATGAAAATTCGCGGCGAAATCTCCGAGAGCTATCTCAATCAAGTAGAAAAAGGTAATCCCGTAACAGTTTCCCCAACACATGTTTCCGAAAGCTTTACCTCAACGATCAAAACCGTGGGGCAAGTCATTAACCAGGCTAATCGAACTTACTATGTGGAGGTGGCCATCCCCAAAGAGATCAAAAACATTACTCCCAACATGATTATGGATTTGGAAGTGCTCAACTATAAGGCAGACAGCGCTATCAGCGTGCCTGTTAATATTATCCAGAAGACCAATAAACGAAGATTCCTCTTTGTTACGGGTGAAGAAAACGGGCAAAAAGTAGCCGTTAAAAAATGGATTACCATAGGCAAAACATACGATAAAAAAGCCGAAATTATCGAAGGGCTTCAGGACAATGAAAATATAATTGTGGCCGGATACCAAAACCTTTCTGACGGCGAAAAGATAATTATTGAGTAATGGCAAAAAGCGATAACAATATGAAAAATAGAAGATTCCCGCTCTCGGATTATGCCGTTAATAACCGAGTAACAATATACTTTTTTACGGTTATTCTGACTTTATTCGGGATTATGGCTTACCAGTCAACACCCAAAGAGAACTTTCCCGAAGTGGAGTTCCCTTATTTTTCCATAAATACTATTTACCCCGGGACATCTCCCGAGGATATGGAAAATTTAGTTACGCGCCCACTTGAAAAAGAGATAAAAAGCATCGACGGAATCAAAGAGCTTTCCAGTAATTCCGTTCAGGATTTTTCAATGATTCTTATCGAATTTGAAACCGATGTGGATAATAATAAGGCATACCAGGATGTTAACGAAGCAATAGACAAAGCCAAGTCAGAACTTCCCGACGGATTATCCCAGGAACCGGAATTACTGGATATTGACCCTTCGGAATTCCCTATCCTTAACATCAATATGACAGGGGACATGGGATTGGTTAAAATTAAAGAATATGCCGAAGAGCTGCAGGATGAAATCGAAGGGATGCAAGCCATTACACGGGTTGACATTGTAGGTGCCCTGGAACGCGAATTTGAAATCAATGTCGACCTTTATAAAATGCAGGCAGCCGGGGTTTCTTTTTCTCAAATTGAAAATGCCGTAGCTGCTGAAAACCTGACTATATCAGGGGGTCAGTTAAAAATGGACGGTATGGAGCGCAATCTCCGCGTCGTGGGCGAATTCTCCGGTGTTAAAGAGCTGAGCAACATTCTTATTAAAGACGGGATTTATCTTAAAGATATCGCCAAGGTGAAGGATGATTTTGCCGACAGGGAAAGCTTTTCCCGTTTAGACGGTAATGATGTAATCACGCTCAATGTCATCAAAAAAACCGGGGAAAATCTGATTGAAGCTGTAGAGGACATCCGCGTCATCTTAGATGATTTCGAAAAAGAAAGTCCGGAAAACCTGGAAATCGTTACAACAGGAGACCAAAGCGACCGTACCCGGAACAGTGTAAGTAACTTGTTTAACACGATTATTCTGGGCTTTTTCGTGGTAGTTCTTGTGCTGATGTTTTTCATGGGGGTGGAAAATGCCTTATTCGTGGCAGTAGCCATACCTCTTTCTATGCTTATTGCTTTTATCGCCATCCCGGCCATGGACTTTACCATGAACATGGTGGTCTTGATGGGCTTTATCCTTGTTTTGGGGATCGTCGTTGATAATTCCATTGTGGTGGTAGAAAATATTTACCGGCATTTTATGACAACCCCTAATCTCCCGATCGCTCCGGCAGCAAAAATCGGATCAGGCGAGGTGGCCGGTCCTGTCTTCTCCGGAACCCTAACCACCATGGCTCCTTTCATCCCCCTCGCTTTCTGGCCCGGGATATTCGGGGAATTTATGTTGTATATCCCGATCACCATCATTGTTACACTCACGGCTTCTATGCTGGTGGCTTACATGATTAATCCCGTTTTTGCTGTCTCATTTATGAAATATCATGGAAATGAAAAAGTGACCATTAATCATCGCAGGAATCTTTATATCATACTGGGCGTGGCTGGAATCAGCATTATATCATATCTCGGTAACTTTGCATTTGTGGGGAATCTTCTCATTTTCTTCCTTATTCTATATTTGATGGTGCAATACGTGCTGCGTTTTCTTATCCGTAAATTCCAGCGAAGGGTGATCCCTGCTTTCACGAATGCTTATAAAAGTACGCTTCGATTTCTGTTAAAAGGCAAGCGACCTTACGGTGTTATTATCGGAACGGTAATTATCCTGATAATGACATTTGCAATACTGAGAGTTTCACCGTTAAAGGTGATCTTCTTCCCTTCAGGGGATCCTAACACAATCCATACATATATCAAAATGCCGGCAGGCACGGAATTGCGCACCACCGATTCGGTAGCCAGGACCGTTGAAGACCGTATATTTGAAATCCTGGGGAAAGACAATCCCGATATAGAAAGTGTAATGACCAATGTAGCGGTTAATGCCGGGGAAGATGTCTTCGACCGTACCACACAAGCCAAGCTGGCAAAAGTCAGTGTTAACTTCGTGGAATATCAATATCGTGAAGAGCCCCATACGATGAAATATGTAAGCCGCTTCAGGGATAACGTCGATGATATTCCGGGAGCTGAAATTACAGTAACTGAAGAACAGATGGGGCCACCCACCGGGAAGCCTATCAATATTGAAGTTTCCGGTGAAGATTTTGAAAAGCTCATACCTATCACCAATCAATTGAAAAGTCATATCAAAGGCTTGAATATTGCAGGAATTGAAGAACTCAAAACCGACATTGAAACCAATACCCCGGAGCTAACAGTGCATATTGATCGTGATAAAGCCAATAAGCTGGGAATTCAAACGGCCCATTTGGGCTCGTCCCTGCGTACTGCACTAAACGGTAAAGAAATCTCCAAAATAAGAAAAGGAGAAGATGAATATGATATCCGCCTGAGGCTACAGGAAAAATACCGGGATGACCTTGAATCCCTCATGAACATGAAACTCATGCTTCCCGGTAAACAAAAAGGGTTGAAGAAAATTCCGCTTTCTGCTGTAGCAGATGTAGAATATACTCGAACTTACGGCGGAATAAAGCGAAAAGACCATGAACGGGTTATTACACTGTACTCCAATGTCCTTTCCGGGTACAATGCCAATGAAATTGTTAATCAGATCGATGAATCATTAAAACAATTCAGGAAGGATTTGCCTAAAGGTTACAATGTCCAATTTACCGGTGAGCAGGAAGAACAGCAGGAAAACGCCCAGTTTCTCTCTTCCGCTTTCCTTGTGGCCCTGATTCTCATTATCGTCATTATGGTCGTACAATTCAACTCATTGATGAAACCTATGATTATTGCGGTTCAAATATTGTTCAGTTTGATAGGCGTTTTACTTGGGCTGAAAATCTTTGGGGTAACTTTTTCCATTATGATGACAGGTATGGGCATTATTGCCGTAGGAGGAATTGTTGTTAAAAATGCCATTATTCTGATAGACTACACCGACTTGCTCATCGACAACGGTGAGGAGCGGCAAAAAGCTATCATCCAGGGTGGTGCCACAAGGCTTACGCCGGTCATACTAACCGCCGCATCTACTATCCTTGGGCTGCTTCCGCTAGCTGTAGGGATGAACATTGACTTTGTCTCCCTTTTTACCGATTTAGCACCCAACATTTATTTCGGCGGTGACAGTGCAGCTTTCTGGAATCCCTTGGCATGGACCATTATCTTTGGATTGGCTTTTGCTACATTCCTTACACTTGTGGTTGTCCCTGCTATGTATTCCATCATGGTTAAACCCGGTAAACTACCCGAGCGAACTGCCAAAGAAGAATAGGTAATTAACAAATACAAAAATGAAACCCCCAGTCAACCTAATGATTCGGGGGCTTTTTTTTATTACAACTTAAGTTTTTTCCGTTTTCGTTAGTGTCGAAAGACAGGTTTTAATATCTTTGGAAAACAATTTAATTAAGACGATAATGAGTGTGGAACAGGCAGGTGATCATATAAGAAAAAAAATACTCGAGGTAATCTCTTTTGCATCCAATCAATATCTTCAAGCACCCCATTGGCGGGATAAGATACACGAGCTACTGAAATACACCGGGGAGGCCGCAGAAGTGAATCGTGTTTATATCTTCAGAAACAGTTACGATAATAGCGACCAACTGGTTATGAGCCAATTATACGAATGGACAGCAAAAAACACCAAATCTCAAATCAATAACGAAGAATTACAAAATCTCCCTTATAAAAATTTCCCCCAATGGACCAAAAACCTCTCCAACAATAAACGCTTTGAAGGTCTGGTAAAAAACCTGGATAATCCTTTAAAAGATACCCTTAAAGCACAAAACGTCAAATCTATCCTGGTAATGCCCGTATTTATGGAAAATAAATGGTGGGGATTCATTGGTTTTGATGATTGTGAAAATGAAAGACAATGGGACGAAGAAACAGTCAATTTGCTGAATGTCATCGCTAATGTCGTTGGTGCGGCAATCCATAAAACGATATCGTATGAAGAAATTGAACTAAGCAAACAATACTTTGTAACACTCTTTAACCAGGCCCCTGAAGCTATCACCATTGTAAATCCCGATGGCATCATTAAGCAAATCAATGAAGAATTCAAAAGACTCTTTAATTACACCGAGAAAGAAGCTATCGGCAAAAATCTTGACGAGCTTATTTCTTCACCTGATAACAGGGAAACAGCTCAGCAACTCACTAAAGCCGCTGCAAAGGGAGAAAAAGTCAATATAGAAAGTCTCCGCAACACCAAGGATGGAGTCCCGGTCTATGTGTCAATTACCGGAATGCCGATTCATTTCGGGGAAGAACATAAGGGCATTTATGTTATTTATCACGACATCTCAGAAAAAAAGCTGGCAGAAAAGAATCTGGAAGAGAGCCAGATAAAATTCAAAACTTTGTTTGAGTCTTCTTCCGATGCGATTTTCCTGATGAAGGATGACATTTTTATTGATTGTAACAAAGCAGCTACTGTTATGTTCCAGGCTAAGGAAGAAGAACTCATCGGAGAAACCCCGCTTAAGTATTCCCCAATATACCAACCCGATGGACATAAGTCAGAGGAGATAATAAAAGAAAAAATAAAAAAGGCCTTTGATGATGGAGACTCCCGCTTTTTCGAATTTACCCATTTGAATGGTCTCGGCAAATA